>DBMS01000152.1:2319-3682 GCA_002297665.1 Holophagaceae bacterium UBA692 | reverse complement strand
AGCGCCGCCAGGACGCTCCCGGCGAGCAGCACCAGGTCCAGCCGGGCCACGCCCTGGAACCAGAAGGCCACGCCGGCCAGCGCGAGGAGGCCCCATCCCGCGAAGGTGATGGGAAAACCCTCCCTGAGCCTGGCGAGCGGCTTCATACCCCGGGTCCCCCCTTGTCTGACGTGGTGGCCGGGCTCCGCCNNGAGGGGGGACGGAGAGGGAGCGTAGCGACCGCGCGGTCCCCTCTCGTTCATATCAACGGCGTCCGCTCACGGCGACCGGCAGGTTCCCGTTCCGCCAGGCCCGCATGCCGCCCCGGAGGACCCGAACCCACACGTAGCCGTTGGCCTGGAGGTCCTCCGCGGCGCGGTGGGAGACCCGGTCGTCATAATCCACCAGGACCACCAGCTGGCGCTTGTCCTGGGTGATTTCCGCCAGGCCCTTCAGGAGGTGGTTGACGGGCAGGTTCCGGGCGCCCCGGATGTGCCCCCCGGGGCCGTTGAAATCGTCGGGGCTGCGCAGGTCCACCACCACCGGAGGCTGGCCGTGAAGCACCTGCTCCAGTTCGATGGGCCGGAAGACCTCCTTGTGGCGGGCCCGTCTCCAGCTGGCGATATCCGCCCACTTGAGGATGAGGATCACCAGCAGCGCCACGACCCCGGCACCCAGCGGATAGGCGGTCTCGGGCCGGGAAACCCAAGCCGCCAGGCCTTCCGCATCGGCAAGGATGGCGGGCGTCGGGGCCGTCAGCAGGGCATGGGGATCAAACATGGTTCGCCTCCGGCGCTGGTTTCTGCCTACCCTGGAGGTGCCGTGATCTCGAAGAGCCATCCGAGGGCGGGATCCAGGCCATTATAGACAATGGGATGAAGGAACCGATGCAAGAAGCCGCAAAGTACATGGGAAAAGCAATGGCCGCCGCCGCAGTGGCCCTCCTGGCCGCCTGCGGAGGGGGCCGCGACTCCCGGCAGCTGGTGGTGGAGCCCGAGGCCCCCGCCGTGGTGGTGGGCGAAACCCTGGTGATCACCGCCCGCGCCCAGGGCGACGAGGTCGCGGATCCGGAGTGGGAGGTGCAGGAGATGTACGGAGGCGGCCTGCTCCAGAGCCAGGGCCCCCGCGTCACCTACGTGCCGCCCGAGGCCGCGGGGACCTACCACCTCGTGCTGCGCAACCACGGCCACAAGCAGGCCGTGGAGGTGCGGGTGCTGCCCTGCCCCGTGGTGGAGCCCCTTTCGCCGCGCGTCGCGCCGGGTGCCTCCATCACGTTCCGGGTCCGCATGCGCGGCCTGCCCCGGGACGCCGCGGTGTGGACCGTGGACGAGGCCGAGGGCGGCGAGATCGGCCCCGATGGACGGTACACCGCCCCCCGCAGGCC
>DBMS01000152.1:628-2302 GCA_002297665.1 Holophagaceae bacterium UBA692 | reverse complement strand
GGTCACCGTGGGAACCGATTGAGGCCGTCCATGGAGGAGCGCCGGACCCGGCCCGCCGACCTGGCCCACCACGCCTGGGAGACGGCCCTGGAATCCCTGGCGGGTTTCCGGGCCAACGGGGGCCTCCGGCAGGCCTCCAGCCTCGCCTTCTACACGCTGCTGGCCCTCATCCCGGCCCTGCTCCTGCTCACCTACATCCTGGGCATGATCACCGGAAGTTCAGCGGCCGCCCACCAGCGGCTCACCGAGTACCTGGCCAGCATGCTGCCGGGCCAGGCCGACCGGGTGCTGGCGGACGTGGCCGCCCTCACGCGCCACCCGGGCACCGCCGGCCTCCTCAACCTCCTCGTCCTGGCCTGGTCCGTGTCGCCCCTGGTCACGGCCCTGCGCGAGATCGTCCGGGGCATCTTCAAGGAGCGGGAGACCCGTTCCCTGTGGCTGGTCAAGCTCATGGACCTGGCCGGGGGCGTCGCGTCCCTCACGGCCCTGGCCGCCCTGGCCGGCGCGGGCGTCTTCCTCCACTTCCTCAACGCCTCCCTCCTGGGCTCCCGGGGCCTTTCCCTGGGCCTGCCCCTGCCCTTCGCGGTGAGCACGGCCCTGGTGATGGGCCTGATGGCCGTGTACGCCCCCAGGGACGCGAAGCGGGGCCACCTGCTGGCCGGGGCCCTGACCACCACGACCCTGTGGTTCCTGCTGCGCCCGGGCTTCACCTGGTTCCTCACCATCGACCAGAGCTACGGGGTGGCCTTCGGTTCGTTCAAGTCCCTGTTCCTGATCGTGATCTGGATCTACGTGTCCATGGCCATGCTCCTGCTGGGGGTGGAGGTGGCCGCGGCCTGCCACCGGGGCGACGCGGTGGCTATCAAGCGCCTCATGGAGGGCAAGGCCCGCCGCGGCTACCCCGGCCACCGCCACCTGCTCCTGGAGGCCCCCGAGGGCCACGTCTTCTTCCGCGAGGGCGAGCCCGGCGTGGAGATGTTCTACCTCCTCGCGGGCACCGTGCGCATCCTCAAGGGGGACCGGGAGATCGCCCGCATCGGTCCCGGCGGCTTCCTGGGGGAGATGACCTTCCTGCTGGGCCTGGACCGCTCCGCCACCGCCATCGCCGCCGAACCCACCCAGTGCGTGGTGATCCACGCCCGGAACTTCGCGGTGCTCCTGCGGGAGTTCCCGGACACNNGTGCGGGAGATGCTGGTGGGCATGGCCACGCGGCTTCGCGCCACCAGCGGGAAGTCCACGGGGGCGCCCACCCCCGACGAGGTCATCGCCCTTTCCTGAACCGCCCTCATCCGGGCGCGGCCATCCCCAGGAGCGCCAGGACCGCCGTGAACGCCTCCGGCACGGGCGCCTTCAGGTCCAGGCGCCTCCCGTCCGCCGGGTGGTCCAGGGACAGCTTCCAGGCGTGGAGCATGGGGTGGGGGCACGCGAAGTGGCGCTTGTCGGCGTCGAGCCAGGCGCTGGCGCCGCCGTACACGGGATCCCCCAGGATGGGCGCGCCCAGGTGGGACAGGTGCAGGCGGATCTGGTGGNNACCAGGGCCAGGCCGCAGGCCTTGGCCAGGACCCGCACGCGGGTCTGGCTGGGACGGCCCGAGGCGTTGACGGTCATCTTGAGGCGGTCCACCCGGTGGCGGGCGATGGGCTCGTCCACGAGGAGGCTGCCGGCCTCGGGCA
>DBMS01000152.1:0-582 GCA_002297665.1 Holophagaceae bacterium UBA692 | reverse complement strand
CCTTGGCCATGGCCAGGCAGCCCGTGGTGTACCGGTCCAGGCGGTGCACGAGGCCGGGCCAGAGCGGCGCGGGGATCTCGTCCTCGCCCTCCTCGGGCAGTTCGCCCAGGGGGGCCATGGCCGCGTGGAGGCGCCCCAGCAGGGCGTTCAGCACCGTGCCCCCGGCGTGGCCGGGGCCGGGATGCACCACCATGCCCGCGGGCTTGTCGATGATCCAGAGGTGCTCGTCCTCGAAGAGGGTGGGCAGGTCGATGGCCTCGGGCTCCAGCAGGAGCGCCGGGGGCACCAGGTCCGGGAGGACAGTCTCCACCGTCGCGCCGCTGCGCACGCGGGTGCCGCCCTTGGTGACCACGGCGCCGTTGACCGTGACGTTGCCGGCCCGCACCCACGCGTCCCAGCGGGAGCGCGCGATCTCGGGATGGATCTCGGCGAGGAACCGGTCCAGGCGCGGGGCCCCGGCGGGAAGGAAGTGGGAGATGGGTTCGCTCATGACGCCGCCTCGGGCCGGGGGGATCTCGAATACCAGAACCAGAGGAAGGCGCCGAAGGCCACGAAGATCAATGCCGTGAGCCTGCCGGTGGA
>DBMS01000280.1:2477-2979 GCA_002297665.1 Holophagaceae bacterium UBA692 | reverse complement strand
GAGGAGAACCAGGTGTCCAGGGTGTCGGGATCCTGGGTGAGGGCGGTGGAGCCGCATTTCTCGCAGGCCTTGGGGGCTTCCTCCTCCACGTTGAGGTGGCCGCATGCGTCGCAGGTCCAGGCGGGGATGCGGTGGCCCCACCACAGCTGGCGNNAGATGCACCAGTCCTGGATGTTCACCAGCCAGTGCTCCCACACGCCGGCCCAGCGCTCCGGGGTGAACCGGATGCGGCCGTCGCGCACGGAGGCGAGGGCCTTGGCGGCGGCCTCGTCCACCTTCATGAACCACTGCTCCGACACCAGGGGCTCCAGCACGGCGCCGCTGCGGTCGCTCACGGACACCTGGTGGGTGTAGGGTTCGATCTTGTCCATGAGGTCGAGCTTCTCGAGGTCGTGGATGACCTTCTTCCGGCAGTCGAAGCGGTCCAGGCCCGCATAGGCCGGCCCGGCCGCGGCGGTCATTTTCGCGTCGAAGCCGATGACGGTGATGCTGGGCAGGCCCA
>DBMS01000280.1:1895-2308 GCA_002297665.1 Holophagaceae bacterium UBA692 | reverse complement strand
GGCGGGTGGTGGCCACGACCACGAAGCCGCTGCCGTCGGCCAGGGGGTAGCGCAGGTGCCAGAGCTTGCCGTGGCGCTCGACGTACTTCACCTCCAGGTCGGAGAGCGCCGTCTGGCTCGCGGGGTCCCACTGGATCATGCGGGGGCCCTTGTAGATGCGGCCCGCCTTGTACGAGGCCGCGAAGACCTTGCGCACGGCGCGGTTGAGGTCGGGGTCCATGGTGAACCGCTTGCGGGTCCAGTCCACGGAGGCCCCCAGCCGGCGCAGCTGGTTCTCGATGGCGCCCTGGTTCTCGTCCTTCCAGGACCAGAGGCGCTCCAGGAAGGCCTCCCGGCCCACGTCGTGGCGGGTCTTGCCCTCGGATTCCTTGAGCTGGCGTTCCACCACCACCTGGGTGGCGATGCCGGCGTGG
>DBMS01000280.1:190-1876 GCA_002297665.1 Holophagaceae bacterium UBA692 | reverse complement strand
AGGGTGAACACCAGGGCGTGGCCCATGTGCAGGTTGCCCGTGATGTTGGGGGGCGGGATGACGATGGACCAGGGCTTCTTGCCGCTGCCGGGCTGGGCCTCGAAGATGCGGGAGGTCTCCCACTGCTCGTACCAGCGGTGCTGGGCGGTCTTGAAATCGAAGGCCTTGTCCATCTCTTGCATGTGGCAAATCCTAAAGTTTTCATTTTGTCAGAGCGGGAGGGTGCCGGCCACCTTTAGAATTGGGCTCTGGGCGGGGCATGTTGCGCATCCATGGTTCCCTGCCTCCCGCGCGGCGAGGCGGGGGGCCCTTCCCGGGGAACCCATTCGGGCAACTAGTCATTCATGGTTTGGCCCGATGGCCCCAGTCAAGGAACCAAGATGCGCTTATCCCCTTTCCGTCTGCCGGTCCTGCCGATCGTTGCCCTCAGCCTGGGCGGAACCCTGGCGGCCGAAGAAATCACGTTCGACAACCTTGCCGATGTCCCTTTCGTGCTGGCCTGGTGCGGCCCGGATGGCCAGGTGGAGCGCAAGGATGTCCTGTTCCTCAACCCCAGGGGGGAGGTGAAGCTCAACTTCGTGACGGCGGGCACCCACCGCGCGCGGATCATCGACTGCGAGAGCGAGAGCCTCTGCACCCTTGAGGTCACTCACGACGGAGGCGCGGGCGGGCCCGCCGCGACCACCGTCGCCCTCGTCCCCGATGCGGAAGCCAAGGACCTGGTCGCCGCGGCGGTCCAGCTGACCTCCCCCCGCACGGTGACGTTCCTGAGGCCCTTCTTCCCAGGCAAGCGATTGTCGGCCCCCCCGAACCAGAAGCTCGAGCACAAGGACGCCAAGGCCGCGGGGCGGCCCGCGATGCCCCCGCCCGCGGCCAATGTGGTAAAGGCCCTGACCTTCCAGTAGCCTCCTAGAACCTCGCCCAGGCAGCCAGGATCTCCTGCGCCTGCCGGATGGCGGCGTCCCCGGGNNTCCGGGGCCGTCACGAGGACCGTCCCGTCGGGGTTGAACTGGCCCCCCTTCTGCTGGCGCACCCAGGCCATGAGCTTGCCGGGGTCCACGGGGGTCATCGGGCTCAAGCGCAGCTTGAGCCGGCCCTTTTCCGCGGACACCTCGCCCACGGCCAGGGCCTGGGCGAGGATCTTCACCCGCAGGAGCTCGAAGAACCGCTCGCTCTCCTCGTCCTTCCCGGGGATCCGGCCGAAGCGGTCCTCCAGTTCCAGGCGGTAGAGCTCCAGGTCGCGCTCGGTGCGCAGGCGCGAGGCCCTCTTGTAGGCCACGAGCCGTTCCGCGGCCTGGTCCACCCAGAGGCGGGAGAGCTGGGCGGCGCCCAGTTCGATCTTCACCTCGAAGGTCCCGCTGGGCTGGCCCTGGAGCTCCTGGAGGGTCTCCTCCAGCAGCTTGATGTAGAGTTCGAATCCGATGTCGTGGATGTGGCCGGACTGCTCGCCGNNGTTGCCGGCCCCGCGCAGTTCCAGGTCCTGGGCCGCCACGCGGAAGCCCGAGCCCAGCTCGGAGAAGTCCTCCAGGGCCTGCAGGCGCTTGCGGGCGTCCTCGCTGATCTCGCCCTTGCCCGGGATGAGGAGGTAGGCATAGGCGGGCACGTCGCTCCGGCCCACGCGGCCTCGGAGCTGGTAGAGCTGGGAAAGGCCGAAGGTGTCGGCGCGGTGCACGATCAGCGTGTTGG
>DBMS01000280.1:0-177 GCA_002297665.1 Holophagaceae bacterium UBA692 | reverse complement strand
CCAGCACGTCGATGCGGCCTTCCATGAAGCCCAGCATGGCCGCCTCCAGGGCCTCGTCGGTCATCTGGGCGTGGCCCACCCCCACACGGGCGTCGGGCACCAGCTCCCGGATGCGCGCGGCCACGGTGACGATGGAGTCCACCCGGTTGTGCACCACGTACACCTGGCCGCCCCGGC
>DBMS01000298.1:4874-26219 GCA_002297665.1 Holophagaceae bacterium UBA692 | reverse complement strand
GCCCTTCGCCTCCCTGGACCGCGCCGCCGCGGACCAGCTCCGCCACGCCCTCCGCCAGATCCTCCGGGCCCTGGACGTCCCCGCCGTCCTGGTGACCCACGACCCGGTGGAGGCGCTCGCCCTGGGCGACCGCGTCCTGCTCATGGCCGACGGCCGCATCGTGCGGGAAGGGGCCCCCGCCGTGGTCCTGGGCGGAGCCGGAGGCGTCCCAGGCGACCCGATGGGGGCCGTGGTACGGACCCGGGTCGCCGGCACCCAGGAGGGCCTTCTCCGCCTGGCGGCGGGCGCCGCGGAACTGTTCGCGCCCGACCCCGGCGGCGTAACCCGGGAGGCCTTCGCCTGCATCCGGGGCGAAGGCGTTTCCCTGGAGCGCGGCCCCCACGGGCTGCTGACCCAGCGCAACCGCCTGCCCGCGACCATCACCGCCCTGGAGCCCCTGGGCACCCTCACGCGGGTGCGCCTGGACGCGGGCTTCCCCCTGAATGCCCTCATCACCGCCTGGGCCGCCCAGGACCTGGCGCTGGCCCCCGGCCAGGAGGTGCATGCCCTCATCAAGGCCAGCGCCATCCAGGTGGTGCCCATCGAGGATCCCGTGGATCCACCGGCCGAACCTCCGGCTCCTCCCACGCCCTGGTCCGGTGCATAATCGGGGCCTCGGGGCGGGCGCCCCGCCGGAGGTGCACATGAAGCTCAGCGCGCGCAACGTCCTGAAGGGCCGCATCACCAAGGTCAACCACGGCGCGGTGGAATCCGAGATCGTCATCGAGCTCGGGCCCGGCGTGGAGATCGTCTCCACCATCACCAAGGCTTCCGCCGAGGGCATGGGCCTCAAGCCCGGGGACACGGCCCACGCCATCATCAAGGCCTCCAACGTGATCATCGGCATCGACTGAGGGCGGCTTCCGGTTCAGGCGCCCTTGGCCGCCGGGACCTCGCCGACCCCTTCGGCCCACATGCGGACCAGTTCGAAGCGCACCTTGAGTTCGCGGAGGTTCCAGAGGATCCGTTCCAGCTCCGCGGGGCTGAACCGCTCCAGGCGCCGCCGCGCGGCCGCGGCCGTGGTGATTCCCCCCAGGGCGGAGATGGGCGTGTAGTCCACGGGCTGGTCGAGGAAGGCCTGGAGACGGCCCAGCTGCTGGTAGAAGTTGGCCAGTTCCTCGGCCTGGCCCTTGGGGAAGAGCTGCGCCGACTGGTCGGCCAGCGCCATGCCCCAGGCGGAGCTCTTCAGGTTGCCCGCGGTGTGGTGGATCGTAAGGTCTCCGAAGGCCTTGGGCATGACCCAGGGCCGCTGGCCGCTCCGGGCTTCCTGGAGGCTCTCCAGGGCGGCGATGGTCAGGGCCAGGTTCCGGGGCAGGTCCTGGTTCGCGATGGCCAGTCTGTGAAGTGCCTGCCGGTTGCCTTCCGTTTCCCGGAGCACGGACGCCAGCGCCGCCTGGGCGGCCTTCCGCTGGATGCGGGCCTGGTTCCAATTGTTCAACCCCAAAGCCATGACCAGGCCCAGGAAGGTCGCGAAGAGGGATTTGGCGAAACGGATCACCGACTCGATATGGCTCTGCACGGCCAGACTCCGGTTATGGGATGACTCGATCATAACGTGTTGATAGGCTACCCAGGTCTAGCGTGTCGTATATCAAAGCCTTGCGATGGAAGGATCCATGACCATGCCGCTGCTTGCGACAGCCCATGCCGACCCGTCTCTGGATGCGTTGATCCTGCTTGCCCTGCTCTGGCTCGGCGCCAAGCTGGGCGGGGAAGCGGCAATCCGCCTGAAGCTGCCGACGGTGGTGGGGGAACTGGTGGCGGGCATGGTTCTGATGGCCATGCACAGGCACTGGGGCGGGTTCCCGGACGTGGCCACCCACCCCGCCGCGGATCTTCTGGCCACCATCGGCGTGATCATCCTGATGTTCAGCGTCGGCATGGAAAGCACGGTGGCGCAGATGATGAAGCAGGGCCTGCCGGCCCTGAGGGTGGCCGTGGTGGGGGTCGTCCTTCCGGTGATCCTGGGCCTGGGAGCCGTGCTCCTGATCCTGGGAAAGGAGATCAACCTGGTGGGCGCCGTCTTCGTGGGCGCGTGCCTCTGCGCGACCTCGGTCGGCATCTCGGCCCGGGTGCTGCAGGAGAAGAACGCGGGCGATTCCCCGGAAGGCAGAGTGATCCTGGGGGCCGCGGTCATCGATGATGTGCTGGGACTCCTGGTGCTGGTGCTGGTTTCGGGGCTCGCCACCATGACCGTGGGCGGCGGCATTCCCTGGGGTCCCGTGGGCAGGACCCTGCTGCTGGCGATGCTGTTCCTGGGTGGCGCCCTCACCCTGGGGCGCTGGGCGACGCCCCATCTGTTCAGGATGGCCAACCGGTTCAGGGTGGAGGAAGTGCTGCTGCCCATTTCCCTGGCCTTCGCCTTCTTCATGGCCTGGGGCGGAGGGCACGCGGGCCTGGCTCCCATCGTGGGGGCCTATGCCGCCGGCCTCATCCTGGAGCAGGCCCATATCGAGCTGCTGGAAGAGCGCGAAGCCCGGAGCCTGGAATCCCTGATCCACCCCCTGGTGACGGCCCTTGCCCCCCTGTTCTTCGTGGTCATGGGCGCCCGCATCGATCCCAGGTCCCTCCTGCAGGTGAACATCCTGGGCCTCACGCTGGCCCTCACGGCGCTTGGCGCTCTCGGGAAATACGCGGCCGGCTTCGTTGCCGGAAGAGGCTTCAATCCGCACCTCATCGGCTGGGGCATGATGCCCCGGGGGGAAGTGGGACTCATCTTCGTGGCCGTGGGAGCCCAGCTGAAGATCCTCGATGCCCGTGTCCAGGCCGCCGTGGTCATGGCCATGCTGCTCACCACCGTGCTGGGGCCCATCGGCCTCGACCGGATCCTTCGCCGCCGGGCGGCACGATCCTAGCCTCGGCTCAACCATGTGTTAGATTCTCATCTGTCGAATCACAACTACCTTGGAGGCCCCGTGGATATGGCCAAATGCGTGGATTCCATCAACGGATGGATCTGGGGCCTGCCCCTGGTGCTTCTGTGCCTGGGCACGGGCATCCTCTTTTCCGTGTGGACCCGCTTCCTGCAGGTGCGCCATCTCAAGGAGATGGTCTCCCAGCTCTGGAACGGCCAGGGCTCCGAGTCGGGCATTTCCAGCTTCCAGGGCTTCGCCATGGCCCTGGGGGGCCGCGTCGGCACCGGCAACATCGCCGGCGTGGCGACCGCCATCGCCATGGGCGGCCCGGGCGCGCTGTTCTGGATGTGGGCCATCGCCTTCCTGGGGGCGGCGCCGGCCTTCATCGAATCGGCCCTGGCCCAGGTGTGGAAGGAGAAGGTCAACGGGGAGTACCGGGGCGGTCCGTCCTACTACATCGAGCGGGGCCTTGGCCTGCGCTGGTACGGCATGCTCTTCGCCGTGGTGACGGTGCTTTCCTGCGGCCTGCTGCTGCCCGGGATCCAGGCCAACAGCATCGCGGCCGCGGGCTTCAATGCCCTGAAGGTGCCGGTGTGGGCCACGGGGCTGGCCACCACCGCCCTGCTGGGGCTGGTGATCTTCGGCGGCGTCAAGCGCATGGGCCGGGTGGCGGAACTGGCCGTGCCCTTCATGGCCCTGGGCTACATGATCATGGCCGTGGTCATCGTGGCGATCGACTACAAGCGCGTGCCCGAGGTGCTGCGCCTGGTGTTCGCCTCCGCCTTCGGCCTCCACGCCACCTTCGGCGGCATCGCCGGTTCGGCCATCGCCTGGGGCGTGAAGCGGGGCATCTTCTCCAACGAGGCCGGCCAGGGCACCGGCCCCCAGGCCGCCGCCGCCGCGGAAGTCGCCCACCCGGCCCAGCAGGGCCTGGTGCAGGGGTTTTCCGTCTACGTCGACACCCTGGGCGTCTGCACCGCCACCGGCCTGATGATCCTGCTCACCGGCCAGTACAACGTGGCCGACGGCAAGGGAGGCTTCCTCGCCGCCCACATCCCGGGCATCGAGCATGGCCCTTTGTACACCCAGCGGGCCGTGGACACGGTGCTGCCCGGCTTCGGCCCGGCCTTCGTGGCCGTCGCCCTGTTCTTTTTCGCCTTCACCACCCTCATGGCCTACGCCTACTACGCGGAATCCAATGTCGCCTACCTGCTGCGGGGCCGCAGCACCCGCTGGGGCATCACCGCCATCCGCGCCGGACTCCTGGCCATGACCCTGTTCGGCTCGGTGCGCACCGCCAGCCTCATGTGGGCCATGGGGGACATCGGCGTGGGCCTCATGGCCTGGCTCAACCTGGTGGCGATCCTCCTCCTGGCCGGCACCGGCGTGAAGGTGCTCAAGGACTACGAAGCCCAGACGCGCGCCGGAGGCGTCCTGCATTTCGATCCCGTGCGCCTGGGAATCCGCCGGACCGCGTGCTGGGAGTCCAGGGCGCCCTCCCGTCCGGACGCAACGGAGCCGCCCGGCCCGGATCTGCTGGCGGCACCAGAAGTTCCCTGAGCGGGCAGACCAAGGGCCGCCGGCGGGCTCCGGATGATCCTGGCCCTTGTGGATGGCGCGAAGCCGTTCGCGCTCACGGATTGATTCGTGCTTCCGGCGGTTCTGGTTCTGGGACGGCCCATCCCGGATCCGGGACGCCGAGCCCGCCGCCCGGCTGGGCGTGCTGTCCGTAGTTGTTAATATGAGGACAATTCCCCTGTTGGCACGGGATTGGCGATGCCCCGGGTTCACCTCACATCGCATCGTTCGACCCGGAGGAACGTGGTGACGGGATTCTACCGACAGCTTGGGCAGGTTTTCCGGTCCCTCCGGCGCTCGCCGGGGTATGCCGCGGCGGCGGTGTTCACCTTGGCCATCGGACTCGCCGGGGCCCTGGTGGCCCTGGCCCCGGCCTGGGACCTGCTGGGGCATCCCTTCCAGTTCCGGGAGCCGGGGCGGGTCGTCTGCCTTTCCGGAGAAGGGCCGGAGGGCGCGGCCTTCCTGCGTCCCCTGAGCGCGCCGGATTTCGAGGACCTGCAAAAGGCGGCGCGGCCCCTGGCGGACCTCGCCGCCTGCAGGGACAGCACCCTCGACCTGGACACCGCCGAAGGGAGCCGGCAGGTGCGCACGGCCCTGGTCAGCTCGGGGTTCTTCGGCGTGCTCGGCCTTCCGCTGGGCCATGGCCGCGACTTCACCTTCGAAGAGTCCCGGCCGGGCGCGGCCCCCGTCCTCATCCTGACCGACCGCTTCTGGCGGCGGGCCTTCGGCGGCGACCCGGGCGCCGTGGGGCGGAGCCTCGTCCTGGACGGCGTCCCTCACCTGATCGTCGGCATCCTGGCGCCCCAGCGCCGCCTTCCCTTCTTCATGGGCGACGCCGTCGCGTTCCAGCCTCTGGCCTTCCGGCAGGGGGAACGGGGGCGGGCCATGCCGAGCTGCTGGGTCTACGGGCGGCTGGCGAAGGGCGCCTCCCTGGCCGCGCTTCAACTGGAACTGGACCGTCTGGCGCCCACCCTCGGACCGCCCCGGCCCTCCGGTGACCGTTCCTGGGGCATCAAGGCCCGGGGCCTGCTCGCGTATTGGCGGGCACGCCAGGCGCCCGCCCTGGCGATGACCATGCTTTCAGGCGCGCTGGTCCTGCTGCTGGCCTGCGCCAACGCCGCCCACCTCATGCTGGCCCGGAACCTCGACCGCACCCGCGAATGGGGCCTGCGCTCGGCCTTCGGGGCCGGGACGTTCGGCATGGGCCGGCCCATTCTGGTGGAGGCGGCGGTGCTCTGCGGCCTCGGCGCCCTCCTGGCCGCGGGCTTCCTGGCGGGCCTCCGGAGGCTGGACGTCCTGCCCGGGGAGGCGCTGGGAGGACCGGCCCTGGGCCTCATGGCCGGGGCCCTGGCGGCTTCGGTGCTCCTTACGGCCTTCCTCCCCGTCCGCTGGGCATCGCGCCTGGACCTCAACGAAGCCTTGCGGGAGGGAGGCACCGCCTCGGCGTCCAGGGGCAGCACCTACCTGCGCGGGTGGCTCGCGGTGATCCAGTTCGCGCTGGCCTTCGCGCTATTGGTGGGAGCCGGCATGAGCCTCCGGGCCCTGCAGCGGCTCCAGAACATCGATCCCGGCTACCGCCTCAAGGACCTCAGCGTGGCCATCGTGACCCTGGGGGGCGGCGGCGACGGGGTGGACCGGGGCCTGGCCTTCCAGCGCCAGGTGCTCCAGTCCCTGAAAGAGACCTCCGGGATCCAGGCGGCCGCCATGGCCAACACCCGGCCCCTGGTCGACCAGGGCCACAGCGGCAACGTCTGGCCGGATGGGGGCCACGGGGGCCTGGAGGCCGGCCAGCATGCCGTCAGCCCGGAGTATTTCCAGACCCTGGGAATCCCCCTCCTGGCCGGCAGGAATACGGGAGAGCGGGAGGCAGGCGCATGCGTGGTGAGCCTCCAATTCGCCCGGCGCAGCTGGGGCGCGGCGCCGGCCCTGGGCCGGACCCTTCACCTGGGCGGGGCGAACGGCCCCGCCCTCGAGGTGGTGGGGGTCGTGGGTGAGGCCCGCATGAGCCGCCTGGTCCGGGAACCCCTCCCGGCGGTCTACACGCCCCTGGCCCTCCAGGGCGCCGGCTACCTCACGGTCTATGTGCGCAGCTCCGCGCCGGCGGCCGCGCTCCAGGACATCGTGAAACGGGTGGTTCACCAGGCGAATGGCAATGCCCGCTTCCGGGAATTCCAGAACCTCGCGGCCCGGGCGGCCCGGGAAGGCGAGGAACCCCGGAGGGTCGGCGGTCAGACGTTGACGGCGGGATTGCTGGCGGCCCTCCTGGCCGGCGTCGGCCTGGCCGGCACCCTGGCCCAGGCCGCGGCCCGGCAGAAGCGGGAATGGGGCATCCGCATGGCGCTTGGCGCCACGCCGGTCCAGCTGTTCGGACGGGTGTTCCGCCGGGTCGCGTTGCTCCTGGGTGCGGGCCTGGCCCTGGGCGGCGCCCTGACCTGGGGGATGTCGCGCATCCTGCAGCACCAGTTCCTGGGCGTCGAGGCCGCGGACCCGGCCATCCTCGCATCCGCGATCCTCGCGCTGGGGCTCACGGGCCTGGTGGCGGGCCTCACCCCCGCCCTGCGCGCCGCCCGGACCCCGCCCGCCGTGGCGCTTCGATCCGAGTGACCGCGGGCCCGGCAGACTGGACCGCCGGACCCGGAGACCGGTTCATGGCGCCTGGTCCATGAAGGAAAGTTCGTAGCTAGGGCAAGGTGTTCTTGTGGATGCGGCCATCCTTCATGATGACCATGAACTTGTGGTCGGGATCCGCCACCAGCTTGATGTCGGTCAAGGGGTTCCCGTCCACCAGCAGCAGGTCGGCCATGGCCCCGGGCTCCACCACCCCGAGGCGGCCGGGGTAGGGGTTGCGCGGGCCGGATAGGGCCAGGACCTCGGCGTTGGCGCTGGTGGCCATGGCGAGGGTTTCGGCGGGGGTGTACCAGCGGACCAGCTTGGCCAGCTGCGCGCCCTGGCGGGCGGCCTGCCTGGGGTCGAAGAGCACGTCGGTGCCCCAGGCGGTCTTGACCTTGTGCTTCCGGGCCAGGGCGTAGGCGGCGTCGGTGCCGCGGTGCATGGCCTTCTCCTTGGCTTCGTTGTCGGAGCCGGGGGGATAGACGGCCGCGTCCTCGTCGTCCAGGAAGGGCTGCAGGCAGAGCCAGACGCCCTTGTCGGCCAGGAGCTTCGCGGTGGCTTCATCCATGAGCTGGCCATGCTCCACGCATCGAACGCCGGCGCGCACGGCGGTCTGGATGGCTTTGGGCGTGTAGGCGTGGACGGTGACGTAGGTGCCCCAGTTGTCCGCGGCCTCCACCGCGGCCCGGATCTCCGCCTCGGTGTACTCGGCCACGTCCAGGGGGTCGTAGTTGGAGGAGACGCCGCCGCCCGCGCAGAGCTTGAGCAGCACGGCGCCGCGCATGAGCTGCTCCCGGGCGCGGATGCGCACCTGGTCGGGGCTGTCGGCGAGCGCCGAAATGCCGCTCACCTCGCTCTGGGCCAGGGGCGCCCCGAAGGCCCGGGGGACCTCGTAGGGCATGCGGAAGTCGCCGTGGCCGCCGGTCTGGGAGATCAGGGCGCCGGCGGGCCAGATGCGGGGCCCGTCGATGACGCCGGCGTCGATGGCCTGCTTGATGCCGAAGGCGGGGCCGCCCACATCGCGCACGCTGGTGAAGCCCCGCATGAGGGTGGCCCGGGCCTCCTTGCCGATCACCGAGAACAGGAAACCGGGATCCGCGCCCATCATGGCCATGGGCACGGGAGCGAGGCACGCGTGCCAGTGGGCGTCGATGAGGCCCGGCATGAGGGTGCGGCCGCCGCCCTGGATCACCAGGGCTCCGGCCTGTTCCTCGGCGCCCAGGGGGGCCGTGGTGATTTTTTCGATCAGGTTGCCGCGCACCAGGACCTGGGAGGGCGCCGAGAGGGAGGCGCTGTGGCCATCGAAGACCCGCACGTTGCGGAATACCACCGCGGCGGGCGGGGCCGCCGCGGCGACGGCGCCAAGCATGAGAAGGAGCACGACCCAGGATCGATGGAGCATGGGGCCTCCGATGGGATGGATAGCACGGATTGTATACCTGGTTGCTCGGCTGCTATTCCCAAATCGATCCCGTGCGGACCATCCGTCCTGCGGATGCCCGAACCAACAACCCCTGGATGAGCTCAAGCGGCACCTCGCATTCCTGGTCGCATGCAGCGCCTCCCACCGCCCCGGAGCCGAGAGGGGAAATGAATCAGGCGACACGACTTCGGTTGAAGGACGTTTCCCGCTCCCGGGCCGCCTCCAGCACTTCAGGTGAGCGAAGCCGAATAGGGCTTAGGTCGGACGTGTCCGGCCAAGCGTCGTCAACGTTGCCAACGGAAGACGGATTTGAGTCTTGACAGGATTCCTGGCGGGACGACACTAAAAAAACCGATCATTTGTTATTTTATTAGCTCCAGCCTGCCGGCACCTCGACGCGCTGTGCCGGATCGGCAGGCGGATCCGGGCTTCCTGTCCGAGGCTGTGGCGCCACCGTGTTCCCGTTTTCCACTCACCCCTATCCAGGAGGTAACAATGAAAAGGGTTCCGCGTCTGGTCTTCGTTGCGCTCTGCCTGATCCTCTCCGGGTCCGCCGGGCGGCTTTCCGCCCAGAACGTCACCCCGGTGGCGGGCGGGCTCACCTCCCACTTCGTCACCTGGCTCAACGCCAACGGATACTCCGGCTACGGCTTCCAGCGGGCCGATCTGGTGGGGGGAAGCTACGGCGGCAAGGTGTCGGATTCGGACACCGTCGTCAAGGTGCCGGTCATCTTCATCCACGGCAACTCCGACAAGGCCCTGGGCACCGGCGGGCTGTACCAGTCGGGCTGGAACGCCTCCATCGAGTACTTCCTGGCCAAGGGCTACAAGAGTTCGGAACTCTACGCCACCACCTGGGGCCCCGCCAACACCCTCCTGGCCGCCAACCAGTACCACTCCAGACCCTACCTCACCTCGACCCGGGCATTCATCGAGGCGGTGCTGGCCTACACCGGCGCATCCAAGGTGAACATCATCAGCCACTCCATGGGCGTGACGCTGGCGCGCAAGGCGATCCTGGGCGGGGCGGCCTCCGACGCCCTCAACGGCGGAAGCTACAACCTGGGTGCGGCCCTCACGTCCCACATCGACACCTTCGTGGGCATCGCCGGGGCCAACTGGGGCCTGACCTCCTGCTACCTGGCCGGGGGCTCGACGCCCACCTGCGGCGCCACCAACGGCCTGTATCCCGGCTACATGTACGGCCCGGTGGGCCTCTCCAGCATCCTGGCCAGCATCAACAGCAGGTCCCACTACGAGGGCTCGAAGGTCTACACCATCTGGTCCACGGCCGACGAGATCATCATGTACGGCGATGTCGTCTGGGGAAGATACACGTCGCAGATCCCGGGCCAGAACGGCGAGGTGGTCCTGAACGTCGGCCACCTCGACTGCAAGGACCTCACGGGCTACAACCAGTGGCGCATGGTGACCGCCCACGCGACGAATTGACGCCACCCCCTTCCCGCAAGGGGAAGGACCCACCTTGATCCGTGAAGGTCCGCCCGGCTCTTCCTTTTCACCTTGGTCCCCGGATGACTCCTGGGGTCCAGCCGCCCGCCAGACGCCTCCTGGCCTCGAAGACCAACCCCTTCAAGGGCGTGGTCATTCGTGAGCGACAGCGCCAACAACAGCCTGCGCGTGGTCACCGCCGCAGACAGGGTGCTCACTCTTTGCCCGCCACGGCAGGAAAGCCCGGACGGGTGATCCCCGCCTTCCCGGTACCGGCGTCTTCAGGCGGCCTCGATGAGAAGGAGGATCCCGGTCCAGCCATCGGAGGTGTCCCGGATAATCACCAGGATCGCCAGGACGGCCCGAGGTCGTTCCCATGGCCTTCGGCTCCTGCTTAAATGGATCAGATCCAATAAACCCAAGCTGATCCCAGGCACGGAGAATCCATGCGCGAGGCTGCTTTCTTACTGTGGATATCCATCCTCATCGGCATGACTGGGTGCGGTGGCAGCAGCAGTGGCGGCAATGGCGGCGGAGGCGTAGCCCCAAGACTCTCCTTTTCGGCCTCTCCCACCACGATCCAGGTGTCCGGATCCGCTTCCAGCTTTCCTCCACCGGCCACCATCCTCCTCACGCTTTCCGGATCGCTGCCTGCCGCCGGAGTCTATTTGGGGTGGCAGAACACGACCAACATGATTGCGGACACCTCCGTAACCCAGTTGACGAACAGCGAGGCCACGCTGGCCGTCACCTTCGACCCTCCGTCCTCCAAGCCCGTCGGGACCTACGTGGACACCATCGAAGTGGCCATGGCCTATGACAAGGCGGGCACCCAGCCCATTGCCGGGAGTCCGCAGACCATCACGATCACCTACCTGGTGCAGAACTCGCCGGCCGTCCTGTTCGAGTCCAATCCAGCCTCCGCCTGGGCCGGCGGTCCGGGCTTCCTCCTGACCGTCAAAGGCCAGGGCTTTCCCTCGAACGCCCAGGTCCAGTGGAACGGATCGCCTCTGACGACCACCTGGATCTCGAACACGACCCTTCAGGCCATGGTACCCGCCTCGGCCATCGCTCAGGCCGGGAGCGCGGCAATCACGGTCGGCGCCCAGGATCTGCAGACCTCGGAGGCCCTGGCCTTTCCCGTGGGCAATGCCCTGGCAACCACCCTGGAGGGCGGAATGGCTTGCGCCTGGGATCCGGCGCACGAGGTTCTGTACACCTGCCTGATGAACCATGTAACAGGGGGGGTGCCGGTTATCCAGGCCATCGATCCGTCCACCGGCAAAGTCCTGGCCCAGGCGGCCTGTGGTTCTGGCACCTATCCGCCCCTCGCAGGCCCCAGCTGCATTGCGGTTTCGGACGATGGGAGCTACCTCTACGCCTTCGCCTACAACTACCAGGTGAACGTGCCTGGAACGATCGTGCGCTATGCCCTTCCCTCCCTGACCCTCGATGCGTCCTTCTCCATCCCTTTGGATACCGAAGCCTCGAACTGGGTCATGGGGATGGCCGTCGCTCCCGGGCATCCCCACACCCTGGCGGTGGCCCTGGGCAAAGGTGGCAACGCGGCCGGCGTGGCCATCTTTGACGACAACGTGGTCCGCGGATCCGTCGTACTGAACCCGGCCACACCCTACTACCTGACCACCCTGGCCTGGGGCACCGACGCCTCCAGCCTGTATGTGCTGTCCGGCACCATGGGCGCCACCTATTCCCTTTCCACGGTGGCCGTGACCCCCAGCGGCCCGGTCGTTCAGGTTTCCCAACCTGTGCCCCTGACCGGCTACGGCTGGGACATCCACTGGGTGCCCGCGACCGGGCATGTCTACGCGGGCTCCGGCCAGGTCTACGATCCGGCAACGGGGAATGTCGTAGGCACGGTAGCGTCCGGGGGGGCGCCGCAGGCGTTGGCCACGGACCTCAACCTCGGCCTCGGCTTCTACCTGGTCCGGCCGGCGGCCCAGCCCACAACGGGCTATGGGGTTTTCGAGGTGGCCTCCTTCGACCTGACCACCCTGGCGCCCAGGGGAACCACCCAAGTCCCGGTTGGACGCACGCCTACCGGAAGCAAACAGCTTCCCGTCAAGGCCCTTCGCTGCGGATCCACGGCCCTGGTCTGCTATGGCGGTTCCGATTTCCTGGACCCCGTCTACATCCTCAGCGGCCCATTTGCCCAGGGGAAATAGACGGCCCGGATCCTGCAGCGGATCGAGGAAAGCACCGTACAGTGAAACGCCCCGAGGCGGGGGCGTTTCGTGTGGGAATTTTTGGCGGGGTAGATGAGGTGGGAAGTGTCTTGCGGGAGTCCCCGATCGTGGGGGACTGGTCAGATTGAAGGGACAAATGGTGGCGTGAAGCTCCTTGGGTCCTGGAGCGGCAAGCCGGTCCGGGAGGAGCACCTCACGGTCAGCATACGCCCTCCGGGACCCGCGCGCAAACCCGGGCTGCCCGGCGCTGTCCCCTCAATTGCGGCCGTAGACGTCTTCCAGGCGCTCGATGTCCTCCTCGTCGAAGGTTCCGAGGCTGATCTCCAGGACCCGCACGGGGCTGGTGCGGGCGGCTTCGCAGCTCAGGCGGTGCACGCTGCCGGCGGGAAGCCAGATCTGGGCGCCCTTGTCGGGGGTGAGGACCTTTCCGTCCAGTTCCACCACGACGCCGGCGTCCAGGGCGATCCAGAGTTCGTTGCGCTGGCGGTGGCGCTGGAGGCTCAGCTTGGCGCCGGGGCTGCAGGTGAGGATCTTGACGGTGCAGGGCTGGTTCAGGACGAACTGGTCGAAGCTGCCCCAGGGTTTGTCGACGTGGAGGGTTGCGGGTTTCTGGGTCATGGGGTCCTCTAGAGGAGATCGGTGCGGCCCAGGGTGGCCAGGCGCTCCACGATGGTCTTCACGTCCTGGGCGCGGTCCTTGCGGCAGAGGAGGAGGGCGTCGGGTTCGTCCACGACGATCAGGTTCTCAAGGCCGGAGCCGGCGATGAGGCGCTTGCCGCCGAAGATGGCGCAGTTGTTGGATTCGAGAAGGATGGCATCGCCCTGCACGACGTTGCCCGCGGCGTCGGCCTCGTGGAATTCCACCACGGCGGGCCAGGAGCCCACGTCGGACCAGCGGAAGTGGGCCGGAACGACGGCCACCCGTTCGGATTTCTCCATGAGGGCGTAGTCGATGGAGAGCTTGGGGAGGCGGCCGTAGGCGGCCGCGAGCCGGGACGGGTCGGCGCCGGCGGCCATCCATTCGTCGAGGGGGGCGAGGATCTCGGGGCAGTGGCGCGTGAGTTCGGCGCGCAGGTCCTGGAGGGTCCACACGAACATCCCGGCGTTCCAGAAGTGCCGGCCGGACTCGAGGTACTCCACGGCCCGCTCGTAGGTGGGCTTCTCCCGGAAGGCGGAGGCGCCCAGGACCTTGCCCTTGCCTTCGGTCTCGATGTAGCCGTAGCCGGTCTCGGGGTAGGTGGGGCGGATGCCGAAGACCACCAGGTCCCGCTTGCGGGCGGCGTGGTCCACGGCCGTGTCGATGTCCTCCAGGAACTTCTCCTTGTCCCCGATCCAGGAGTCGGCGGAGAGCACCACCATGACCCCGTCGGGGGTCCGGCTCTCGATGACGGCCAGGGCCAGGGCGAGGCAGGGGGCCGTGTTGCGGCCCTCGGGCTCCACCAGGACGTTGCCGGGGGGAAGCTGGGGCAGCATGCGGCGGGTCTCGGCGGCCAGTTCCTCCGTGGTGACGATATAGATGTCCTCGGGCAGGAAGGATGGGGCCAGGCGGCTGACGGTGGCGTTCAGGAGGGTTTCCTCGCCCACCATGGCCAGGAACTGCTTGGGGCGGGCGCCCCGGGACCGGGGCCAGAAGCGCGTGCCGCGGCCGCCGGCCATGATGACCGCGACCTTGCGCGGGCCGTTCTTGGGTTTCGTCATGGGAGGGTTCCTAGAAAGGGCCTAGCGGGCCAGGATGCCCGCGAGGGCAGCCAACTCCTTGGGGGGATTCGGCTTGGGGTCGCGGATGCGGGAAAAGGGATTGGCTACCAGTTCCCCGTGCTGCGAACCAAGATAGAAGGAAGTCTCCCCCGCGGCGAGCCGTTTCACGGCCTCGGAGCCCCACATGCTGCCCCAGATCCGGTCCAGGGCCGTGGGGCTGCCGCCCCGCTGGATGTGCCCGAGGACCACCACCCGCAGGTCGAGGTTGTACTCGGCCTGGAGCCGTTCGCTGATCTTGTAGGCGCCGCCCGTGGAGTCGCCTTCGGCCACCACCACGATGCTGGAGCGCTTCCCGCGCTGCCAGCCGGCCTTGAGCTGGGTGACGAGGGAATCGTAGCCCTGGGTGTCCGATTCCGGGTAGAGCACGGCCTCGGCCCCGCAGGCGATGGCGGTGTTGACCGCGATCATGCCCGAGCTGCGGCCCATGACCTCCACCAGGAAGATGCGCTCGTGGGCGCTGGCGGTGTCGCGGATGCGGTCGATGGCCTGGACCGCGGTGTTGAGGGCGGTGTCGAAGCCCAGGGTCCGGTCGGTGCCGGGCAGGTCGTTGTCGATGGTGCCGGGAATGCCGGCGCAGGGGATGCCGTGCTCCCGGTTGAGCATCTCGGCGCCCGTGAAGCTGCCGTCGCCGCCGATGACCACCAGGGCGTCCACGCCCGCGTCCCGGAGGTCCTGGGCGGCCTTGGCCCGCACGGCGGGAAGGTGCCAGGCCTCGCACCGGGCGGTGTTGAGGATGGTGCCGCCGCGCTGGAGGATGTTGGCGCAGTTGCGGGAGGTGAGGGGCCTCCAGTCCTGTTCCACGAGCCCCTGGAAACCCCGCCAGACGCCGTAGACGTTGATGTTCAAAGAATCAGACGTTCGAACGACCGCACGGATGGCGGCATTCATGCCGGGTGCGTCCCCACCAGAAGTAAGTACAGCTATTCTCAACCCTTCACCTTCCTGCTCGATTTGCGGCCACCTTTGGCCGGATTCTTTTTCGCCTTGGATGCCTTGGGAGCCTTGGCGGATTTGGCGGATTTGGCGGACTTCACGGACTTGGAGGTCCGGGAGGCGCGGCGGCTCTTGGCGGCCTTGACGCCCCGGGTGTCCTTGAGATGGGTTTCGGGCGGGGGAAGCGGGGGCGGCTCCACGATGCCTCGGGGCACCGGCGGCAGGTCGCCTTCCGCGACGCCCTGCGCCTGGGCGCGCTCGGAGCGGGCCTTCATGACGGGATCCGGGGGGAGGGGTTGGGCACCCAGAACAAAGCAGCCGAGAAAGAGACCAATCAATTTTCGGGATCGAACCATTCGTCTGACTCCGGGGCCGTCCCCTACACGATAACCCAGGAGGGTCCCCCGGCGAAATCACCCCTGCTTGCCCGCCCGCAGCTTCGAGAAGAATTCGGCGATGATGGCGTCGGCCTCGGGCTTGACGATGTCGGCCTCCTGGGCCTTGCGGTCCAGGATGTCCCGGCCCGCGGAGGCCGAGAAGATGGTCTCGGCGGCCATGGGCTGGAGGTTCTTCAGGATGTATTCGGAGACGTCGATCAGGCGGTGGCCCACCTTCTCCAGCTTCTGCCGGACGATGTCCTGGTACTGGAAGAGGTCGTAGACGCCCTGGATGTTGTAGGTGCCGTTGTCGGCGTGGAGGGCGATGCTCTCCATCTTCTCGATGAGGTCGGTCAGGTCGTCGGAAGGCGGCACCAGCCGGGTGAGGATGACCTGGCATTCCTTGGCCAGGGCCTGGATCTCCTCGAAGCTGTTCTGGACGACCTCCATCTGCGAGATCACGCGCTCGGCCCCACCCTCCTGCTCGTGGGCGATCTGGATGATCTGGTCCGGGATGGCCGGGGTCCGGGGTTGACTGGCCGGGTTCGGATCTGTCATGTAAGCCCCATGCGATGAACCATAGTGACCCATCTGGGTATCGTCCACCACTGATACCACCGTTGGAATCCCGAACGCGGAAATTCCTTTCCGGCGCGCTACACTCCCCTAGGGCCGCCTGAGCCGCCCCGATGCCGGAGTCACCATGTCAACTATTCCCGATTCCCAGCCCACCGGAGGTTCTGTCCTCGCAAGTTGCCTCGTGCCTTTCCCGGCCTCGGAAAAAATCTACATTGCCGGTTCCCGGCCCGACCTCCGGGTGCCCCTGCGGCGCGTGAGCCTGCACGCCACCCGGGACTTCGACGGCACCCTGACGCCCAACGCTCCCCTGGACCTCTACGACACCACCGGGCCCTACACGGATCCCCAGGGCGGCGTGGACCTGGCCCGGGGCCTGAAGCCCCTGCGCCTTCCCTGGATCCTGGAGCGCGGGGACGTGGAGGAGCTGCCCGGCGCCACCAGCCTCTACCGCAAGCTCAGGGAACGGGATCCGGAGCTCGACCGGATCCGCTTCCACGCCGAGCGCCAGCCCCTGCGGGCCCGGGCCGGGCGGAACGTGTCCCAGATGCACTACGCCCGGAAGGGCATCATCACGCCCGAAATGGAATTCATCGCCATCCGGGAGAACATGGGCCGGGAGGCCGCCGGCATCAAGAGCCACATCACGCCGGAATTCGTGCGCAGCGAAGTGGCCCGGGGCCGCGCCGTGATCCCCTGCAACATCAACCACCCCGAGAGCGAGCCCATGATCATCGGGCGCAGCTTCCTGGTGAAGATCAACGCCAACATCGGCAATTCCGCCGTGGCCTCCACCATCGAGGAGGAGGTGGAGAAGATGGCCTGGTCCATCCGATGGGGCGCGGACACCGTCATGGACCTTTCCACGGGCGACAACATCCACGAGACGCGGGAATGGATCCTGCGCAACTCCCCGGTGCCCATCGGCACCGTGCCCATCTACCAGGCCCTTGAAAAGGTCAACGGCAAGGCCGAGGACCTCACCTGGGAGATCTTCCGGGACACGCTCATCGAACAGGCCGAGCAGGGCGTGGACTACTTCACCATCCACGCCGGCGTGCGCCTGCAGTACGTGCCCCTCACCGCGAAGCGCACGACGGGCATCGTCAGCCGGGGCGGGTCCATCCTGGCCAAGTGGTGCCTGGCCCACCACCGGGAGAACTTCCTCTACACGCATTTCGAGGACATCTGCGAGATCATGGCGGCCTACGACGTGGCCTTCTCCCTGGGCGACGGGCTTCGACCCGGCTCCACGGCCGACGCCAACGACGAGGCCCAGTTCGCCGAGCTGGACACCCTGGGCGAGCTCACGAAGATCGCCTGGAAGCACGACGTCCAGGTCATCATCGAAGGCCCCGGCCACGTGCCCATGCACCTCATCAAGGAGAACATGGACCGCCAGCTGGAGGTGTGCGGCGAGGCGCCCTTCTACACCCTGGGACCCCTCACCACGGACGTGGCCCCGGGCTACGACCACATCACCTCGGCCATCGGCGCGGCCATGATCGGGTGGTACGGCACGGCCATGCTCTGCTACGTGACCCCCAAGGAGCACCTGGGCCTGCCCAACAAGAAGGACGTGAAGGACGGCGTCATCGCCTACAAGATCGCCGCCCACGCCGCCGACCTGGCCAAGGGCCACCCGGGGGCCCGGTTGTGGGACGACGCCATGAGCAAGGCGCGGTTCGAGTTCCGCTGGGAGGACCAGTTCAACCTGGCCATGGACCCGGACACCGCCCGGGAGTTCCACGACGAGACCCTGCCGGCCGAGGGCGCCAAGGCCGCCCACTTCTGCTCCATGTGCGGCCCGCATTTCTGCTCCATGAAGATCACCCAGGACGTAAGGGATTACGCCAAGACCCACGGCCTGGCCGAGGAGGAGGCCCTGGCCGCGGGCATGGAGGAGAAGAGCCGGGAATTCGAGGCCACCGGTGCGGAGATTTACCATCAGGCGTAGTAATCTCTTCCCGTGGAACCCAAGCGCCCCAACCCCGATGACCTTCTGAAAACCGTCCAGGAAGAGGAAGCCCGCACGTCGAGGGCCCGGCTGAAGATCTTCTTCGGCATGGCCCCGGGCGTGGGCAAGACCTACGCCATGCTCCAGGACGCCCAGCTCCGGATGATGGAGGGCGTGAAGGTCGTGGCGGGCGTGGTGGAGGCGCACGGCAGGGCCGAGACCCTGGCCCTCACCGCCGGCCTGGAATTCCTCCCCAAGCGCATCCTGCCCTACCGGGGCGTGCAGCTGGAGGAATTCGACGTGGAGGCGGCCCTCCGGCGCCGGCCCGCGCTGATCCTCATGGACGAGCTCGCCCACACCAACGTGCAGGGCTCGCTCCACGTCAAGCGCTGGCAGGACGTTTTCGACCTGCTGGAGGCGGGCATCGAGGTCTACGCCACCGTCAACGTCCAGCACCTGGAGAGCCTCAAGGACACCGTGGCGCAGATAACCGGCGTCATCGTCCGGGAGACCATCCCCGACACGATCCTCAACCGCGCCGACCAGATCGAGCTGGTGGACATCCCCCCCGAGGAGCTCCTGGAGCGCCTGAAGGAGGGCAAGGTCTACGTTCCCGACCAGGCGCAGTACGCCTCCGAGCGGTTCTTCCGCAAGGGGAACCTCCTGGCGCTTCGCGAGCTGGCCCTGCGCCGCACCGCCCAGCACGTGGACGCGGACATGCGCCGCTACATGGAAGCCCAGGGCCTCAAGGGCAAGACCTGGGCCGCGGGCGAACGGATCCTCGTGTGCATCAATTCCAAGCCGCGCTCCGCCAGCCTGATCCGCGCCGGAAGGCGCATGGCCGAATCCATGGGCGCGCCGTGGATCGCGCTGTACGTGGAGACCGGCAAGCACATCCGCTACAGCGACGAGGAGCGGGCCCACCTCGAGGACCACCTGCGCCTCGCCGAACGGCTCGGGGCCGAGACCGCCGTCATCCAGGGGGACCTGGGCGCGGGCGAGGACATCCTGGCCTTCGCGCTGGCCCACAACGTCACCCGGATCATCCTGGGAAAGCCCACCTATTCGCGGGTTCCGGCCTTCATCGCCAGTTCCCTGGTGGACGACCTGGTGCGGCTGACGAACACCATCGAGATCCACGTCATCCCGGGGGAGGTTCCCGGGAAGGCCAAGGGCCGGCGCAAGGCCCTGCCTTCGGGCGCGGGGCCGGCCCCCGCCCACTTCGTCTGGGGCGCGGTCATGGTGGCGATCATCACGGGCGTGTGCCTCCTCCTGGGGCGACGCTTCGAGCTGGCCGACCACGTCATGCTCTACATGCTGGGCATCCTCCTGGTGGCCACGCGCTTCGGGCGCCTGCCCTCCCTGGTGGCCGCGGGGCTCAGCGTCCTGTCCCTGGACTTCTTCTTCGTGCCGCCGGTCCGGTCCTTCGCGGTGGGCGACCTCAGGCACATCGCCACGTTCGCCGTGATGCTCCTGGTGGGAGCGGTCATCGGCAACCTCACCGAACGCATCCGCGCCCAGATCCGCCTGGCGCGCACCCGCGAGCAGCGCCTGCGCGCCCTGTTCCGCCTGAGCCGGGAACTGACCCGCACCTTCGGCTCCCAGGCCATGATGGACGTCTCCATCCGCATCCTGGCCGAGCATTTCCAGAGCAGCATCTCCATCTCGCTGCCGGGCCCCGGGGGCAGGCTCGTGGCCCACGGCGACCCCAAGGACCCGCCCCTGGGCGAGGACGAGCTGGGGGTGGCCCAGTGGGTGTACGACCACCACGAGGCCGCGGGCCTGGGCACCGACACGCTGCCGGGAGCCCACGCGCTTTACCTGCCCCTCAAGGGCTCCCACGGCCTCATCGGCGTCCTGGGCATCCAGCCCCTGGCCACCGCCGGCATCGAAACCATGGAGCCGGACCAGCGCCACCTCATGGAGGCCTTCGCGAACCACACCGCCCTGGCCCTGGAGCGCACCATCCTTTCCGAGAAGAACCTGGACACCCAGCGCCGCATGGACCGGGAGCAGGTGCGCAGCGCCCTGCTTTCGTCGGTGTCCCATGACCTGAGCATGCCCCTGGCGGGCATCACCTCCGCCGCCCGGGCCCTCCAGAAGGACGACGGGAGCCTCACCCCCGAGGCCCGCCACCAGCTGGCCGGCGTCATCCACGACGAGGGCCACCAGCTGAGCCGCCTCGTGGCCAACCTCCTGGACGCCACCCGCCTGGAGTCGGGCGTGGAGCTCAAGAAGGCGTGGATGACCGTCCCGGACCTGGTGGAGACCGCCCTGGCCCGCCTCAAGCCCCTCATGCCCGACCGTCCCGTGGCCCTGGAGCTGCCGGCCAACCTGCCCCGGTTCCAGGCCGACCCGGTGCTCATGGAGCAGGTCCTCATCAACCTCCTGGAGAACGCCCAGCGCTATTCCCCGCCCGGCCAACCCATCGAGATCAAGTCCTGGGCCACCGACCGGGCCCTGACGATCTGCGTCTCCGACCACGGCCCCGGGATCCCCGAGGACCAGGAGGAGCGGATCTTCGAGAAGCTGGTGCGCTTCCAGCAGGGCGAATCGAGGCTGGGCGCCGGCCTGGGCCTGGCCATCTGCAAGGGCGTCATGGACGCCCACGGCGGGAAGATCCAGGCCAGCAACCGGCCCCAGGGCGGCGCGAGCTTCCGCATCAGCCTCCCCCTGGAGGGGAAGGCGCCGGCCCGGCCGGCCGAGGAGTAGGCCGGAACGCGGGGACCGCCGGCCTCAGCGTCGGGGCGGCGCCGATGCCAGGGGCTTCCGGACCACGAGGTTGCAGCCCTTGACCCGGAGGTCCTCCTCGGTCAGCCCCCGGAATTCGCGGCAACGGTGCCGGGCGGCCTCGGGGCACCCGTCGAACAGGTCGACCCCGTCCTTGAGGATCTCGAACCCGGCGGCCCGGAACCCGCCGATCAGTTCGGAATGGCGGAGGCGGTTGGTGTAGAACCCGGAACGGGCGAACCAGTCCCGCTCCCAGAGGCCCGAACCGATGCGCAGGTTGTTCAGGGAACCCCCCAGCATGTCCCGGAAGTCCACCCGGTGGGAGCCCACGCCCCCCGGGCGGGTGATGCGGAACAGTTCCCGCAGGTGGGCCGGGACCTCGGCGCGGCGGACATGCTGCAGCACGGTGTTGGAGAACACCAGGTCGAAGGCGTCGCTGGCCTGGCCCCGAAGGCAGGGCAGGCCCCCCGTTTGGTACCGGACCCTGGACCGGGCCAGGTCCGGCGGCAGGGTCGCCCCGCACAGGGCCAGGGCTTCGGGCGTGAGGTAGGCCGCTGGCTCGAACAACCGCTGGACGTCCACCAGGCAGACCGTTTCGAACCCCGCGGCCAGGGCGTGGCCGATGGTGAAGCCACCCTCCCCCGGTCCCAGTTCCAGCAGCCTTTTCGTGGGCGTCCCCTGGCAGTGCAGGAGGGCGCCGGCGTGGTTGTCCCAGACCCGGCGCGCATAGGCGAGGTTTTCCATCCGCCCGTGCTCGAACAGCCCGAGGGCCTTCCAGTGCCGATGGGCCAGGGGCACATGGCCGAGCGCCACCTTGATGGTGATCCTCAACCACCAGGGCAGGCCGAACA
>DBMS01000298.1:0-4805 GCA_002297665.1 Holophagaceae bacterium UBA692 | reverse complement strand
GTCGCCGCCCGGGCCCGTGTCTCCGGGCTTGTCGAGGGAGCCTGCCGGGCCGGGCCTGGGAGCCTGGCCCTGCCAGCGTCAAGACGAGGCACGCCACGAAAGCAAGATATTCTTTAATAATATAGAAATATAATGGAAAAAATCGATTGAATTTTCAAATTCTATCCACTAGATTCTGGGACTCGGGAGGAGAGATGAAACGGGTTTATCTTGGACTCACTTTCACGATGGCCCTGACCTTCCCCGGCTCCCTGGGCGCCAACGACCCCACCGGAATCCAACGTCCCGCCAGTTCCGATCCCTGCTCTGGGATCGATGACCCGGAGCAGGCCCGAAGATGCATGGATGAGGCCGCGGGTGGGGCCGCCGGGCGACTTCCCGCCGCGGAATGCGGCAGGCTTTGCCCCCTCCCTTGCACCTTCCAATTCAACGCCCCCCTTTTCAAGGGTCATTGCCTTGCCTCCATCGAACGATGCAATGGCCGGATCGGATTTGCCATCTGCCAATGCAACGGCAATGGAGTCTATTTCCATGGACGGGGGACCAAGCATCTGATGTATCAACGGTAAGGCACCCCATGCCCAATCTGCCCGGTTTCCTGTCCCTCCTATTTTTTTCGACTTCGATATCAGCTCAATCCGGTCCATTTGATCCAAGCCACCCCGTTTGGGATCGCAACCGGCAATGGCTCGTCATTCAAGACAGGATCCACTCCAGGTCCGAGGCTGAGAGCAGGTTTTCCAGGGGCGCCCAGCCAGCCATCGGGGGCCCCGGCTTCCAGGATGGGTCCGACCTCTCCTTTGACGGGACCTTTGCCTATCGCGCGGCCAACCGGGGCCGCGAAAGCATCGCCCTGAGCCTAGGCTGGCTGGAGGATTCGAACCTGGGGTCCCGGTGGATCTGGAAGAGGCCGGCGGTCCTGCAAGGGCACCTCCGGTTCCTGGCTGGGGCCATGGAAAGGGCCCTGCTCCTGCGCATGCCAGGCATTGCGGAACCCGGGCAGACGCAGAAGGCCTCCATCGAGTTGTATGATTTCGCGGAAGAACGGCTCACGCCCCTTCTTGACCTGGATGCCGGACTGGGCCCCTTCGACGCCTGCGCCGTGGCCTCGAATTGGGACTTCTACCTTCTTCTGTCCAACGGCTCCCTGTTTCGCGTGCCCTTCGGACAAAGGACGATCACGGCACTGGAGACGGATGGCCTCCGAAGCCGGGTCGAGGGGATGATCGACCTTGAAACCGACGAACGAGGCGCTCGAGTGGTTCCCGTGCCGCCTCACTTCACCGGCAACCCCTTCCTCGGCCCAACCGGGGAGATCTATTTCCCCATCCAGGCGCGCCAAAAAAACCATTGGGACGAGGCTGCGATCATGCGCCTGTGGAATACGCTTACGCCCTCCGCGCAACAGACCTTCATCGCCTCAGAGAAATGGCCCATCCTGGGCGGGTACGACGGCTCCGACGAGACCTTCGTCCTTCTGGGCTTCGATCCGGCCACCCGCAAGCTCCGGCGCGTCCCCTGCGAATCCATGGGCACCCTGGTCCGCCGGGACGGCTACACCCGCCAATGGCAGTTGGCGGAGCCGGGATGGGTCTCCTTCGCCGAGGAAAGGGATGGCGGCATCGTGCCCCTGGAATCGCTGGTGGAACCGGTCAAGCCCGAGGAAAAGCGCGGATGGGCTTCGTCCGGCGGCGGTTCAGCACCCTCCCGGCCTTGAGGAGGCAGCGCTGCCGCGCCCTGCGGTTCCTACCGCGCCAGCGTGATCTTGATGTCGCCGCCCGGGCCCGGGTCTCCGGGCTTGTTCTGGGGGCTCCTCGGGTCGGGCCTGGGGGCCTGGGGGGACAGCGGCGCGCCGCCGGCCTCCCGGCCCAGGCCGGAACTGATGGACATGCCCTTGTCCATGTTGGTCCGGGACATTTCGGCGGTGGAGGCGATGCCCTCCAGGCGGAGCTTGAATTCGCCCACGTTAGTTGCCCGCTTGAGGGCCTCCTCGACGGTGATGAGTCCTTCCTGAAGAAGGAAGTAGAGGCTCTGGTCGAAGGTCTGCATGCCGTACTGGCTCGTGCCCTGGGCGATGACGTCCTTGAGGCCCTTGGTCCGGTCCTTGTCCTCGATGCACGCCTTGACGGTCTCGGTGGCGATGAGGACCTCCACGGCGGGCACCCGGCCCTGGCCGTCGGCCCGGGGAACCAGGCGCTGGGAGATGACGGCCTTGAGCACCTGGCTCAACTGGATGCGGATCTGCTTCTGGTGGTGGGGGGGGAAGACGGAAATGACGCGGTTGATGGTTTCAGAGGCATCCAGGGTGTGGAGGGTGGAGAACACCAGGTGGCCCGTCTCGGCGGCGTGGATGGCGGTCTCGATGGTCTCGTAGTCGCGCATCTCGCCCACGAGGATCACGTCGGGGTCCTGGCGCAGGGCGGCCCGCAGGGCGGTGGCGAAGCTCTTGCAGTCGGCCTCCACCTCGCGCTGGTTGATGATGGAGAGGTTGTCCCGGTGGAGGTATTCGATGGGGTCCTCGATGGTGAGGATGTGCTCGCTCCGGGTGGCGTTGATGAGGTCGATCATGGCCGCCAGGGTGGTGGACTTGCCCGAACCCGTGGTGCCGGTGACCAGGACCAGGCCGCGCTGCTCCTCGCAGATCTTGTTCAGGGCCCGGGGCAGCATCAGGTCCTCGATGGAGAAGATACGTCTGGGGATCACGCGCAGGACCATGCCCACCGTGCCCCGCTGGTTGAAGATGTTGCACCGGAACCGTCCCAGGGCGGGAACCGAGTAGGCCAGGTCGATATCCATGTTCTCTTTGAACTTAGCCTTCTGCCGGTCCGTGGCCATGATGGAGTAGGCCATGGCGATGGTGTCTTCCTGCACCAGTTTCTTGAACTGCGTCAGGGGGGTAAGGCGGCCCTTCACCCGGGCGACCGGGTAGTTCCCGACCTTCAGGTGCAGGTCGGATCCTCCCAGGTCGACGATGGTGGTGAGCAATTCATTGATATGCATGACCCGCTCCGCGACTTTTTCCTTGAATCCAGGGAAGGTTTCCGCACCATCTTAAGCCTTCCCGGCGAATCCGGGATGGGTGAAATGCCTTTCCTCTGTTAAAATCGACGGTTCTGCCAGGACCGCACCCGGCCGCCAGATCTTTCCAAGGACCCGAATGACCGCCATCGAGAAGATCCGCAACATCGCCATCATCGCCCACGTCGATCATGGCAAGACCACCCTGGTGGACGCCATGTTCAAGGGCGCCCACATGTTCCGGGACAACCAGAGGGTCCAGGAACGGGCCATGGACAGCAACGACCAGGAACGGGAACGCGGCATCACCATCCTCGCCAAGACCACGGCCATGCACTGGGGCGGCTACCGCTTCAACATCGTCGACACCCCCGGCCACGCCGACTTCGGCGGCGAGGTGGAGCGGGTGCTGAGCATGGTGGACTCGGTCCTCCTGGTGGTCGACGCCTTCGACGGCCCCATGCCCCAGACCAAGTTCGTCACCCGCAAGGCCCTGGCCCTGGGCCTGCGGCCCATCGTGGTCATCAACAAGGTGGACCGCCCCGGAGCCCGGCCCCTGTGGAGCCAGGACGCGGTGTTCGAGCTCCTCATCGAGCTGGGCGCCACGGAGGAGCAGCTGGACTTCTGCTGCGTGTTCGCCAGCGCCAAGCAGGGCTACGCGATGATGGACATCAACGACCCCGCCGAAAGCCTGGATCCCCTGTTCGACGCCATCGTCAAGCACTGCCCGGCCCCCAAGGGCGACCCCGGCGCCCCCCTGCAGATGCTGGTCACCCTCATGGACTACAACGACTTCGTGGGCCAGATCGGCATCGGCCGCATCGTCAACGGGCGCATCAAGGTGGGCGAGCAGGTGGCGCTCATCAAGCGGGACGGCTCCATCCAGAACCACAAGGTCTCGATGCTCTATGGCTTCGAGGGCCTGACCCGGGTGAACCTCACCGAGGCCTCCGCGGGCGAGATCATCGCCCTGGCCGGCATCCCCGACATCCGGGTGGGCGAGACCATCGCCAGCCAGGAGAACCCCCAGGCCCTGGAATACGTCGACATCGACGAGCCCACCATCTCCATGATGTTCGTCGTGAACAACGGCCCCTTCGCGGGCCAGGACGGCAAGCACACCCAGAGCCGCCGCATCCGGGAGCGCCTGACCAAGGAGCTCCAGCACAACGTCGCCCTGCGGGTGGAGGACTCCGAGAGCCCCGACAGCTTCAAGGTTTCCGGCCGCGGCGAGCTGCACCTGGCGGTGCTGATCGAGACCATGCGCCGCGAGGGCTTCGAACTCTGCGTGAGCCGGCCCGAGGTGATCCTCCACACCGACCCCGCCACCGGCGAGAAGCTGGAACCCTACGAGGACATCACCATCGACGTGCCCGAGGAGTTCATGGGCGTGGTCATGGAGAAGCTGGGCGCCCGCAAGGCCGAGATGCAGGACATGGCCAACGAGATGGGCCGAATCCGCCTGCACTTCAAGATTCCCAGCCGCGGCCTCATCGGCTACCGCTCGGAGTTCATGACCGACACCCGCGGCGAGGGCATCCTCCACAGCCTCTTCAGCCATTACGGCCCCTACAAGGGCGAACTGCCCCGGCGCAAGAACGGGGTGCTGATCTCCATGGACCAGACCGAGGCCGTGGGCTTCGCCCTCATGAGCCTGGAGGACCGGGGCGTCATGTTCGTGAACCCCGGCTTCAAGTGCTACGAGGGCATGATCGTCGGCGAGCACGCCCGGGAGAACGACCTGGTGGTCAACATCGCCAAGGGCAAGAAGCTCACCAACATCCGCG
>DBMS01000079.1 GCA_002297665.1 Holophagaceae bacterium UBA692 | reverse complement strand
CTCGGCCCGGCGGAAGGGGAGGCCGGCCCCGGCCAGGAGGGCCTCCAGCTCGGCCTTGCGGAGCAGTGCGGCCAGGTCGGCCGGGGAGGCCGCCTCAGGACCCGCCAGGAAGCCGGCTCCGGCCAGCTCCCCCAGGGCGCCCGGGCCGATTTCGGGGTAGGCCAGGTCCCCGGGGCGGAACCAGGGGCCCTTGCGCGTGAGCATGCGTACGTAGAGGCGCCGGGCGTCCCCGGACAGGCCCAGGAAGGCTTCCAGGCGCGCGGCCTCCCCGGGCCGGAGCAGGCCGGCGCACCGCGCCCGCACATCCTCCAGCACGCACTGGAAATTCACGAGATAGTAGGGGTCCTCCATGGAGGGATTCTCCCGGAAAGCGCCGCCATGATGAACCCCGATCTCGACACCATCCGCCACGGCTACCCGGGCAACTAGCGCCGGTTCCTACTTGAAGGCCTTTTCCAGGTTGGGGATCACCTGCTTCTTGCGGCTCATGACGCCGGGGAGCCACCGGGTTCCGCCCTGGGCCTTGGCCCCCATCGCCGCGTCCACCAGGGCCTCGTCGTCGGACACCAGGAGGAGGTCGGTGCCTTCCTTCATGACGTCGGTGAGCATGAGCAGGAGGCTGTGGTAGCCCTCGGCCTTGAGCTCGGTCATGGCCTTGAGCAGGTCCTTGCGCATGGGCGCCAGGATGGCCAGGTCGACCACCTCGAGCTGGGCCACGCCCACCTTGCGGCCGTTCATGGTGAAGCTCTTGAAGTCGCGCTTGAGGAGGTCCATGGCCGGCACGCCCTTGACCTGGGATTTCACCTCGAAGAGCTTGAGGCCCAGGGCCGGCACGTCCTTCACGCCCGCGAGCTTCGCCAGGCGGCTGGCGGTGGCCCGGTCCTCGGCGGTGGTGGTGGGCGACTTGAAGATGACCGTGTCCGAGAGGATGGCGCAGAGCATCCCGCCGGCGAGGTCCTTGGGGATGGGGACCTTGGCGGCCGCATACATGCGGGCGATGATGGTCGAGGTGGAGCCCACGGGGAACACCCAGGCTTCCAGGGGCTTTTCGGTGGCGAGGCCGCCCAGCTTGTGGTGGTCCACCAGGCCGACCACGTCGGCCTTGGGCAGGTCGGCGGGGGCCTGCGGGTAGTCGGAGTGGTCCACGAGGATCACCTTGCGCCCGGCCACCTTCGTCTCCACGGGCGGAGCCGCCAGCTTGAAGGTGTCCAGGACGTACTGGGTCTCGGGATTGACGGGGCCCTGGGCGATGGGGGCCGCGGGGACCCCCAGCTTCGTCTTGAGGCGGGCCACGGCGATGGCGCCGATGATGCTGTCCGTGTCCGGGTTCCGGTGGCCCACGACGAGGACGTCCTGGGCGGGCTTGGGTTCGAGGCTCCAGGAGGGGAGGCCGGCGCCCAGCGCGAGGGCGCCGGCCAGCAGGAGGGAGACGAAGCGGTTCATGGAGACTCCGGATTTGGGTTGAGGGTTTCCTGCGGTCGAGAGGGAATCCTGTACGGAGCAAGTCCTGTGCCAGGGGCCGGGAAACCCCGGAAGCCCCGATGACGGGGAGCCCTGGGCCCGGGAGGTCCGGACGGGAGCCCCGGCCTTGCGGAATTCCGCACGGGCCGCGCGGGGCCCCGCATGATCCTCCATTTGAAGGACGCCCAAATCTGACTATTCTTGTCGGGCACCTTTCCTCAACGCCGGGATGGCCGAATGATCCGAACGCCCTTGAACCTGAACGTCTGCCTTTGCGCGGCCCTGGCGGCCTCCCCGGCCCTCGCGCAGCCCGAGCCCGTGCGCGACGCGGCGGCGCTCCAGGTGCTCCTGGACAAGCTCCAGGTGCTGGGCACGGTGCTGTACGTCGCGGCCCACCCCGACGACGAGAACACCGCGGCCCTCGCCGCCTTCTCCCAGGGCGCCAAGGTCCGCGCGGCCTACCTCTCCATGACCCGGGGCGGGGGCGGGCAGAACCTCATCGGGCCCGAACTGGGCGACGGCCTGGCCCTCATCCGCACCCAGGAGCTGCTGGCCGCGCGCCACCTGGACGGCGCCGAGCAGTACTTCACCCGCTGCGCCGACTTCGGCTTCTCCAAGACCCCGGAGGAGACGCTTTCCGTCTGGGGCCACGACGCGGCCCTGGCCGACGTGGTCTGGATCGTGCGCAGGCTCCGTCCCGACGTCATCATCACCCGGTTCTCCCCCACCCTCGGAACCACCCACGGCCACCACACGGCCTCGGCCATGCTGGCCCTGGAGGCCTTCCGGGCGGCCGCGGACCCCGCCGCCTTCCCCGAGCAGCTGGACCGGGTCCGCCCCTGGCAGGCCCGGCGCATCCTCTGGAACAGCTTCCGTCCCAAGGAGGAGCGGGACGCCATGAAGCCCGGCTCCTTCCTGACCCTGGACGTGGGCGCCTACGACCCCGTCCTGGGCAAGTCCTTCACGGAGCTGGCCGCGGAGAGCCGGAGCATGCACCGCAGCCAGGGCTTCGGCGCCGTGCCCAGCCGGGGCTCGCGCCTGGAGTACTTCGAGCCCCTGGCCGGCGAGCCCGCCCGGAGCGGCTTCTTCGAGGGCGTGGACCTCACCTGGGGCCGGGTGCGGGGCGGGGAAGCCGTCGGCGCCCTCCTGGCCCGGGCCCGCGCGGCCTACCGCC
>DBMS01000216.1 GCA_002297665.1 Holophagaceae bacterium UBA692 | reverse complement strand
GGCTCCATGGGCAGGTGCAGCATCACCTCCTTGCCGCGCTGGTGGGCGATGTCCGCGCTGGCGCGGGTGTGCTCCTGGTAGGGCAGGACCGCCACCGAGAGCGGCACGGGCTGGGCGCAGAGGCGGGTGACCAGCTCGGTGGGCGCGTAGCCCAGGTCGTCGATGACCACGGCCAGCCGGGGAAGGGCCGGCCGGGGCTCCGGTTCGGGGGGCGCCGGCTCCGCCGGCGGGGGCTTCTCGGGCTTCTGGGGCTTGGGCCGCGGCGCCGTCCTGGGCGGGGCCTTCTCCTCGTCCCCGGGAAGGCGGCCCTTNNCTGGAGCAGGACTGGGCCGTGAAAAGGGCGCCGACGCCCAGGCCCAGCGCGAACATCAGCACGGCCAGGGCGGCCAGTCGGGGCGTGGAGGCCCGGCCTCCGCGTCGGCTCACCACGGACTCAAGCCGTTTCCCGGTCCGCGGGGACCATGCGGAGCAGGCCGGAGACCAGCACCGGGCTGCGCCGTTCCTGGCGCGGGATGTTCAGCTTGGCGGCCTTGCCCTTCTGTTCGAGGATCTCCAGGATTCGCGGGATCGGGTCTTCTTCCGGCTTCAGGTTCTTGNNCCGGCCTGCACAGGCTCACCGGGACGGGTGGGGTCGGCCTTGGCCTTCATGGCCGCGGGCTTCTCGCCGCCCACGCCCAGGAATTCGCCGCCGGCGCCCAGCCAGCGCCGGTTCACCACTTCCGCCGCGCCGCCCTGGCGCAGGGGGAACCGGGTGCGCTCCACGCCCATGCCCATGGTGCGCTCGCCGAACACCGGCACCGACTGCTTCTTGAGGGCCGAGGACAGCGCCTCGGCGGCGCCGGAGGTCCAGGGGCCCTGGAGCACGGCCACCTTGGCGAAGGGCGGCAGGCCGGCGGGGACGACGGCCACGGAAACGGGAGCCTTGCCCGTCTCCTGGACCGTGGCCAGGGGGCCGGCGCCCGCCAGGAGCCCCGCCACCAGGGCGGCCTCGTTGAGGGTGCCGCCGTTGCACCGGCGCAGGTCCAGGATCAGGGGCAGCTTGTGGTCCAGGTCCTTCAGGAGGGCCTGGAGTTCGACCGCACGGCCGGGAGTCAGGTCCTCCATGCCGATGAGGGTGGCCTTGGCCTCCTTGCGCACGAACGCGGGAGGCGGCGCGACCCGCTCGCGCTTGAGGGAGATCTTCTTCAGTTCGCCGTTGGCCGCCGCGTAGCGCAGCAGGGAGATCTCGGAACCCGGGACCCCCCGCAGCCTGCGCTCCAGGGTCCAGTTGCTCATGGGGCCGATGGAATCGCCGTCCACCTTGCGGATCACGTCGCCGGGCTGGAACCCCGCCTTGGCGGCTGGGCTTCCGGCGGTCACCCCCATGACCTGGGCGTAGATCTGGCGCTTGAGCACCTGGATCCCGATGGACCCGGCCCCCGGGTCGGGAAGGCGGAGGTCCTCGGGGGTGAGGTAGGAGTTCAGGGGGTGCGCCCTCTCCAGGGCGGCCTGGATGCCTCCCGTGATGACCTTCTCCATGTCCGGGGGATCGACGTAGTTGTCCTTGATCAGCGACAGGACGTCCTGGATGTCGGAAAGGCCGGCCAGGGGATCCTGGCTCGCGGACTTGAGTTCCTTGCGCGGCGCTTCCTGCACCGGGTGGAACACGACGGGGTAGGTGAACATCGCCACCATGGGGAGCGTCAGGAGGGAGAGCCAGGTGCGCTGGTGCATGCCCTAGTGTAGGCTCCTTTGCATCCTGGACGCGAGATCATCCAGGCAGATGTCCACCGCCCGGTTGGGCTCGCTCCGCGCCAGGCTGGCGAGCAGGGCCGGGTCGGCCATGAGCCGGGCGGCCTCCTCCGCCAGCGGCAGGTGCATGCCCGGCTCCTGAAGCACGACCCGGGCCCGGCCCTCGGCTTCCATGGCCCGGGCATTGCCCACCTGGTGGTCGCCGGCGCTGCCGGGCATGGGGACGATGATCGCCGGCCGCCCGGCTGCCTTCAGCTCCGCGCAGGTGCTGGCCCCGGCCCGGGTCACCACCAGGCTGGCGGCCTCCATCTGCCGGTCCATGAATTCCAGGAAGGGCGCCAGCTTGTGCCGGGGATGGCGGTCCAGTNNCGGCCAGGTCCGCGAAGGGCCCGGCGCCGGTCTGGTGCAGGATGTCCCACTGGGGGAAGCGCTCCAGGAGGCCCGGGGCCGCCTGGAACACCGCCTCGTTCAGGGCCCGGGCCCCGCCGCTGCCGCCCAGCACCAGGAGCCGGTACGGGGGCCGCTGGGAGGAAAGNNGGCTGGAAGTCCCGCAGGAAGGCCTCCCGCACCGGCGTTCCCGCCAGCACGCACCGGGCGCCGGGAAGGCCCGCGCGGGCTTCGTCCATGCCGCACCAGACGCCGTCGGCGCGTTTCGCCAGGGTCTTCACCAGGAGCCCGGGAAAGGCGTTGGACTCGTGGAGGAAGTACGGAATGCCCAGGCTCCGCGCGGCCAGGAGGGCCGGACCGGCCCCGTANNCCGCCGGTGCCCACCACCGCCCAGGGACGATGCGCCTTCCAGGTGTCCACGAGGATCCGCCAGGCGCGGAAGAGCTTCCACGCCGCGCGCAGCGTCCTCGCCGGGGAGCGGCCCACGAAGCCTTCCACGTCCAGCAGCTGGTGGGGCCAGGGCCCCTGGGGCAGGAGCCGCGCCTCGATTCCGCGGGTGGCCCCCACGAAGGCGATGGGCCNNGTCCCACCGGGCCCGGGCCCCCTCGGCCAGGGCCACGGCGGGGAAGAAGTGCCCCCCCGTTCCGCCCCCCGTGAACACGAGGCTCTCGGCATACATGCGTCCGTTCATGGGCACGAGGATACCATTTGGTGATTCCCTGGTAGTATTTAGGACCAAGCCGTACCGAAAGGGCGGCTCCCTTTTTTTCGGGAGATCGAATGAAGATTCTTGTGGCCCTGAAGCAGGTGCCCGACACCGAGACCAAGATCAAGGTGGCCGCGGACGGCACGTCCCTGGACGGGGCCGACGTCAAGTGGATCACCAGCCCCTACGACGAGTACGCCCTGGAGGAGGCCCTGCGCCTCAAGGAATCCGCCGCCGCCGAGGTGACCGCGGTCTCCGTGGGCGGGGACAAGGCCAAGGACGTCCTGCGCAACGCGCTGGCCCTGGGCGCCGACCAGGCCGTGCTGGTCAAGTCCGCGCAGACCGGGGACCCCCTGGCCGTGGCCCGGACCCTGGCCGCGTTCGCCGAAGGCAAGGGCTTCGACCTGGTCCTCCTGGGCAACAAGGGCTTCGGCGGCGACAACGCGTCGGTGGGCCCCATGCTGGCGGAGCTCCTGGGGGTGGCCCAGGCCAACGTCGTGACCAGGCTCGAAGTGGCCGAGGGCCGCTTCAAGGCCGAGCGCGAGGGGGACGCCGACAGCGAGGTGCTCGAGGGTTCCCTGCCCGCGGTGATCACCGCCCAGCGCGGCCTCAACGAGCCCCGCTACGCCAACCTCAAGGGCATCATGGCCGCCAAGAAGAAGACCATCGAGGAGATCGACGGCGCCCCCGTGGACCCCGCGGTCACCACCGTCGCCCTCGCCCTGCCCCCCTCCCGCCCCGAAGGCCGGAAGCTGGACGGGGACGCCGCCTCCCAGGCCGCGGCCCTCCTGGGCCTGCTGCGCGACGAAGCCAAGGTTCTGTAACCCACCCATTCCGAGGTCGAAATGATTCTGGTTTTCTGTGAGACGAAGGATGGGAAGATCCGCAAGCCTTCCCTCGAGGCCCTCTGCGAGGCGCGCAAGCTCGCCGACGGCGCGGGCCTGGGCCTGGGGGCCCTGTTCGTGGGCGCCGATGCGGCGGGCGCCGGGGACGCCGCCCAGTACGGCGCGGACGTGATCGTGAAGGTCGAGGCGCCGAGCCTGGCCGCCTATTCCAGCGACGGGTACGCGACGGCCATCGTCGACGCCGTCAAGGCCAAGGGCGCCAC
>DBMS01000032.1 GCA_002297665.1 Holophagaceae bacterium UBA692 | reverse complement strand
GCAGGGTGGACTTGCCGATGCCGGGCTCGCCGCCCAGCAGCACCACCATGCCGGGGACCACGCCGCCGCCCAGCACCCGGTCCAGTTCCTCCAGCACCTCGGCGGAGAGCGTGTTGGCGGTGGCTTCGGCCCGGTCCAGGACCAGGTGCAGGAAGCCCTCCCCGTCCGCCTCCGCCCGCCAGTGGGTGAACCCTTCGAAACCCGGGGGCATCAGGCGTCCTCCCGTTCCAGGAGCATGGCCCCGCCCTGCCCGCCCCCGATGCACTGGCTGGCCAGGCCCCGGCGGGCGCCGTTCCGCCTGAGCACATGGAGCAGGTGGAGCACGATGCGGGCCCCGCTGCAGCCCACGGGGTGGCCCAGGGCGATGCCGCCCCCGTCCACGTTCAGGCGCCCGGGGTCGATGGGGTCGAAGGGGGGCGTGCCCAGTTCCTCGCGGCAATAGCCCGCGTCCGCCCAGGCCTCCTGGCAGGCCAGGACCTGGGCGGCGAAGGCCTCGTTGATCTCCCAGAAGTCCACGTCGCCGGTGCGCAGGCCGTTCCGCAGGAGGATGGGCGCCATGGCGTGCACGGGACCCAGGCCCATCTGGCTGGGCTCCAGGCCCGCCCACTGGCAGTCCGCCACCCGCCCCAGGCTCCTGAGGCCGTGGCGCCGCATGGCCTCCTCGCTGGCCAGGAGGAGGCAGGCGGCGCCGTCCGTGATCTGGGCGCTGTTCCCGGCGGTGACCCGGCCGTGGGGGGGATCGAAGGCGGGCCGGAGACGCCCCAGCCCCGCCAGGTCCGCGTCCCGCCGCAGGCCCTCGTCCCGGTCGCGGAAGGTCCCGTCCGCGCCGGGAAGGGGAGCCACTTCCTCCAGGCGGCCTTCGTCCTGGGCCCGGGCGAGGCGCTGGTGGCTGGCCAGGGCGTAGGCGTCCATGCGCTCCCGGGTGAGGCCGAAGCGGTTGGCGAGGAGTTCCGCCGTCTGGCCCATGTTCAACCCCGTGAGGGGATCCGTGAGGCCCCGGGCCAGGCTGACGACCGGCTTGAGGTGGGCCGGCCGGAACCGGGCCGCCGCCCGAACCTTCGCCCACAGGGTCCGGGCCCGGGCCAGGTCCGCCAGCACGCGCACCATCCCGTCGCTGAAGAGCACCGGGGACTGGCTCATGGCTTCCGTGCCCCCCGCCAGCACCAGGTCGGCCCGGCCGCAGGCGATGTCCAGGGCGGCGGCGTCGATGGCCTGCATGCCCGAACCGCAGTTCCGCTGCACGGTCCAGGCGGGCACCGCCTTCCCGCACCCCAGGCGCAGGGCCACCAGGCGCGCGATGTTGGCCTCGTCGGGGCCGGGGACGATGCACCCGAGGATCACCTCGTCCAGGTCCTCGGGCCGGAAGGTTTGGCGGGCGAGAAGGGCCTTGCCCGCCTCCACGGCCAGGTCCGAGGCCCGGAAGGGGCCCGGCGCGCCCCGGGCCTTGAGGAAGGGCGTGCGCGCCCCGTCGAAGATGTGGACGGGGCGCCCCCCGGCGTAGGCCCCCATGGTCATTCCTTGGGCTGGCCGATGCGGGTGAAGTCGTCCACCCGGATGGCCTCGCGGCGGGCTTCCAGGGCCCGGCGCAGGGTATCCCCCTCCGGGCCGGTGAGGATGCCGGCCTTGATCCCCTCCGCCAGGAGGGCGTCATCGGGCCCCGCGGCCAGGATCCCCTTGCCCACGGCGGCCCAGAGCTTCTTTTCCACGGGTTCCGCGGCGATCACCTTGCGCAGGGCGTCCTCCAGGCGGCCCACCGGCTCCCGCGGGTCCATGGGCACGAAGGCGCCTGCGGTGAGGCGGTCCCGCACGGCCGAAGGCTCGATCAGGATCTCCGCGAGGCGGTGGCCCAGGTGGTCGCTGGGCCCCTTGGCGTGCCGTCCGGCGGGGAAGATGAGCCCGTGGAGCAACCAGGCCGCAGGCCGGTTGGGCAGGTTCCGGAACAGGCCGTCGAACGCCTCCTCGATCTTCTGGAACCCGTCCTCGCAGGCCCAGCGAAGGAGCGGCCATTCCCCCGCCGGCCGTCCCCGGTCCTCGAACTGCTTGAGGCAGGCGGAGACCAGGTACAGGTTGCTGAGGATGTCGGCGCACCGGCCCGAGAGCTTCTCCTTGCGCTTCAGCCCGCCGCCCAGGGTGAGCAGGGCCATGTCGGACGCCAGGGCGAAGGCGGCGGAGTACCGGGTGGCACGCTGGTAGAAGCGCCGGGCGGGCCCCCCGGGGGCCCGGGCCAGCGTCCCGCCCGTGAGGCCGTGGAACAGCGCCCTCGCCGCCACGGACAGCGTGAAGGCCACGTGGGCGCCCATGTGCCGGTCGAACTCCCCCAGGGCGTCCGCATGGCGCAGGGCGCGCATCTCGTTGAGCACGTGCGGGTGGCAGCGGATGACCCCCTGCCCGAAGATGATGAGGGTGCGGGTGAGGATGTTCGCGCCTTCCACCGTGATGCTGATGGGGATGGCCTGGTGGGCCCGGCCCAGGATGTTCCGGGGGCCCAGGCAGATGCCGCTGCCCCCCAGCACGTCCATGCCGTCGCAGATCACCCGGCGGCTGCGCTCCGTGCACTGGTACTTCACGATGGCCGAGATGACCGAGGGGCGCTCGCCCTGGTCCAGCGCGCCGCAGGTCATGGTGCGGGCGGCGTCCATGACGTAGGCGTTGCCGGCGATGCGGGCCAGGGGCTCCTCGATGCCCTCGAACTTCCCGATGGGCAGGCGGAACTGCTTGCGGACCCGGGCGTAGGCGCCCGCCACCAGGGCGACGATCTTGCCGCCGCCCGTGGAAAGCGCGGGCAGGGACAGGGACCGCCCCGCCGCCAGGCACTCCATGAGCATCTTCCAGCCCCGGCCCGCCTGGGCCGCGCCCCCGATGATCCAGTCCACGGGGATGAAGACGTCCCGGCCCCAGTTGGGCCCCACCTGGAAGGGGATCCCCATGGCGTCGTGCCGGGTGCCGATGACCACGCCCGGGGTGGAGGTGGGGATGAGGGCCAGGGTGATGCCCTCGCTGCCCTCGGGCAGGAGCCGGTCGGGGTCGGTGAGCCGGAAGGCCAGCCCCAGGAGGGTGGCCACGGGGCCCAGGGTGATGTAGCGCTTCTCCCAGTTCAGGCGGATGCCCAGGATCTCCCGGCCCTCGAAGGTTCCCCGGCACACCACGCCGGTGTCGGGGATGGACGCGGCGTCGCTGCCGGCCTCGGGGGAGGTGAGGGCGAAGCAGGGGAGGTCGATCCCCCGGGCCAGGCGGGGCAGGAAGTGGTTCTTCTGCGCCTCGGTGCCGTAGTGGTTCAGGAGCTCCGCGGGTCCCAGGGAATTGGGCACCATGACCGTCACCACCGCGGCGGCGCTGCGCCCGGCCAGCTTGATGATCACCTGCGAATGGGCCAGGGCCGAGAACCCGAGGCCCCCGTATTCCCTGGGGATGATCATCCCGAAAAAGCCCTTCTCCTTCAGGAAGGCCCACACCTCGGGGGGCAGGTCCTTGAGGTCCTCCACGATGCGCCAGTCGTCCAGCATGCCGCAGAGCTCCTCCACCGGCCCGTCCAGGAAGGCCTGTTCCGCGGCGGTGAGCACGGGGGCGGGCCGTGACAGGAGCCGGGTCCAGTCGGGCCGGCCGCTGAAGAGTTCGCCGTCCCACCAGACGGTTCCGGCCTCCAGGGCTTCCTGCTCCGTGCGGGAAAGGGGCGGCAGCTTGCCCTTGAAGACGGAGAGGAGGGGACGCATGAGCAGGGCCCGCCGCAGGGGGGGCAGGTTCAGGACGAGGGCCGCGGCGGCGAAGGCGGCCCATGCCGCCGGCGGGGCTCCGGCCCGCGCCTCCCAGGCCGCGAGGACCGCGGCCGCCAGGGCCGTCCACAGGGCCAACCCTGCCCGGAAGTATGCGAAAGCGAAGGAGATGGCGATTATCGTTGCCGCTGCGTAGAACTGGATCATCACAATTCCCTTGGAGGTGGGTGGGGATCGGGTGAGGCCAGTCTACTCAGATCGGGGTTGGCGGCAAGCCGCATTTTTCAACGGTTTCGCCTCATTTTTTTAATGAATGTCAATGACTTCTGGTTGTTTTGCCATTAATTAACGATGCCAATGTCCAGATAGCAATTTCATTTTTTCAAGGGCGGGCGAACAACTCCATGAAAAAGTCCTTCATATGCTGCCAGCTTCGCCGGGCCGCCGCCTCCTGGTAGGCCGCACCCTTGGACGGGTCATGGCCGGCCTCCTTCTGGGTGAAGGCATGCACCGCCCCAGCGTAGGCGATGAACGTGTAGTCGGCCTTGAGCCGGCGCATGTCCTCCTCGAAGGCGGCCACCTGGCTGGGCGGGACGTTGGGGTCGACCGCGCCATGGCAGACCAGCATCTTGGCGGCGATCGGGGCGGCCTTGGGGTCGGGGGTGAAGTCCAGCCCGCCGTGGAACGAGACCACCCCCTTGACCGGCATCCCGGCCCGGGCCGCCTCGATGGCGCCAGTGCCGCCGAAGCAGAAGCCGATCACCGCCAGCCGGGCCGGATCCACCCCGGGCTGGGCCTTCAGGGCGTCCAGGCCGGCCTGGATGCGCTGCCGGTACAGGGCCCGGTCGCCCTTGTAGCGGGTGGCCTGGGCGGCCGCCTCCTGGGTGTTGGCGGGCCGCACCCCCTCCCCGTAGATGTCGGCGGCCAGGGCCACGTAGCCCAGTTCCGCCAGCCGGTCGGCAACGCCCCGCTCGTGGTCGGACAGGCCCATCCACTGGTGGATCACCAGCACCCCGGGCGCGGCACCCTTGGCGGCGGGGCGGGCCAGGTAGCCGGCGAGTTTGACGGCGCCGTCCTGGTAGCCGAGGGGCTGGCCGGCGGCCATGGCCGGCAGGACGGTGAACAGCAGGGCCAGGATGGAACGCGACATGGACTCCTCCGCGACGGACAGGCAAGCCTATCGCTTTTTACCGAAAGGTGGAGTACCTCAACATGCCCT
>DBMS01000185.1 GCA_002297665.1 Holophagaceae bacterium UBA692 | reverse complement strand
ACGGCCGAACCGGCCCCGGCTCCCGCCGAGGTCCCCGCCCCCCCAGCGGCCGACGACCTCCTGACCGCCCAGGCCCGCGCGGTGCTGCGGGCCATCCAGGACGGCGCCGCGGTGGAACTGCTCTTCCAGGACGCCGAGACCAATCCGCCCCGCACCTTCGAACCCCGCCAGCTCATCTTCGACGCCTTCGCCAAGGCGTGGTACGTGTGGGGCTGGGACCGCCGGTACAACGCCGAGCGGCACCACCGCCTGGACCTCATCGCCCAGGTGGGACCCGTCGAGGGCATGGGCCGCGCGGCCCAGGGCCCCTACAAGGAGGGCACCCCCGCGAACCTCATCGGCGGCTGGCTGGGCGGCGAGCCCATCCGCGTGAAGGCCCTGCTGCTCAAGCAGTGGATCTTCGCGGTGCGCCAGGCCCCCGCGCCCTTCCCCGAGTTCACCCTCGAGGAGCTGGAGGAGGGCAAGGCCCAGGTCACCTTCGTCGGCACGGACCTGCGGGCCATCGCCCGCTGGGCCATGCAGTTCGGGGACGGCATCCAGGTCCTCGAGCCCCAGCGCCTCCAGGACCGCATCAAGCAGGTGGGCACCGCCTGGGCCGGCAAGCCCGCCCCGGCCCCCGCGCCCGCCGCCGAACGCTCTGGCGATCGCTCCGCGCCCGACCGGTCCCGCCGGGATCACGGCCACAAGGAGCATCGCTCCGAACACCGGCCTGAACGGGAAAGCCGGGAGTCGGCGCCCGAGCCGCGGCGCAGGCCGGAACCCCCCCGGCACCTGCCGGAGGCCCCCAAGCCCACCGTGAAGGCCGGCAAGATCGAGATCCGCATCGACCGGCTCTGACCGTCCCCCGCTCAGATCCAGCGCCGGATCACGCGCCTGAACGCCTTTTCCCGGCGGGCCATGGGCCGGAAGCCTGAGCATACGGCCGGTCCCTCCCGCTCCGGGCAGGCCGCGCAGGCGCGCCGGTCCGGGCCCCGGCGGCGGTAGGCCCCTACGAACGCCAGGGAACCTCCCAGGACGGCCAGGGCCACGGCCCACCCGGCCGCCCCGGAACGCAGGCCCTGGGCCGCCAGGAACGCCCCCAGGGCCGCGGGCAGGAAGCGGGAGACGGCCTTGGGAGGCCGGCCGCGGGTCAGCGCCAGGAGGAGGAGGCCCCAGGCGGCCAGCGGGGCCCAGGGCGACACGATCGGAGCGGCCAGGCCCGCTCCGCCCCCGGCCAGGAACCCCAGCATCGCCAGCAGGCAGCCCCGGCAGATCCACATCCGCCCCAGCGCCACCACCTCGCCGCGGTAGGCGGCGCACAGGGGGTGGTGGGCGAAGCGGTGGAACCGGTGGGCGCGCCGGCTGAACCGGTCGATGCGCCGGGCGAGAACCCGGTCGATCACGCTCCGGGCGGCTTGGGGCGGAGGACCACGGCGGTGCCGTAGGCCACGATCTCGTTGGTGTTCTGCATCAGGTCGCCGGAATCGAAGCGGAACCCGAGGATGGCGTTGGCCCCCATCTGGCGCGAGTGCAGTTCGAGGCGGTTCATGGCCTCGTTCCGCGACTCCCCGGCCAGTTCGGTGAGCATGGTGATCTCCCCTCCGAACACCTGCTGGCAGCCCGCGCAGGCCGTGCCCACGATGCTGCGGGAGCGCACGGTGATGCCCCAGCAGGGGCCGATGATGCGCTCGATCTCGGTGCCCGGCGGCGGCTCGAAGGTGGTGAGGATGGGCATCTGGTGGATGGAGATGGTGGACATGGCTAGCGGGCTCCCAGGACCGGCAGGGCGATCATCAGGAGCGCGGCGATGACGGCGCAGATGGCGGCCCCGGACGCCTTCAGGCGCATGGTGCGCCGGGTGGCGATGAAGATGAGGACAATGGACGCGAAGGTGAAGAGGTCGAGCGTGTTGAAGAGGGCGTGCAGCTTGACGCTGTCGGGGACGACGTAGAAGCCCAGGGACGTGGGTGAGAGGGCGTCTGGCTTGGCGCCGCCGATGGCCTTCAGGGAGCAGACGATCCCCAGGAGGACGGCCTTGGGGGCGCCCACCAGGCCGGAGATGACGGTGGCGGAAAATGCCTGGCGGTAGGTGGGCTTGCGGCCTTCGTGGGTCCACGCGCCGACGATCCAGTACACCAGGGCCAGCACCAGGCTCACGACGGCCAGGCCCAGCAGGCCGCCCAGCACGCTGAACGGGAGCATCATCCGGCTCTGCACGGAGATGATGTTGTCGATGTTCTCGGCGGCGATCTTGGGGTTGGCTTCCAGGACGGGGCGCAGCATGGCGTCCACGTCCACCCTCCGGGCCCACAGGACCGCCACCGCGGTGTTGAGGGCCGTCAGGAGGGCCAGCGCCCCTCCCCAGACCGGCGTGGCCTCCAGGCGGGTGAAGAGGGCGCCGGGTTCGGTGAACACTCCCACCAGCTGTTCCATGAGGTCCGGGGCCTTCGCGGCGGGCGGCGCCGGCTCCTGGCCATAGAGGCTTTCGGGAGGATTGGATTCACTCATGAGGTTCCTCGCTTGGGCGTTTTGCAAATTTTCGCAGCATCGGCGCCGCTTTCAACGTCAAATTCCCGCTCCGGCCCGGCAAGGAACGATGGGCGCGCCCGGCGCACACAACTGGGAACGGAGGCTAGACCATGAAGGTTGATCCAGGGCTGGGCCGTCATCTACTCGAGCAGGAGGAGCGGTACGGAACCCCCGGCCCCCGTTCCCTGGAACAGGTGTTCCTGCGGGCCGACGGCGTCTACCTGTGGGATCTCCAGGGGAACCGGTTCATGGACTTCCTGGGCGGGGACGGCGCGGTGAGCCAGGGCCACAACCACACGCGCATCGCCGCGGCCATGGTGGAGCAGTGCCTGCGCCTCTCCCTGGTGACGCAGGACGTGCGCCACGCGCGCCTTCCGCCCTTCCTCGAGAAGCTCTGCACCCTCACGGGCTTCGAGGCCGCCCTGCCCATGAACACCGGCGCCGAGGCGGTCGAGGTGGCCATCAAGGCCGCGCGGCGCTGGGCCTACCGGGTCATGGGCATTCCCCCGGGAAAGGCCGAGATCGTCGTCTTCACGGGCAACGACCACGGGCAGACCACGACCCTCGCCGGCCTGTCCTGCGACCCGGACGCGGTGGAGGACTTCGGTCCCTTCGGCCCGGGCTTCCGCCTGGCCACCTACGGCGACCTGGCCGCGGCCGGCGCCGCCGTGGGCCCCGGCACCTGCGCCATCCTGGCGGAATCCATCCAGGGCCGGGCCGGGCTGCGCGTCCCCCCCCGGGGCTTCCTGCGGGGCCTGCGCGAACTGTGCGACCGCCATGGGATCCTCCTGCTCCTGGACGAGGTGCGCTCGGGCCTGGGGCGCACCGGCAAGCTGTTCGCCTTCGAGCACGAGGGCATCCGCCCGGACGGCGCCATCCTGGGCAAGGCCCTGTCCGGGGGGTTCTATCCCGCCAGCGCCTTCCTGGCCTCCCGGCAGGTCATGGACCTGCTCACCCCGGGGTCCCACCGGTCCACCTTCGCGGGCAACCCCCTGGCCTGCGCCGTGGCCTCCGCGGCCCTGGACGTGCTGGTGGAGGAGCGCCTCGCGGACAGGTCCGCGGAGCTCGGGGCCTACTTCCTGGCGCGCCTGCGGTCCATGGAGAACCCCCGGGTGCGGGAGGTGCGGGGCCTGGGCCTCTGGGCCGGCCTGGAACTGCGGGACCCCGACGCCGTGCGGGCCTGCGAGGCCCTGGCCCACGAAGGGCTCCTGTGCCAGGCGGTGCGGGACACCGTCGTCGTCCTGTCGCCGCCCCTGGTGATCACCCGCGAGCAGCTGGACTGGGCGCTGGAGAAGGTCGAGCGGGTCCTGGGGCGGTGAGCCGCGGCCCCGAACGGAAAGCGGGCCCGAAGGCCCGCTTTCAGCGCGCGGAACCGAACCGGCCTAGAAGTGCAGGCCCACGTAGAAGGAGCCCGCCACCTGGGGCGCCATGGCGCGCAGGGTGCGGTTGTCCATGCTGCTGAGGGCCTGGAGCTGGGTCTGGGAGGTCTTCACGGGGGTGCCGGACACGTCCACGCCCACGTAGGGACGCAGGGAGCCCATGCGCCAGCTGCCGTCCAGGCTCACGCGGACCCAGGGCCGCAGGTAGGTGTTGGAGGCGTCCACGCGGCCGGTGATGACCCCGTTCTGGAAGATGGCGCCCTGGGCGGAAAGGGCCTCGCCCCTGCCCTCCAGGTGGAAGCCCAGGGAGACGTTGGAACCCAGGGGCTGGAGGTAGCCCGCGCCCAGGGACCAGTAGCTGTGGGTGATCTTGATGTCGGTGAGGTCCACCGCGCCCGTGTTGAGCGCCATCTGGCTGGAGGAGTCCAGCTTGCCGCCCAATTCGTAGTACCAGTTGCGGGCGGAGGCGATCTCGCCCATGAAGCGGATGCCCACCCCGACGGAACGGTCCGCCTGGTCCTTGGTGCCCGCCTGCACGGTGATGGAGGTGGGCCGGATCAGTTCCCCGAACACCTGGATCCGGGCGTCCAGGGCCTGGACCGGCGTCTGGGCGAAGAGGGATCCTGCGGAAAGTGCTGCGACCAGGACTGTTGTGATCTTCACGAGTCCTCCTTAAGAGTTGGGAACCAGAGGGGATGCATACGAGGCGGGATGCGCCGGCGAATTGGCGCGTTCCAGTAAGCTAGCAATCAGGGTGCCACCTGGGTGGCCTCGCCGTTGACGACCACGATGTCCCACCCGAAGTTGAAGGGGATCTTGTGGACATAGGCCAGGTCTTCGGTGGTGGTCTTGACGCTGATGGTGGCGGTGGCGGTCTTGATGGCGTCGATCCAGTCGGTGCGGTTCAGGGGCCGGAAGTTGCCCGTGGGGTTGTTGTTGAGGATGGACTTGAGGGCGAACACGGTGATCTTGGCGGTGCCGGAGGTGGGCCGCAGTTCGGGCGGCACGTCGAACCAGCAGTAGCCCGGAGCCACGGAGTCGTCCGGCGCCGGCGTCCCCCCGGGAAGGGTCTTGGAGGGGAGGTAGACCCGCGCGTCCGTGAGGATGGGATCGCCGGTGGACTGGCCCAGGAGCGAACCGGCGGTGTCAGGCACGGGGTAGTTCGAAGGCAGCATGAAGTGGGTCTTGCCCTGGCCCGAAGGGTTGTTCCCGGCGATCTCCACCACCCAGAAGTCGGGCGGCACCACCGCGCCGGCGGAATCCTTGGTGGGGTTGAACCACATGATCCGGTAGCCGCCGAGGCTGCTGCCGGTGAGAACGCCGTTGGCGTCCCGGCTCCGCTTGTCCACCGCGGTGTCCTGGGGCGGCAGGAGGCCGAGGACCGAGGTGGCCTGGCCGGCGGCGGGGGCGGGAATGGCGGTGGGGGGCAGGCCGGCCGCGTCGGCCAGCCAGGTGCGCGTGATGAGGGCGCCGTTGGCCGAATTGTAGAAGGGCGTGAAGGCGGTCCAGAAGAAGCGGCCCACGGCCTTGTCGTCCGGGGTCCCGGTCTTGGAAACGGGGGACTTGGCATTGAAGGCTGGCCCGCCGTTGGCCGTCAGGTCGAAGGTGCTGTTGTCCGGGACGATCCCGGGGCTGCCCACGTACTTGGGCCAGGCGGTGGGCTGGCTGCGGCGGAAAAAGGGATAGGCGGCCAGGTCGGCCGGGTTCGTGTCGCCGTAGAAGAGCTGGGCGTTGTTGAGCACCAGGGGGCGCACCCACACCGAGGACCAGAGGTACTCGGCGTAGCTGAACACCTGCATGAGGTTGGAAAGGTTGCGCGGGGACGGCGCGGTGGTGACCTTTCGGTCCACGTCGTTGGTGTTGTAGGGCACCTGGAAGCCCTGCACGCCGCCGGGGCTGGCGGTGGTAGGGTTGTAGATCATGCCGCTGAAGAAGGCCGGCACCGAGGCGTCCACCACCTGGGGGTTGAGGGGCGACACGCAGGAGGCCTGGTTCCAGTTGGGGCTGGCCGTGGTCAGGTCGTACGGATCCTGGGCGGAGGCCGGCACCCGGAAGGCCTGCATGCCCACCGCGCCGTAGGTGTCGCTCTGGGTGGCGGAGGCGGATGCGTATTTGGGGTAGTCGAGCTGGAAGCCCAGGGTCGACGACTTGCCGGCGGAGGTGGTGGGCGACGTGGAGGACTTGGGGCCGCCCTGGGTGTAGGGCATGAAGTCGGATTCGACGGACATCAGGTAGATGGGCCATTCCGCGAAGGACTGGTAGGCCGGGATGCCCGCGAACTGCCCGACGATGCTGTTGGTGGTCTCGAAGAGGGTGGGGATGGCGTCGGGGTCGGTCTTGGGAACCGAAAGGCGGTCGAACCACCTGCTGTTGGCGGGCTTGTCGCCCAGGACCATGTAGAAGGGGTCGTAGCCGGGCACCTTGGCCTCGGCGCCCGAAATGTAGCAGTTGATCCGGCGCTGGGCCGTGGAGCTGGTCTCGGAGGCGAAGCCCTGGGCCGTGACGATGGAGAGGGTGGGGTTGCCGTTCACGAAGGCGAAGCTCGAGGCCCCCTGGGAGGCGGGCAGTTCGAGGGTGGGATCCTGCCCGGTCACGTTGGGGATGCGCAGCATGTAGCTGACGGGGTCGTTGCCGTTGAACGTCGGCAGGTTCATGTAGAAGGGCAGGTTCCCCCGCACGGGCACCGTGAGGGTGGCCGAATTGGCGGAAAGGACGGAGTAGGTGTTGGAGAGGCCGTCCTGGAAGATCTGCATGGTCGCGCCGGCGCCGTTGGCGGCAAGCGTGGCCGGGACGAGGGTGGCCGGGCCGTTGTCGTCGGTGAGCTGGCGGTACATCAGGTTGAGGGTGAACTGCTTGGTGTTGATGCCGTCCACGATGACCCACTTGCGGAACGCGGCCGTGTCCTGGCCGTTGGAGGCCATGGCCGCCGGGCCCGAAAGGCCCGTGCCCACCTGGCTGGAGTTGCGGCCGAAGGTGTCGATGGCCTTGAGCTCCACGAGGTAGGCCACGATCTGTCCGGCCACCCCGGGGAAGGAGACGCTGCCCGCGTTGAGGGTCGTCGAGGAGCCGGGGTTGCCCCCGGGGAAGGTCCACTGCACCGTGACCGGCTCGCCGCTGGTGGACGGGGTGGTGGTGCCGTTGAAGTTGAGCTGCCCGTTGAGGGGGATCACCACCGCCGAGGGATACTTCGCGAGGGCCGGAAGGGTGAGCTCGGGCGCCATGGCGGTGGGGATGACGCTTTGCACCTGGGCCAGGGCCGGCAGGGTGCCGCTGGCCTGGGGCGTCGTGATGGTGGCCGTGGGCAGGGCGTTGGCCAGCACCACGAACTGGCGGGTCTGGGGCGTCGCGGTGTTGCCCGTCTGCTGGCCGTCCACGGCCGAGACGGTCACGGTGTAGGTGCCCGCGGTGACGTACTGGTGGGTGGGCGTGGTGGGCGGCGCCATGCCGGTGGCCAGGCCCGGGCCCTGGAGCGTGTAGGTGGAGGGCGCCGTGCCGTCGCCCCAGTCCACGGTGACGTTGGTGGTGTAGAGGCCGATGTCGGTCACCGTGAAGCCCACGGTGGCGGCCTGGAGCGCGAAGATCTGGGTGGAGGGGGCCGCCGGGGAGGTGATGGCGATGCTGGGGGGCGTGGACACGGCCGAGACGGTCGTGAACGTGATGGCGGGGAAGGCGATGGGCTGGCTCTGGACGCCCAGGCTGTCGCTCACCGTCAGGGTCGGATTGGCGACGTAGGTGGCGCCGATGGAGGCGCCCGCGGGGTAGACCACGGTGGCCACCCAGTTCACGGCCCCGTCCAGCGTCCCCACCGTGGTGACGGAGGTGGTGAGCGGCGCGGCCCCGGCGTACCCGGGATTGAACGTGACGTTGCCCGTGGGGACGGTCCCGGAGCCCTCGTAGGTCACGGTGAAGGGGAAGTGGAGCGTCGTGGAGCCGCCCAGGGGGACGTTTGAGGCCGTGGAGGTGGTGCCCGCCGTCAGGGTGAAGGGATTGACCCCCTGCACCACGTTGAAGACGGCCGCGGCCGGCGAGCCTGCCAGGCCGTGGTTGTCCGTGGGCGTGGCGGTCACCCGGTCCGCGGAGTTGGCAGCGAGGAAGACGTGATTCACGGTGAAGGGGGCCGTGGTGGAGACCACCGGGGCGGTGCCGTCGCCGAAGTCCCAGGTGACGCTGGCGACGGTGTCGGTCAGGTCCGGATCCGTGACCGTCGTGGTGAAGGTGTAGGTCTTGTACTCGAGGATGGGGTTGTCGGCCGGGCTCACCACGGGGGTGGTGGCCGCGGGGGGCGCGTTGACGGCGAGGCGGTTGTTGGGGGTGTTGCCCCCGCTGCCGCACGCGGTCAGCAAGGCCAGCAAGGAGCCGGAAAGGATGATTCCAGGGCTGCCAAACGTGGATCTCATGGATTCCCCTTCTCGAGAACGTCCGCCGAACCGTACCAGCTTCGAGCCAAAACAAAAAAGTACCGTGCCATTAAGATGGCTCAAATAATACAATCAACCCGGCTCCGGGGCTAATTATTTCCAGGGTGGCGTGAAAAAAGAGCGGCTCCCGGACCGGGATCACCCCTGGATCCACTCCGCCTTCATGCCGAGGAGCAGGTCCACCGCGGCCCTTCCCCGGGGCCCGGGATCCACGGTGAAGTCGTTCACCCAGGCCCGCACGTAGCGCCCGATCATCTCGGTGTCCATGCCCCGGCCGAAGGACTGGGAATAGGCCACCGCCTCGTCGTGGCGCTCCCGGGCCAGCTCGACGCTGCGGCGCATGAGGCTGGCGAAGCGGGCCTTGACGTCCCCGGGGAGGTCCTTGCGGATGGCGTTGCCGCCCATGGGCAGGGGCAGGCCGCAATCGGCCTTCCACCAGGCGCCCAGGTCCTCCACCAGGTGGAGGCCCCGGTCCCGGAACATCAGCTGGCTTTCGTGGATGAGCAGGCCCGCCTCGAAGGCCCCCTCGGCCACGGACTCCATGATGCGGTCGAAGGGCACGAGCTCCACCTTCAGGCCCGGCATCCACCGGCGCATGGCCAGGTAGGCGCTGGTGCGCAGGCCCGGGATGGCCACGGTGACGCCCGCCAGGTCGGCCGGAGCCATGGGCTTCCGGGAGATGACCACGGGGCCCGTGCCCTCCTGGATGCTGGAGCCGGCGGTGAGCAGCTGGTACGTGGAGGCCAGCTCGGGGTAGGCCCCGAAGCTGATGGCGGTCACCTCGTACGGCGCCCCCAGGGCCTCGGCGTTGAGGGTTTCGATGTCCTTGCGCACGAACCGGAAATCGAAGCCCTCCGTGTCCATCCACCCCAGGGCCAGGGGGGCCATCATGTAGGCGTCGTCGGAATCCGGGCTGTGGGCGATCGTGAAGGGCATCAACGGCCTCCGTGAAGGGGTGCGTGGAGCGACGCGAGCTTTTCCTTCACTCGCTCCACGGCCTTCACGGCCAGGGCGTATCCGGGGTTCTCCTGCACGGCGCTGCGGTAATGGTCCAGCGCCTGCTCCAGTTTGTCCAGGGCCTCGTACACCCGGCCCAGGTTGTAGTGGGGGTAGCAGTAGCTTTCGTACCGCTTGGCCTTGAGCGCCATGTGCAGCCAGGGGATGGTGTCCTCGAACTGGCCCAGCTCCAGGTAGTAGGCGCCGATGTCGTTGTAGGGGTTGCCGTACTCGGGGTCCAGGTCGATGGCCTTGTGGCAGTCCGCGATGGCCGCGTCGAAGTCCTTCTGGAAGGACCGGGCCCAGCCCCGGTAGGTGTAGGCTTCGGGCGTGCGGTGCAGGTCCAGGGACCGGGTGTAAAGTTCGATGGCCCGGTCCACCTCGCCGCGCATGTGGTGCTGGTAGGCCTTGCTGACCAGTTCCATCGCCTCTTGCTTCTTGTCGTCGGTGCTCATGGAAGGCCTCGAGGGAACCCCCATCATAGGACAATTCCGGCAGATGCAGACAACCTCTAACCTTGGAGCCGGAGCAGGGTCACCGCCTGCCAGAGGATGTAGCCCCCCATCGCCCCCACCACCACCCCCCCCAGCCGCAGGAGGCCGGTCCTCCACGACTGGCGGAGGCGGGTGGCGGCCAGGCCCAGCCCCAGGAGAACCGGAAGGTTCCCCAGACCGAAGCAGACCATTCCCGCCGCCCCCATGCGCCAGGACCCGGCGTCCAGCGCCTTGAGGAGCATCATGTAGACCAGCCCGCAGGGGATGAAGCCCCAGGCCAGCCCCAGGAGGTAGGGGGCCCCGCCCCATTTGAGGCCCCGGGCCAGGAAGGACTGGATGGGCCTGGGCATGGGGAACTCCATGAGGCTGTCGGCGCGGCGCCCCAGGGCCATGAACAGGCCCAGGAGCAGCATGAGGAACCCGATGCCCAGCTTCACCCACACCTGCCAGGGCCAGGCCTCGGCGGCGATGAGGGCCTGGCCGCCGGGGCGGCAGCAGGCGTGCATGTCCTGCACCGACTGGAGCCGGGCGAATCCGCCCAGGAAGCCGATGGCCGCCCCCAGGACCGCGTACGTGCTCACCCGGCCCGCCTGGAACAGCAGGTGCCGGGGCCACATGCGGCCCCCCTGCCGGGCCTGGGCCAGGCCGAAGGAGGCCACCACGGGCCCGCACATGCCCGCGCAGTGCCCCACCGAGCCCAGGAGCCCGGCGATCCACATGATCACGAGCCAGGGCAGGGCGTGGGACTGGTTGAGCCAGGTCTCGAGCACTTTTCACCTCTGCCGGGATTCTACAGGGGGAGGGCCGCCCCGGGTACGGCTATCCTTGGGGCATGACCACTGAGAACCCTGGAACCTTCTGCCAGAACTGCTTCACCTGGAACCCGGGAGAACGGGAGATCTGCCGCAAGTGCGGCACGCGCCTCCTCATCGTGGCCGGAGACCAGACCTGGGACGAAACCGAGGAGATGGAGGCCGAGGACGACCTGGACGAGCACCTCCTGGAGCGGATCACGGGCCTGGAGGAGACCCTGCGCCGGGTGGAGACCTACCTGGAGACCGTCTCCGACCAGATGGGGCGCCTGGAGCGCAGCGAGGTGATGCTGCGCAACGGCCTCATGTCCCTGGTGCAGGAGATGGAGCACAAGGGGCAGCTGGACGGGCGCGCCTTCTCCACCCGGTGGGAGCAACTGGTGGAGGAGAACCTGCAGCTCATCAGCGCCCGCGAGCTCTTCACCCGCTACCGCGCCCGGATCCTGCCCATCGCCAAGCCCAAGGCCGCCTCGCAGCTCAAGCGCGCCCTCCTGGAGACCTCGGCCCTGCTGGACAACGGCCAGCTGCCCGAGGCCGCCGCGCGCCTGGGCGAGGCCCTGGCCCTGGACCCCCGCAACTACGAGCTCGTGTTCACCGTGGCCGCCCTCAAGGAGGTGGCCCAGGTGTGGGACGAGGCCGAGCAGCTGGCGCGGCGCGTGGTGCAGCTCAGCCCCCGCCACTTCGAGGGCTGGATGCTGCTGGCCAAGGTGCTCCAGGACGACCCGTCCCGGGCCGACGCGGCCATCGAGACCCTGCGCATCGCCTCCGACCTGCGCCCCGACGAGGCCGGCCCCAAGATCCAGCTGGCCGAGCTCCTCCTGGAGGAAGAGGACCTGCAGGGCGCGCTGGAAAGCTCCCAGGAGGCCGTGAACCTCCAGCGGGACGGGGAGACCCTGTGCCTCCTGGCCGAGGCCCTCCTGGCCCGGGGCGAGGCCCCCAAGGCCATCCCGCTGCTCAAGGAGGCCTCCGGCTACCTCCCCGGGGACCTGCGGGTCCGGGAGCTCCTGGCCGAGGGCTACATCCTCGCCGACGAGCGCCCCAAGGCCTTCGCCATCCTCGCCGAGCTGCTGCGCCAGCACCCCGGCGACCCCCAGCTCCTCCTGCTCCTGGACGCCGAGAACGCCGCCCAGCTGCGCAGCGCCCGGGGCGGCAAGGCCGAGGCCCGCTACCTGCTGGACGACGCCGAGGACTGGCTTTCCGAGGGCAACCTCGCCGAGGCCGAGGCCGCCCTGAAGAAGGCCCGGCGCAAGGACAGGAGCGAGCGCCTGGAGTGGCTGGAACTGAACCTGGCCTACCAGAAGGACCCGTCGGCCAACCTGGGCAAGGCCGTGCTCTTCGCCGGCAGCGCCCGCCATCCGCGCCTCTGCTTCCAGGCCCTGCGCCTGGCCCTGGACACGCTCATGGACCGCAACGACGAGAAGGGCCTCAACCGCGCCCTGGACGTCTTCTTCGGCGTCCACCCCAAGAGCAGCGGCGCCTGGGAGGCGGCCATCATCCGCCAGGCCCACCGGCTCATGAACGCCAGGATCACCGAAGCCGACCTGGCCGAGGTGCGCCGGCTCCAGGCCAACCCCCTGCCCGGCCAGGAAGCCCGGGCCCGCACCCTGCTCGGCCAGTACCTCCTCGAGCTCAAGCACCCCCGGGAAGTCGTCCAGCTTGTGGATCCGGTCATTGCAAGCGAGCCGACGATGATCAATCATTTCCAGTTGGGGATGGCCCTGGCGGCCCTCAGGGAGAAGGACGAAGCCCTGGCGGTGCTCCGGGACGGCCTGGACTCGGACCCGGGCGACCTGCCCGAGAGCCAGACCACCCTGCTCCGGTCCCGGATGGAAGGAATGATTCATGACCTGGAGCAGCCCGCCGGTCATCTGTGATCACGGTCAAAGGATCCGTGACAAAGTTGACAAATCTAGTCATGATTATTCGGGAAGGTTGGGTCCGGCCATGAGCACGTCACTGCAGCAGGTCACAGGTCAGGAATACAAGTACGGGTTCACCACGGACATCGAGTCCGACAGCGTGCCGCCGGGACTTGATGAGGACGTCATCAGGTTCATTTCCGCCAAGAAGGGGGAACCCGATTGGCTGCTTGAATTCCGCCTCAAGGCCTACCGCCACTGGCTGACCCTCACGGAACCGGAGTGGGCGAACGTCCACTACGAGAAGCCCGACGTGCGCAAGATCGTCTTCTATTCCGCCCCCAAGCCCAAGGCGGCCAAGCACCAGAGCCTGGACGAGGTGGACCCCGAGCTCCTGCGCACCTTCGAGAAGCTGGGCGTGCCCATCAACGAGCAGAAGGCCCTGGCCGGCGTGGCCGTGGACGTGGTGTTCGACAGCGTGAGCGTGACCACCACCTACAAGACCCGGCTGGCGGAGGAAGGCATCATCTTCTGCAGCTTCAGCGAGGCGGTGCGCGAGCACCCCGAACTGGTGCGCAAGTATCTGGGGTCGGTCGTTCCCACCTCCGACAACTACTACGCCGCCCTCAACTCGGCGGTGTTCACCGACGGCTCCTTCTGCTTCATCCCCAAGGGCGTCACCTGCCCCATGGACCTCTCCACCTACTTCCGGATCAACAACAAGGAATCCGGCCAGTTCGAGCGCACCCTCATCGTGGCCGAGGAGGGCGCCTCCGTCAGCTACCTGGAGGGCTGCACCGCCCCGCAGTTCGATGTGAACCAGCTTCACGCCGCGGTGGTGGAGCTGGTGGCCCTGGACGACGCGAGCATCAAGTACAGCACCGTGCAGAACTGGTACGCCGGCGACAAGGACGGGGTGGGCGGCATCTTCAACTTCGTCACCAAGCGCGGCCTCTGCAAGGGCCGCAACGCCAAGATCAGCTGGACCCAGGTGGAGACCGGGTCGGCCATCACCTGGAAGTACCCCAGCTGCGTGCTGCTGGGCGAGAACAGCGTGGGCGAGTTCTACTCGGTGGCCCTGACCAACCACAAGCAGCAGGCCGACACCGGCACCAAGATGATCCACCTGGGCCGCAACACGCGCTCGACGATCATCTCCAAGGGCATCTCGGCCGGGGATTCCAGCAACAGCTACCGGGGCCTCGTGAAGGTCCACCCCAAGGCCGAGGGCGCCCGGAACTTCAGCCAGTGCGATTCCATGCTCATCGGCAGCCGCTGCTCGGCCAACACCTTCCCCTACATCGAAGTCCAGAACGTCTCGGCCAAGGTCGAGCACGAGGCCACCACGTCGAAGATCGGCGAGGAGCAGCTCTTCTACTTCCAGCAGCGGGGCATCCCCCCCGAGGACGCCATCTCCATGATCATCAACGGCTTCTGCAAGGACGTGTTCCGGGAGCTGCCCATGGAGTTCGCCGTGGAGGCCACGAGGCTCCTGGGCCTCAAGCTCGAAGGGAGCGTCGGCTGATGAACACCCATTCGGAGACAAGCATGCTTTCCATCCGCAACCTCACCGCCCGCATCGGCGAAAACGACGTCCTCAGGGGCATCGACCTGGAGATCAAGGCCGGCGAGGTGCACGCCATCATGGGGCCCAACGGCAGCGGCAAGTCCACCCTGGGCAAGGTCCTGGCCGGCCACCCCTCGTACGAGGTCACCGGCGGCGAAGTGCTCTTTTTCGGGAAGAGCCTCTTCGACCTGGCCGCCGACGAGCGCGCCCGGGCCGGCATCTTCCTGGGCTTCCAGCACCCCATCGAGGTGCCCGGCGTCTCCAACGCCTCCTTCCTGCGCCTGGCCTACAACAAGAAGGCCGAGGCCAACGGCCGCGAGGAGCTCGACCCCCTGGAGTTCGACGACTTCATCCAGGAGCGCATCAAGCTCGTGAAGATGGACCCCTCCTTCCTGGACCGCAGCCTCAACGAAGGCTTCTCCGGCGGTGAGAAGAAGCGCAACGAGATCCTCCAGATGTGCGTCCTGGAGCCCGTGCTGGCCATCCTGGACGAGCTGGACTCGGGCCTGGACATCGACGCCCTGCGCGTCCTGGGCGAGGCGGTCACGGCCCTCCAGGGCCCCGACCGCGCCCAGCTCATCATCACCCACTTCCCCCGCATCCTGGAGACCATCCAGCCCACGAAGGTGCATGTGCTCTCCGGCGGCAGGATCATCCGCACCGGCGGCAGGGAGCTCGCCGACGAGCTGGAGGAGCGGGGCTACGACTGGCTCAAGGACGAAGCCCCCGCGGGGAGGGCGTGATGGTGGCGCTGGAAGCCGCGCCCCTCGCCGCGGGCGTCCTCTCGCGCCTGAGGCCCTCCGGCTGGGAGGCCCTGCGCGCCAGGGCCGAGGCGGCCCTGGACGGCCAGGAACTGCCCACCACCCGCCAGGAGGACTGGAAGTACACCGACCTGGCCCCCCTGCGCGACCTGGAATTCGCCCCCGGCGCCGCCCAGGACGCCGACATCGCCCACGCCATCCTCCCGGAGGCCCGCGGCTCGCGCCTGGTCTTCGTGAACGGCCACTACGCCCCCCACGCCAGCAACGTCACCAACCTGCCCGCGGGCGTGCGGTTCCTCAACCTGGCCTGCGCCACCGAGATGGCGAAGGACCTGGGCACGCTTTCCGGATCGGACTTCTTCGCCGACCTCAACCTGGCGCGGTTCCAGGACGGCGCCCTGGTGGTCGTGCCCAAGGGCGTCCGGGTGGAAGCCCCCCTCCACGTGGTCTTCGTGAACCGCCAGGAGGGCGCCGCGCCCACCTTCGCCCTGCCCCGCCTGCTGGTGGTGGTGGAGCGCGGGGCCTCCGCCATCCTGGTGGAGGAGCACCAGGGAACGGGCACCTACCTCGCCAGCGCCGTCGCCGAAGTCATCGTGCGGGAGGACGCCCAGCTCACCCATGAGCGCGTGCAGCGGGAGTCCGACCAGGCCTTCCACTTCTCCCACCTGGCGGCGCGGGTGGAGCGCGGCGCCGCCTACGCCTGCCGCACCATCAGCTTCGGCGGCCGCATCTCCCGCTCCACGCCCCACGTGGTCATGGCCGCCGAGGGCGCCGAACTCACCCTGGACGGCCTGGCCCTCCTGGGCGGATCGCAGCTGTCGGACACCCACTCCTTCGTGGACCACACGGTCCCCCACTGCACCACCCGCCAGTCCCACAAGGTCATCGCCGACGAGGCCTCGCGCGCCGTGTTCAACGGCCGGGTCTTCGTGCGCCCCGGGGCCCAGGGCACGGACGCCCAGCAGCAGTGCCGCGGCCTCCTCCTGTCCCCCAAGGCCCGCATCGACACCAAGCCCGAGCTGGAGATCTTCGCCGACGACGTGAAGTGCGCCCACGGCGCGGCCATCGGCCAGCTGGACCCCGAGGGCCTCTTCTACCTTCAGAGCCGGGGCATGGATCCCGCCCTGGCCCGCAACGTGCTCACCTACGCCTTCGCCGCCGACCTCCTGGCCCGCATCCCCGTGACGAGCCTGCGCCGCCAGCTGAGGCAGACCGTGCTGGCCCGCACCCAGTCCGGAACCCTCGAGGCCCTGTCATGAGCACCGTCGCCGCCCCCCTGGACGTCCAGAAGATCCGCGCGGACTTCCCCACCCTCACCACGCCCTTCCACGGCAAGCCCGTGGTGTACCTGGACAGCGCCGTGTCCAGCCTCACGCCCCTGCCCGTCATCGAGCGCATGGCCCACTACCAGTCCTTCGAGCACACCAACGTGCACCGGGGCGTCTCCACCCTCAGCCAGGAGGCCACGGACCGCTTCGAGGAGGCCCGGGAGAAGGTGCGCGCCCTGATCAACGCGCCCAGCGCCAGGCAGATCATCTGGACCCGCGGCACCACCGAGAGCATCAACCTGGTCGCCCAGACCTACGGGCGCCAGAACGTCCACGAGGGCGACGAGATCCTGCTGTCGGCCATGGAGCACCACTCCGACATCGTGCCCTGGCAGCTGCTGGCCGAGGAGCGCGGCGCCAGGATCCGCGTCATCCCCATGAACGACGCCGGCGAACTCATCCTGGACGGCCTGGACGACCTCCTCACGGAGCGCACGAGGATCGTGGGGGTCACCCACGTCTCCAACGTCCTGGGCACCATCAACCCCGTCAAGGAGATCATCCGCAGGGCGCACGCCAAGGGCGTGCCCGTGCTGGTGGACGGCGCCCAGGGGGTGCCGCACCTCAAGGTGGACGTGGCGGACCTGGACGCCGACTTCTACGTCTTCAGCGGACACAAGCTCTCCGGGCCCACCGGCATCGGCGTCCTCTACGGCCGCAAGAGCCTGCTGGAGTCCATGCCCCCCTGGCACGGCGGCGGCAGCATGATCCTCTCGGTCACCTGGGAGGGCACCACCTTCGCCGCCGTGCCGGGCAAGTTCGAGGCGGGCACCCCCCCCATCGCCCAGGCCATCGGGCTGGGCGCGGCCATCGACTACGTCCGGGCCCTCGGCCTGGACCGCATCGCCGCCCACGAGCACGACCTGCTCCTCTACGCCACGGAGCGCCTCAAGGCCATCCCCGGCCTGCGCATCATCGGCGAGGCCAGGGAGAAGGCCTCGGTCATCTCCTTCGTGCTGGAGGGCATCCACCCCCACGACATCGGCTCCATCCTGGACCACGCCGGGGTGGTCGTGCGCGCCGGCCACCACTGCGCCCAGCCCGTCATGACCCGGTTCGGCATCCCCGCCACCACCCGGGCCTCGTTCGCCTATTTCAACACCCGGGCCGACGTGGACGCCCTGGTCTCTGGCATCCTGAACGTCCAGGAGATCTTCTCGTGAGCGACCCCAGGGAGCTGTACCAGCAGGTGATCATCGAGCACAACAAGAAGCCCCGCAACTTCGGGGACCTGGAGGCCTGCACCCACCACGCCCACGGCCTGAACCCCCTGTGCGGCGACGACATCGTCCTCAAGCTGGTGGTGGAGGACGGCGTGGTGCGGGACATCCGCTTCACGGGCCACGGCTGCGCCATCTCCAAGGCCTCCAGCAGCCTCATGACCGTCAACGTCAAGGGCAAGCCCGTGGCCGAGGCCGAGGTGCTGGTGGAGCAGTTCCGCGCCATGATCCGCGGCACCCTGGACACCGCCACCGACCCCAACGACCTGGGGCGCCTCAGCCTCTTCCAGGGCGTGCGGGACCTGCCCAGCCGGGTGAAGTGCGCCGTGCTGCCCTGGGCCACGCTGCACAGCGCCCTCCACGGCGAAGCCGTCGTCAGCACCGAATAGGACGCCCCATGCCGAAGATCGCCGAAATCGAGTACACGCCCAATCCCAACGCCGTCAAGTTCCAGCTCAAGGAGCCCGTCACCGTGGGCTTCCCCAAGGCCTTCCGGGACGCGGAGATGGCCGGGCACGACGAGCTGGCGCGGGGCCTGTTCGCCATCGGCCACGTGGTGTCGGTCTTCATGCAGGACAAGTTCATCACCGTCACCAAGGACGACGGCATCGGCTGGACCGAGCTCCTGCCCAAGCTGGCCCCCCCCATCCGCCAGGCTCCCTCCGCCGCGGGCGCCACCCCCGAGGCCCCCCACTGGGACCGCCCCGAGGTGGACGAGTCGGACCCCCTCATCCAGCAGATCCGCAAGGTCCTCACCACCAGCATCCTCCCCGCCCTGGCCGCCGACGGCGGCGGCCTGGACATCGTCGGCCGCCACGAGAAGCAGGTGATGATCCGCTACCTGGGCGCCTGCGGGTCCTGCCCGTCGGGGCTGACGGGCACGCTCATGGCCATCGAAGGGATCCTCCGCAAGGAAGTGGACCCGGAGATCGTGGTCATCACCGTCTGAAGACGGGTTCCATGACCGCGGGCAGACGCGAACGGCAACTCCAGAAGCGCAGGGAGATCCTGGACCGCACCCTGGCCGCCCTGGAATCCGGGAGCCCCACGGACCTGCGCTCGCCCGCCGAACTGGAGGCCATCGTCTTCCACGACCACGCCGACCTGGTGCGGGGCCTGGCCGAAGTGCTGGAGCGCGCCGGGCTCCCGGAGGCCTTCCAGGCCCTGGCCCGGCACCTGGAGGAGGACCGCGCGCCCTGGCTGCGCCGCCTGGAGCGGATGGAGGCCGAACCGGCCCTGCGGGCCCGGCGCGCCGAGCTGGACCGGGACTACCTGGAGGTCCTTTCCGCCCACTTCCGCCGGTGGGGCGCCGCGGGCCCCCATGGCGAGCGGGTCGCCGCCCTGGAGGCCGCCCTGGCCCTGGCCACCCTGCGCGGCGCCGAGCGCCTGTGGGTCCAGGGGCAGGGCCGCCCCG
>DBMS01000102.1:2200-3493 GCA_002297665.1 Holophagaceae bacterium UBA692 | reverse complement strand
CCGTGCTGGACGGCGGGATCCAGGCCGCGCTCGCCGAGGGCCTCCCCGCCCCAGGCGCCGCGCCGGCCCCGGCCCGGCCCTACCCCGAGGACCGGTGGCTGCTGCCCATGGCGGACCTGGCCCTGGTGGACCGGCTCCGCGCCGACCCCGCGTGGAAGGTGCTGGACGTGCGCGCGGCCCCGCGGTACCGGGGCGAGACCGAGCCCTTCGACCCCGTCGCCGGCCACATCCCCGGCGCCGTGAACCTGCCCTGGCAGGAGAACCTCGACGCCCGGGGACGCATGAAACCCGCGCAGGAGCTACGGCGCATGTACGCGGACCTGCTGGGGGACACCCCCCGGGGCCGCCTGGTGGTCCACTGCGGCAGCGGCGTCACCGCATGCCACACCCTGCTCGCCCTGGAGGTCGCCGGACTGGGCGGCGCGGCCCTCTACGTGGGATCCTGGAGCGAGTGGTGCAGGAACCCCCTGCCCGTGGCCACGGGAGGGGACCGGTAAAAAAACGGCGGACGGCCGAAAATCCTCCCTTGCCGGGGTTCCGGGACCCTTGCTAAGCTTTTGGGCGAACCCACCAAAGGAAAACCGGATGCGAACCACAGCGCTTTGCCTTTGCCTCGCCTCGCCCCTGCTCTGCCTCGGCCTCGCCGGCGCCGAGCCCCTCACCCTCAAGGTGCTGCCCCTGGACGCCCGGGGCATCGCCGACGGCCTGAAGCCCGCCGACTGGAAGGTCCAGGTCGCGGGCAAGACCGCCGAGGTCATCGCCATGCGGACCCCCGCGGAACTGGGCAAGGAGGGCCAGAAATGGACCTTCGTGCTGATGCCCGTGCGCGACCCGGACTTCCGCCAGGTGGCGCTCCGGTCCGTCGCCACCTTCATGGCGACCCTGCCCCCCTCCGATTCCGTCCTGGTGGTCATGCGCACCGCCAAGGGCCTCGAGTGCCTCACGCCCGGGTTCACCACGCGTCCCTCCCTGTGGGGCGCGGCGCTGACCCAGGCCGCCGGGAAGTGGTCCGGCAAGCTGGAGGGGAACCCGAACCCCGTCTTCACCCTTCCGCCCACGCCGGCCGGGGAGCCCCAGGAGGGCATGGAGCCCGTCAACGCGCTCCTCGCCGGCGGCCTGGGCAGGGCCATGGCCCGGGAATCCCAGGACAACACCTCCCGCCGCAAGAGCGTGATCGGCGAATACGGCGCGGAGGAGATGGGCAGCATGACCAAGACCGTGACCGCCGCCATGGAGGAGCTCGAGACCATGGCCCGGAGCCTGGCCAAGGCCGCCCCCGGATCGCAGGTGGTG
>DBMS01000102.1:0-2069 GCA_002297665.1 Holophagaceae bacterium UBA692 | reverse complement strand
GGCCTGACGCTCCACAGCGTGGGCGGCGTCGGCGAGTCCTACACCGGCCCCTTCGGGGAGGCCGCCACCGCCACGGGCGGCAACACCTTCCGCATGGAGAACGAGCTTCCCGCCCGTCTCTCCCAGGCCCTGAACCTCTGGGCCACCCGGTACGAACTCAAGGTCACCGTCCCCGCCGGCGCCCCGCGGCCCGCGCCCGTCAAAGTGGAGACGGGCCGCAAGGACCTGAAGCTGTTCTCGCCCTCGCTCCAGTAGGTCAGGCGGTCCGGGACTCCCACATCGCGTTCACGATCTTCCAGGAACCGGCGGACCGGGCCAGGTGCAGGTGGATCACCCACCCGCAAAGCTCGGCCACCGCGCTGGCCGAGGCCTTGCGCGTCTCCAGGATGCGCACCTCCACTGTGCGCCGGTCGGGCGGGGTCTGGGCGCCCAGGCTGCCCTGCACGCCCAGGGGACGGGACTGGGTGCCCAGGGTCACCAGGCGGTTCACGTAGTCGGGGTGCAGGGTGCCCAGCATCCCGTCGGCGTCCCCCCAGTACCAGGCCTGGGCGAACTCCTGCACGGCGCGGCGGATGGCCGGGGACGGATCCTCGGATGCGTTCACGCCAACGGGCGGGAAGGAGACGCCCAGCGAGCGCTGCAGGATTCCCATATGTCGTGATTCGCCTCTGGGCATCTTCGCCCCCTTTTCAAAGGTGTCCTGAACCATGAGTGCGCCCAGGGGCCCAAGGGTTTACACCTCCCGAGGAATTTCCTTCTTCGTGACATTCGGCAAGTTGCGTGTGAACTTGACCAAATCAATCAGGAACAGTATATTAGGCGGGTCTGGACAGGATGGACCCTTTGAAGATCTCAGCCCGCGGCAGGTATTCCATGCAAGCGCTGTTCGACCTGGCCCACCACAGCCACGGTCAGCCGGTGCCCCTCCACCTCATCGCCCAGAGGCAGGAGCTCAGCCTGCCCTTCCTGGAACAGATCTTCAACCGCCTGAAGAAGGCGGGAATCGTCGCCAGCGTGCGCGGCCCCAAGGGCGGCTACATCATCACCCGCCCCTGCAACATGGTGACGGTGGGCGACGTGCTGCGCCTCACGGACACGAGCTTCTACGCCTCCGCCAAGGAGGATCCCGTCACCGCGAAGTCAGCGCTTCGCGCCGACGTGAAGATGAACGAACTGCTGTGGAAGCAGCTCTCCAGCCAGATCACCAACTTCATGGACACCATCTCCCTCGCGGACCTGTGCGTGGAGAGCCACAGCAACACCTGTCCCGACTGCACCTGCCCCGCCTACACCAAGGGCGTCCAGGAACAGCTGGACAGCGGGGCCCGGCCCCGGTGCGCCGCCCTGGGCTGATCCGCGTTGAGCAATCCCTGCGCCCTCCCCAGCATCGCCCTGCCCCCCACCGAAGCGGACCTCAGGACCCTCCCCAAGCTGGAGGAGCGGATCCGCCGGCGCGTGGGCATGGCCGTCCACGAATTCGGCCTCATCCAGGAGGGCGATCGCATCCTCGTGGGCCTCAGCGGCGGCAAGGACTCCTGGGCCCTGCTGGACGTGCTGGAGTCCCTGCGCAGGCGAGCCCCCATCCGGTTCGAGGTGCACGGCGCCACCATCGACCCGGGCTTTCCCGGCTACAATCCCGACCGCATCGCCGAGGTGTGCGAGGCCAAGGGCATCCCCCACGTGATCCTGGGCGCGCCCATCGACACCCTGGTGCGGCGCAAGCCCGACATCACCCCCTGCGCCATCTGCTCCCGGCTGCGCCGGGGCGTCCTCTACTCCCACGCCAAGGAGAACGGCTTCAACAAGCTCGCCCTGGGACACCACCTTGACGACCTCATCGAGACCCTCCTGATCAATCAGTTCTTCGAGGGGCGCCTGTCCACCATGCCCTTGAAACTGGTGAGCGACGACGGCGGCAACACCGTCATCCGCCCCCTGGGCACCTGCGAGGAGGAGGACCTGCGCCGTTTCGCCTGGCTCAAGGGCTACCCCTTCGTGCCCTGCGGCTGCCCCCTGTGCGGCGCCTCGGTGCTGGAATCCCGGCGGGCCCAGGTGAAGGAGCTCGTGGC
>DBMS01000212.1:4747-4875 GCA_002297665.1 Holophagaceae bacterium UBA692 | reverse complement strand
GTGCCCAGGTAGTTGCCCAGGATGGTGATGCACGTGAAGACCAGGAACAGCCGCACCCTCCCCCGCGGCCGGGCCCAGTCGGACGACAGGGGCTGGAACGCGGGGGATTCGCAGTAGAGGTAGAACAG
>DBMS01000212.1:2553-4709 GCA_002297665.1 Holophagaceae bacterium UBA692 | reverse complement strand
CGTTTCGCGAGCCTCACGGCGGTGTGCTCGACCTTGATTCCGGATCCCAGCTTATCCAGTCCGCCCCGGATCTGCAGCACGCACCCCGGGCAGTCCATGGCCACTGAGGTGGCCCCGGTGGCCTTGATGTTCTCGAGCTTGCGCTCGAGGATGGGGGCGCTCAGCTCGGGCAGCTTGAGGGAGTAGGACCCCGCCATGCCGCAGCAGGTGTCGCACTCCTTCATCTCCGTGACCGTGAAGCCGGCCTTCTTCAGGAGGTCCCGGGGGGCCTGCTGGGCGTTGAGGGTGCGCTTCAGGTGGCAGGNNGGCCTCGGCCTGCTGGCCTTCCTTGAACTCCAGCCGGCCTTCGTCCACCAGCTTCTTCACCAGGGTGGCGAAGTCGAGGGTCTTGGCGGAGAGCCTGCGGGCATCCTCCAGGGCGTCCTCCATCCCCAGGCTCTCGAAGGTGGAGGTGAAGTCCTCCTTCAGGGCCACGGTGCAGGTGGGGCAGGCGGAGACGACGTAGGTGACGTCCTCGTCCAGCAGGGCCTTGATGTTGTCCCTGGCGTTGCCCGCGGCGGTCTCGTAGGCGCCGTTGTAGCGCGCCGGCGCCCCGCAGCAGGTCTGGCCCTCGGGGAACACCACCTGGATCCCGGCCTTGTTGAGCACCCGCACCACCGCCTCGCCCATTTCCGGGTAGGAGAAGTCGATGAGGCAGCCCGCGTAGATGGCCGCCTTCTCCTTGCATTCCGGCTGCACGATGTCCTTGAAGGTGTCCCGGAAGGGCCGCGGCGCGATGGCCGGAAGGCTCCGGAATTCCGTCAGGTCCGACAGGAAGAGCGGCAGGTGGCGGATGAACCCGCCCCTGGCGAACGGCTTCTGGGCCACCGAGGCCGCGCGCAGCAGGGAGTGGAAGAGCCGGCGGTTGTTCACCACCGAGAAGATGGCCTTCTGCACGAGGGGCATGCCCTTCTCCAGGGCCAGGCGCCTGCGCAGCTCGAGGATGAGGTCGGGGATGTCGATGCGCCCCGGGCACACGTCCTTGCAGGCCCCGCACTGGATGCACAGCCCCTGGATGTCGTCGGACTGCTTGAGCTCGTCGAACCAGGCGGTGAGGATCGTGCCGATGCCCCCCGTGTACACCTTCCCGAAGACGTGCCCGCCCACGAGCCGGAACACGGGGCACACGTTCAGGCAGGACGCGCAGCGGATGCACTGGAGGGCCTGGCGGAACTTGGGATCCGCGGCCATCTCCGAACGCTTGTTGTCCATGAGGATGATGTGCAGTTGCTTGGGGGTGCCGTCGGTGTTGGGCACCTGGCCCGTGATGATCGAGACGTAGCTCGTGAGCAGCTGGCTGGTGGCGTTGCGCGGCAGGGCCTGGAGGATGGGCTGGACGTCCTGGAAGGTGGCCACCAGCTTCTCGATGCCCACCACCGCCACGTGGATCCGCGGCAGGGTGGTCACGAGCCGGGCGTTGCCCTCGTTGGTCACCAGCACGAGGCTGCCCGTCTCGGCCACCGCGATGTTGGCGCCGGAGATGCCCATGTCCGCGTCCAGGAACCGGTTCCGCAGCTTGCCCCGGGCGAACTTCACGAGCCTGGGGATGTCGGGCTGCTGGCCCTCCTCCACCTTGGCGGAGAAGACCTCGGCCACCTCCTCCTTGGTCATGTGGATGGCGGGCATCACCATGTGGGAAGGCGTCTGGTGGCAAAGCTGGATGATCCACTCGCCCAGGTCGGTCTCGAACACCTCGATGCCCGCGGCCTCCAGGTGCTTGTTGAGGTGGATCTCCTCCGTGGCCATGGACTTGGATTTGACGATGGAGCGGACGCCGTTCTCCTTGGCCAGCGCCAGGATGTAGGCCTTCACCTCGGCCGGATCGGAAGCCCGGTAGACCTTGGCGCCCGCGGCCTCGGCCCGGGCCTTGAAGGCCTCGGCCAGTTCCTCGAGATGGGAGGCCCCGTAGGCCTTCACGTCGCGCACCGCGTCCCGCACGGCCTCGAAGTCCATGCCCGCGTACGCCTTTTCCCGGCTGATCTTGTAGGCTTCGGAAAAGCGCCCCAGGGCGCCCCGCAGGTTGGGGTTGGCCAGCGCCTCCTGGATGGATTCCTTGAACGTGGTGGTCATGCCGCGCTCCCTTCGAGGAAGACGATCACGAGCCGCTCCGGCCCGTG
>DBMS01000212.1:0-2481 GCA_002297665.1 Holophagaceae bacterium UBA692 | reverse complement strand
CGGTCGGCGCCGATGAGGGCCACGTGGATCCGCGGCAGGGTCGAGACCAGGCGTCCCTCCACCTCCGTGGCGTCCGCCACCAGCGTGCCGGTGTCGGCCAGGGCCCAGTCCATCTGGCTGATGCCCACCGTGGCCTGGGCCGCGCGCTCCCGGGTCACGTCGTAGGAGAGGCCCGGAAAGGCCGGGCGGCCCTCGGCCTCCAGGAAGGGGCACGGCGCCCAGAGGGCGGTACCTCCCGCCTCCCGGATGAGCCCCTGGACGAAGTCCCGGGCCTCGGCGGCGGTGCCGCACCGGTGCACCTCGGCGCTCACGGCCTCGGCGCGTTCCTTGAAAGAAGCGAACAGTCTGTCCATGGTTCACCCTGCCCTGTGGCTGGAGGTTGAATGAAATGCGGTAGGACGATCATAGGCAGAACGGCCTCCCCCCGGGCGGGGCCCGGCGGACAATCTTGCCCACCGGTTTCAATTCGGACCCAGGCGGTCCAAAACCCGCCCCGACCGGCGGACGGGATTGGCGGAAATGCTATAGTCAACTGATGTTGTCATGATTGACGGAGGTCGCGGGATGCTGCGGGCGGTGCTGGTGGACGACGAGCTCCACGCCCGGGAGGAGCTGGAGGCCCTCCTGGCCGAGACCGGCGAGGTCACCGTGGTGGCCACCTGCCCCGGCGCCGTGCAGGGCCTGCGCACCCTGCGCGAGACGCGCCCCGACGTGCTCTTCCTGGACATCTCCATGCCCGGCGTGGACGGCATGCAGATGCTGAGCATGATCGAGCCCGAATGGATGCCCTGCGTGATCTTCGTGACCGCGTACGACGAATACGCCCTGAAGGCCTTCGACCGCAACGCCGTCGACTACCTCCTCAAGCCCGTGGAGCCCGCGCGCCTCGCCCAGGCCCTGGAACGGGTGAAGCGCTTCCTCGGCGAAGGCCGCCGCCCCGCCCCCTCAGGCCCCCCCATCGACCGCATCCCCTGCCTCGCCGGCCCCAACATCAAGCTCGTGGACACCGACGAGGTGGAATGCGTGCGCTCATCCGAAGCCGGCGTCCACGTGATCACCCCCCGGGGCGAGTTCCTCACCGAACTCACCCTCACGGTCCTGGAGGCCAAGGGCGCCAACCTGGTGCGCTGCCACAAGCAGTACCTGGTGAACCTGGCCTGCATCGATGAAATCGACCGCCGGGATCCCGCCGCCGCGTTCATCCGCACGAGGTCGGGGAGAACGGTCCCCGTGAGCCGGCGGTTCCTGGCGCCGCTGAAGGAGCGGCTGGGGATCTAGCCGACCCGCTCCACCCTCCAGGGTTTGAGCCGCCCGGCGAGGAGCGTCCGATCGTCGATGCACGATTTGAATAATCCCGAACCGGCCCGATTGGCGCGCCGAAGCGGCCCCACCCGAGTAGAATCCAGGGGATATCAATGCGTTTTCCCCTCCGTTCACGATTAGGACAACCATGGACGGCTTTTAGGGTTGGCCCATTTCACGTTAGGCATCACCTTCAAACCACTCTCGGCATCTGGAGTCAGTGCACATCCAAGAGAATCTTGTGAATATAGAACCTGATGGGAATCCCAAAGGAAATTCCAAAGATACATTCAGTCTGATTGGAGGCTGGGTCCTGATCGGAGCCTGGCTTCTAATCGAGTTATGGAATCTCGTTGCAGAGCACGTGATTCTTGGGAATCACTTCGTGCTCCAAATTGCATTACTTTTCACCGGAATCGCCCTTGTCAAAACTAGCGCAGGCATTAAAGATAACCAAACCTAAATCGGATCTTTATCACCAGGGCAAACCACATCTCGATGAGCCGTCTAGCGCCCAACACCGCTGAGCGATTCAACCGAACGCCTGCTCCACCGGCGCCGTCCCAACGAGGTATTATTGGCGCGCCGATCCTAACCCAGCGTTCGAGGTCGGACCCCAACCTGNNTGGGGCCGACTCAACTTCGGCGTTAGGCCTCACCACACACACGAAATCACAATTCGCTTCAAAGGCGGCTTTGATGACGACAACAGACGAAATCCAACTTCGAGATAGAGATATCTACCCCAGCGATGCTGTCCTGTCATCCCTGCTTGGTGACTCTTTCGCGGCCTATTGCGATCTGCTGACTCTGCTGAAAGCCAACAACCTGACGCATGAATGGCGGTTTTACGACGACGGCAAAGCATGGCTCTGTAAAGTGCAAAAGCAGAAGCGCACCATCGTCTGGATGTCGGCCTGGAAAGGTTGTATGAAGGCCACGATTTATATACCAGAAAAATATAAATCGAAACTTCGCCTTCTTGAAATTGGCCAGCAAACCATGCAGACAATTTTTGACGCAAAGCCCGTTGGCAAGAGTCAGCCATGCACGTTTGAAATCAGATCCAGCCAGATCCTGATCGAATTCGAAAAATTAATACACTTTAAGGTGGCCAATAAGTAAAGAACCATGCGCCGGACCACTACGGCGAGGAGCCCGATCCGGATTATTTGAGCC
>DBMS01000017.1 GCA_002297665.1 Holophagaceae bacterium UBA692 | reverse complement strand
GCAACTCTGCGCCTCGGCGTGCCCGGCGTACGGGTTTCTGGCCCGAAGCCACCGAAACCCTGAATTCCACCTGGGACGGTTCCACCAGTCTTTTCGACCTAGACCCTCGCCAGCACCTCCCCGCAGCAACGCTCGATTCCCGTCCACACGTCCGAGATCCGGGCGTCGTCGAACATGTACGCGGGCGTGGTCACCAGCTTCAGGTCCTCGTCGATGACGATCTCCCGCGCGGAGGCCACGGCCCGGTGGGTGATGCCCAGCTTCCCCATGGCGCCGGCGACGCCTTCGCCCGAGCCCAGGGTCAGCGTCCCCTTGCGGCCCAGGGAAGCCAGCACCAGGGCCACCAGGGCCGGGGCGATGCAGATGGCGCCCACGGGCTTGCCGGCCTCGAAGAAGGCCGACGCGAACTCAAGGACGTCGGGACGCACCGAACCGGCCGCGCCTTCCCTCGCGAAGGTGCAGAAGTTCTTGGCGACGCCGGCGCCCCCGGGCAGGACCAGGGCGTCGAAGTGGGCGGGGTCGGCCTGGGCCAGGTCGTGGCACTTGCCCACGCGGGCGATGCGGGAGGCCTCCTCCAGGATGTTGCGGACGGCGTCCTTGCGGGCCCCGGCGCGGTGGTCCACCACTTCCGCCTGGGGCGCGTCGGGCGCGAAGCAGGTGACCCGGGCCCCGTGCTGGTCCAGGGCCAGCAGGGTGAAGACCGCCTCCCGGATCTCCGCGCCGTCCACGTGGCCGCATCCGGCGAGAAGCACTGCGACGTTGGGAACCTTGGCCATGACCGCCTCCTGTATCCTTTATCCATGATATCCAGACGCCTCCCCGGCTCGTTCGAGTCCAATCCCCTCACCCGGGAGATCGCCTCCTTCCGCCGGGAAGGGCGCCCCTTCCTGGACCTCACCACCTCCAACCCCACCCGCTGCGGGATCCCCTACCCCGAGACGGAAATCCTGGCGGCGCTGGCCTCGCCCGCGGTGCTTTCCTACGACCCGGACCCCCGGGGCCCCGCCCGGGCCCGGGAGGCGGTGGCGGCCTGGCACGGCATCGACCCCGGGGACCTGGTGCTCACGGCTTCCACCTCGGAGGCGTATTCCTGGCTCTTCAAGCTTCTCTGCGATCCCGGGGACGACGTCCTGGTGCCCTCGCCCAGCTACCCCCTCTTCCACTGGCTGGCGGCCCTGGAGGGCGTGGAGGCGCGGCAGGTGCCGGCCCTGCGCTCGGACCGGTGGGACCTGGACTTCCAGGCCCTGGCCTGGGCGGTCACCCCCCGGACCCGGGCGGTGGTGGTGGTGAACCCCAACAACCCCACGGGCCAGTTCCTGTCCCGGGGGGAGTGGCGGGAGCTCCTGGCCTTCTGCGCCGCGCGGGGGCTCGCGCTCCTGGTGGACGAGGTGTTCGCGGACTACGCCCTGGAGCCGGCCCCGGACCACCTCCCCACCGCCCTGGCGGAGACCGGCCCGCCCTGCCCCCTCTTCGTGCTCTCGGGCCTCAGCAAGATCGCGGCCCTGCCCCAGGTGAAGCTGGGCTGGATCGCCGCCCGGGGCGGCCCGGCACGCGCCTGCCTGGAGGCCCTGGCCTTCATCGCCGACCAGTACCTGTCCGTGTCCGCTCCGGCCCTGGCCGCCGCCGGCGACCTGCTGGGCCTGGCCAAGGGCATCCAGGCCGGGATCCGGTCGCGCCTGGCCTCGAACCTGGCGGCCCTGGACGCCGAACGGGCCCGGCGGCCCTCCCTCGGCCGCGCCCGGGTGGAGGGGGGCTGGTCGGCCATCCTCCGCGTGCCCGCCCTGGAACCCGGGGACGACCTGGTCCTGCGCATCCTGCGGGAGGCCGGCGTGCTCATCCACCCCGGCCACTTCTTCGACCTTCCCGGGGACGGGCACCTGGTGTGCAGCCTCCTGCCCGCGGACTTCCCCGCCGGCATCGCGCGGGTGGGGGAAATTATCGAGGGCGGCCGCCCGGAATGATTATTTTTTAATTATTCCTTGAGGCCATGCGGGCCAGGGTGCGCATGCCCGGGGCCAGGCCCTCCCGCAGGGTCCGGCCCCGGGTCAAGGCATAGAACCACGAAAGCGGGCCGGTTATCTCGATCCGATGGGTCATGCGGGTGCCCATGTCGCAGGCTTCCTGGGCGTGGATGTGGTGGATCTCGGCCAGGGGAAGCTTCACCAGGGCCGTGAACGACGTCATGGTCTTCACCTGCGCCAGCCGGAACGTGCGGGCGCCCTCGCCCCTGAGCTTCAGACGGCCCCGGGTCCCCGACGAGAACGGGCCCGACAGCTCGGCCTCGGTGATGCCCGTATCCCACTGGGGCCAGGCGGAAACCTCCTCCAGCTTGGCCCACACCGCCCCGGGCTCGGCCGAGGTGTCCAGGGTGTGCTCAGCATGCCAACCGACCATCGTCGCCGTTCCCCCAGCTAGTAATAGCTCATGCTGCCCATTCCATCCCAGGCTCCTCCAGCTAACCATGAATCCGGCCCGGGGGGTAAGGGGAAATCACCGCAGGTGAAAGGGAGGCCCCGACTCTGTATGTTAGAAGCTTGGAGAAGTCATGCAGCCATCAAAACGGGCCCAGCTGGCCATTTTCTGCACCGTCGTCGTGGACCTCCTCGGCTTCGGCATCGTCATCCCCATCCTTCCGCTCTACGCCAAGACCCTGGCGCTGCACCCCTCGCCCTGGATGGACTGGGTGAACCGCGCCCTGGGCCTCCAGGACTCGCCCTTCGTCTTCTGGGCGGGGGTGGTCCTGGTGATCCACCCCATCGCCCAGTTCATCTCCGCGCCCATCCTTGGGCGGGTGTCCGACCTGGTGGGGCGCAGGCCGGTGCTCTGGATGTCCCTCATGGGCACCTGCTCGGCCTACCTCCTCATGGCCATGACGGGCCGGTTCGAATGGGTTCTGGCGGCCCGGGTCCTGGACGGCGTCACCGGCGGCAACATCTCCGTGGCCCAGGCGGCCATGGCGGATTCCTCCTCGCCCCAGGAGCGTTCCAAGGCCCTGGGCATCATCGGGGCGGCCTTCGGCCTGGGCTTCGTCCTGGGGCCCGCCCTGGCCGGGATCCTCTCGGGTTCCGCCCTGGGCAAGACCCTGCTCGCGACCCATGGCTGGCACCTGCCCTTCTTCGTGGCCGCGGGCATGAGCTTCCTGGCGTCCCTGCTCGTCCTCATCTGGCTGCCGGAGACCCTGACCCCCGAGGCGAGGCTCCACGCCCGCAAGGTCCAGAGCCGCGGCCACGCCCTCGTGCACGCCCTGAAGCGCCCCGGCATGCCCCAGATCCTGCTCATCGCCTTCCTGGCCATGACCGGCTTCGCCATGATGGAGGGCACCTACGCCCTCCTCTGCGCCAGGCGGTTCAACTTCAGCCAGCGGGGGGTGGGCTACCTCTTCGCGTTCGTGGGCATTCTCATCGTCATCTACCAGGGCGGCCTGGTCCGGGTGGTGGCCAAGCGCATCCCCGAACGGGTCGCGCAGCTGGCGGGCCTGGCCCTGATGGCCTGCAGCCTGCCCCTGATCCCCTACGCCCCCTGGGAGGCGCCCTTCCTGCTGGTGATGGTCCCCCTGGTGTGGGGCTCGGGCATGAACCAGACCGCCACCTCGGCCCTGGCCAGCCAGATCACGCCCAAGGACGAGCAGGGCGGCCTATTCGGCGTCATCACATCAATTTCCACCATCGGAAGGATCGTGGGGCCGCTCCTGGGCACCTACGTCTTCGCCAAGTTCGGCTTCGCGGCGCCCTACTGGGTGGCGGCGGGATGCATGGCGCTCGGCCTCGTGGTGGCCATCGGGCTCCTCCGCACGCCCGCGCCTCAGCCCGAGGAAGATCCCATCTGAAACTTCCAACGGAGAATGCATGACCTGCCTGAACGGAAACGACCTTGACGCACGCGCCCTGAGGGGCATCGCCCGGGGGGCCGCGGTCACCCTGGACGAGAAGGCCCTGGCCCGGGTGGCCGAGAACCGGAAGGTGATCCAGCGGATCCTGGACGAGGGGAGGACGGTCTACGGCATCAACACCGGCTTCGGCCAGTTCGCCACGGTGGTGATCCCCCCCGCGCAGCTCGCGACGCTCCAGCTCAACCTCGTGCGCAGCCACGCCGCGGGCGTGGGCGAGCCCCTGCCCAAGGACCAGACCCGGGCGCTGATGGCCGCGCGCATCAACTGCCTGCTCAAGGGCCACTCGGGCATCCGCCCCGAGCCCATCCGCCTCCTGGCGGCCTGCCTCAACCGGGACGTCCTGCCCGTGGTGCCCAGCCAGGGCAGCGTCGGGGCCTCCGGCGACCTGGCCCCCCTGGCGCACATGGCCCTCCTGCTGGTGGGCGAAGGCCTGGCCTGGGACGGCAACGCCCACATCCCCGGCGGCAGGGCCCTGGCCAAGGCCGGCCTCCAGCCCATCACCCTGGAGCCCAAGGAGGGCCTCGCCCTCATCAACGGCACCCAGCTCATCACCGCCATCGGCAACCTGGCCGTGGCCCGGCTCATGGACCTGGTGCCCCTGGCCGACGAGATCGCGGCCCTGAGCCTGGAGGCCCTGCGCGGGACCCGGGCCCCCTACGACCCCCGCATCCACCAGGCCCGGCCCCATCCCGGCCAGATCCAGACCGCGGCCCACATGCTGGAGATCCTGGGCGAGACCAGCGAGATCGCCGAGAGCCACAAGGACTGCGCCCGGGTCCAGGACGCCTACTCCCTGCGGTGCATCCCCCAGGTGCACGGGGTGACCCGGGACGCCCTGCAGTTCGCCGGGGACATCCTCAAGCGCGAGCTCAACAGCGCCACCGACAACCCGATGATCTTCACCGAGACCCAGGAGAGCCGCAGCGGCGGCAACTTCCACGGCCAGTACCCGGCCTTCGCCTGCGACCTGCTGGCCATCGCCGCCTGCGACCTGGCCAGCATCTCCGAAAGGCGGCAAGAGCGGCTCGTGAACCCGGCCTACTCCGACCTGCCCGCCTTCCTCACCCGGGAAGGGGGCCTGGAATCGGGGTTCATGATGGCCCACGTCACCTCCGCCGCCCTGGTGTCGGAGATGAAGGGCCTGGCCAACCCCGCTTGCGTCGACACCATCCCCACCAGCGCCGGCAAGGAGGACCACGTGAGCATGGGCCCCATCGCCGCCCGCAAGCTCATGCGGGCCGTGGACGCCCTGGAGCAGGTGCTGGCCCTGGAGGCCCGCATGGCCCTGGAAGGGGTCCGCATCCTGGGCATGGCCCCCGCCAAGGGCCTCGCCCCGCTGGTGGAACGCCTCGCCTCGGCCTGCCCCCCCTGGAACGACCGGCCCATGTACGAGGAGATTGCGCACGCGGCTGACGCTTTGCGCGTGCATGTGGGAGAATGACCGCCATGATCCCCTGGCGAGAGCGGTGCGAGGAGGCCCTGGGGGCCCAGACCCGGGCGGACGCCATCCGCTTCTGGGGGGCCTCCCGGGGCTCCAGGCCCATCTTCGACTACCGCTTCGAGCACACCCTGGCCGTGGTGAAGATCGCCAAGTGGCTGGCCCCCCTGGCGGGGGCCGACCCGGAGACGGTGGAATGCGCGGCGTGGCTCCATGACTGCCGCAAGGTGCTCAACGACCCCCGAGCCCGGGACCACCACGCCCAGGAGGCCAGCGACGCCGTGGCCGGCATCCTCGCGGACACGGACTTCCCCCCGGGGAAGATCCCCGCGGTCCGCCACGCCATCGAACACCACGTGGGCCTCAAGCTGACCCGGCGGCTCGAGCCCGTGGAGACGGCCTGCCTCTGGGACGCGGACAAGCTCAGCAAGCTCGGGGCCGCGAGCCTCGTGCACTACAACTGCATCTCGGGCGCCTTCGACGCCGTGGAGACCTCCGGCATCCTCGCCCGGGGCCAGCATTGGCTGGGCCTGGCCCAGGGGATCGCCGGGAGCATGAACACGGAGGCCGGTCGCGCCGAGGCCCTGCGCCGCCTGGCCTTCCTCGAGGCCTACTACGAACAGCTCCGCCGCGAGTGGAGCGATCCCATGGAGCCCTCCACGCCATGAGCGACTTCCAGGAACTCCTCCAGACCCTCCAGATGGCCCTGAAGACGCGGCTGATGTACACGGCGGCGCACCCCCGGGCCAAGGGGGCCATGGAGGCCCTGACGATGCTGATCGAGGACTGGCTGGAGGCGGGCCCCACGCTCCACGTCGCCACCTCGGGGGGCCGGATGTTCGTGGACGGCCAGCCCTACGAGGGCCAGGGCATCCACCTTTCGAGCACCGCCAAGCTCCTGTCGGAGCGGCAGATATCCGGGATCATCTTCGCCCGGGGGATCGAGGCCTGGGAGGTGGAGGAGCTCCTGGACCTGCTCATCCTCAAGCCCGCGCGCATCGAGGAGATGGGCGGCGCGACCCGGATCATCGCCGACAAGAACCTGCCCCACGTCCAGATGGGCCAGGTGCAGTACCGGGAGGTCCGCGAAGGCGAAGGCGGCGCGCACTCCGACGCGGGCCCGGCCATGCGGCCCCTGACGATCCCCGCCGGCGCCCAGCCCCAGCCCGAGCCCGCCCCCAAGCCCATCCCCGCGCCCACCCTGGACGCCCTCCAGGCCATGATCGAGCAGTGGCGCCACGAATTCC
>DBMS01000297.1 GCA_002297665.1 Holophagaceae bacterium UBA692 | reverse complement strand
TTCCACTCGCGCCAACCAAAAAAGCAAGAAAACAGGGCACCTTTGGGTGCCCTGTTCCTTTGTCGGGCAGCGGGTTGAGGGGCGTGTCCACCAGGTGTCCAAAACACGGAGGCTGCCTTCCCCAACCTCCGCAAGACTTCAGCGAGGGAGGTCGAGCCTTGGGTCTTGTGCATCCAGAGGAAGGATTGATATCCCTTGCCGCGGCCTGGCGGCCGTTCTCGGGTTCATTGAACGCCACGGTTCCTCCCGCTTCGCCGACTGGGACAACCAGGGCGAAAGGGTTGCCAATTGCGCCGGCTTTCGCCGCCGGGATGGGAACGACCGGCTGGACTACCTTTTCCATGCCGAGGGTTGGAGGGACGCCTGCGAGGGCCACGGGCCCAAGGAGGTTGCCAGGGCATGCGCGGAAACCGGCCTGCTGGAGGCCGTGGCCGAATCCGGGAAATTGCGGTTCCAGAAGAACGTCAAAGTCCCTGGCCGAGGTACGGAGCGCTTCTACATCATCACGGGCCGGGGACTGGAGTCCTATCGCCAGCGCCAGGCGGAGGCCGGTGAGGGTGGGGCTTGAGACTCTGGAACCGGGCGCGGTTCCCACATTCCCACAGGCCAACGGGTCCCGGGAACTGCTGACCGCCTTGCCGGTGATGGGGATTCCCACGGTTCCCGGAATTCCACCTCGAATGGCAAGGATTCCCTCCGGTTCCGGAACAGGATCTTGTGCCCTTGCGTCAACGACGGTACCTTGTGCCATGGTTCAGTGCCGCAGGTCGGCTCGATAGGGTTCGCCCCGCTGGACTTCAAATACCGGGGTGCGGTCAAGGCCGCACCTCGATTTCTATTTCGCCCAGGGCCGGCACGACCAGAAAGTGCGCTCCTTCGGTTCCTCGCCTTGCGCATCCGATCCCTTCTCGGGGGGCGGATCGGTTACATTCCACCTTGAAAATTCGACCCGAGCGCCCCATTCTTTAGGCAAGTGGGTTGGGCTTACTCGACCGGCGCTGGGCCTTGATGGTTACGTCAAGGCCCTTCGACTATTCAGGGGAAAACCTGAAGACCCCACCCCTGGTAGGTAGCGGCGGTGTCGGGCCGGAACAGCTTCCGCTCGATGATCTCCCAGGCCCGATTCAGGCGCCCGGGCGGATCCAGCATCACCCGCCCGACAGGGCGGGCCACGAGGTCCGCAACCTGCAGTCCGCAGGAATTGGTCTTCTTGTCCGCGAAGGCAACCTCGAACGGCAGCCGATGGTCCAGGCCATTCTTGCCATCGCAAATCCTTCGAAACTCCAGTTCCAGATCCCGGTCTTCCGTGGCCCCGCGACATTCCACGACCACATGGGTCTTGAGGTCGCCCTCCCCCTGCTCCACGACGAAACGATGCAGGCGCTCCAGGGCGAATCCCATGGCCAGATGGTAGACGTGCTCATCCTTGGCATCACAGGTCCGGAACGCGTGCTTCTTGACCACCGTGGCGATGATGCTGAAGGGAGCCGCGTCCAGGACACCCGAGAGATCCCGCTGGAAGGCGTCGCGCAGGGCGGCATCCCTGAGGATCGAGAAGTCCCCCCGCTGTTTCCGGATGTCCATCTCGTGCAGGACGACGCAATCGTGCCCGAAATGCCTGAACTTGAAGTCCAGAAGGCTCGGGACAACCCGCCGAAGCAGATCCTCCTTCCGGAAGATGCAGAAGGATAGGACGAACAGGGGGAATTCCTGGTTGATGCGTTCGAGGCTGTGGTCCCCGCTTTCGTCCACGTAGGCGATGTACTGACTGAATGGCATGGTGATGGTAATCCAAAAGGAATCTCAAAATGGGCTTCGGTGGCGACGGTTCCTGGGCCACCCAATCAAGCAATCCGGCTCTTCTTCTTTGACTTCACCGCATCGGGACGGTTCGCCTTCGGCGGCTTGAACAACCCGAGCTTGGGACTTAGCTGTTCGATGGAGGCTGCGAGGGCCTGGCGGGCAATGTGCCCGTAGTGCCGTTCGCACATCCGGGTATCGGCATGGCCCAGTTGCTTGGCCACGAACATCAGTGGCACGCCGGCATTGATCAGGCCGGACGCGTACGTGTGGCGCAGTTCATGGAAGGTCACGATCGCGATGCCCGCGGCCTTCACGGCCTTCTCCATGGCGAAGACCTGGTCGTAGTCGGTCCAACCGTTCGGATCGTGGAGCAGCGTGAGACGTTTGGTCCGGGTGACGGCTGTGCGCCTCCACATCAATTCGTCCGGGTCCCGCCCCTTGGTGAAGGCCTTGAACCAGGCCACGGCCTCCTTCGACAGGGAAACCGAGCGGCTCACGGCGTCCCCCTTGCCCTTCCCCCACTGGATGAACAGCGTCCGGTGGATCGGGTCGAAGTCCCGGACGAGGACCTTGCAGAGCTCCCCATAGCGGCCTCCGGTATAGAGGGCCCCCATCACCAGGGAGCGGAGGTCGGGCTCGCAGGCCGCCACCAGCTTGCGCTGCTCCTCGACGTTCAGGAACCGGACCCGCTGGGAGGTGGTCCGCTGGAAGGGTTTGACCTCCCGCCAGGGCGTCGCACCCACCACGCGGCGTTGGGCGGCCGCGAAATTCAGGGCGGCCTTCAGGTTCGTGAGGATCCGGTTGGCGGTGTCGCGCCGGGCCCTAAGCTCGTCCTTGGGGGGATTCAAGGGCGGCGCGGGCTCCTCGCCCTCCGGCACCTTCCGATTGCTCCTTCGCGGTGCCGTGGAGAGCGCCTCGTGCCAGGTCTCGATCCGCTTGCGTGTGAGCTTGGCCACGGGCAGTTCGCCCAGGGTGGGGAGGATGTGCGCCTTGGCGGTCTGGTCCATGATCTTGAGACCTTTGACGGCGCGGCGGCGGGCATCGTCGAGGTAGTCGGACCAGGCATCCGCGACCGAATAAGGACCGGCTGGGACCACCTCGCCACCCCGTTCCAGTTCCAGAAGGTGCACCGCCTCCTGGAACCAAGCCTCGGCCTTCTTCTGGGCCTGGGCGTAGTTCAGGATGCGGATCCCGTCGGCCTCCGTGTAGTCGTCGGCGTCGCCGATGCGAAGCTGCTTGTCGACCTTCTCCCCCTTGTCCTTCCAGCGCGCAAGCCAGGATCCAGCTTGTTCCGACCGGGGCCGCCGGTAGGCCAGGTAGAAGCCCGCCGCCAGCGGGGTCTGATGGCGCAAGCCAGCCTCCAACTTCAAGCGGTTGGTACGGTTGTCCAGTGTCGCTGATTTCTTGGTCCTACCCATGCCGCTCCTGCTTGCGACGCGTGTCCCCCACGTGTCCAAAACATGTTCCCGGATGGGGTCTGACACCTCAAGCCGAAATTTACATTAATATCTTTATTTTCAATACATGCGCACGACGCAAATGCTGCAAAACCTCCGAAATACACGCCAGGCCGGCTTTGACACGGTAGGGGTCGGTGGTTCGATTCCACTCGCGCCAACCAAAGCAAAGCAAGAAATGACGGCCACTTACGAGTGGCCGTTAGTTTTTCGGCTCTTCGCTGAATGGTGTGGGTGACCCGGGGTTAAAACTCCGTCATTTCGGGCGGCGACTCCAGGCATCCTGACCGGCTCACCCAGCCAGGGGACGCCTTCGCTTCGCTTCATCACGCCCATGGCAACCTGGGTGCCCGTGACAGGGGTGGTGGGCCCGATCCTTCGCCTGACCGCATAGCTGCGGCGTGGAGACTGCGGTCGCGCCATCGGCCCCTGGACGGGGGTCCGATGGGCGACGGCGACGGCAGGTGGATCTTCCACAGCTCCGGACAGTCTTTGACCTCCTGGCGCCGCACCTCGTCCACCGCCTCGCCCAGCGACTTCATCACGTGAAACCGGTCGAACTACCCAACCAACCCCGAATTCCCCAGGAGTCCCATGAAACGCCAGCAGATCACCGTCGAGGTCCCCGGCGCCGAGCAGCGTCAGAGCCCCCGCAAGAAGGCCTACGAGGTCGAAGAGGCCGCCGAGTTGCTCAGCCTGGGCCGCACCCTCATCTTCCGGCTCCTGAAGGAAGGCCAGTTGCGTGGAAAGCGAGTGGGGGCCCGGCTCATCATCTCGGACGCGGAGCTCGAGCGCTTCGCCAGCTGCCGATGCAGGAGCGTGTCCTTGCCCGCCAGGGCAAGCAGATCTTGTGCGACCCGGCCGATGATCGGATCGACGCCGAGGACATCGCTGTCCTTGGTGCCGCGAATGTAGGCCGTCTGGAGCCTGAGGGCGGTCGAGCCGAGTACCCTGAAGGGGATCCGGGGTACGGTCGCCGGCCATTGCACATCAATGGCCAGGAGGAAGCGTTCAATGGGCGTCGGGGCCATAACTTTCCTGAATGGCCACGGCAAAATCCGCGGGCTGGATCGTGGTGAGGATGTTCCAGGCCTGGGAAATCGCAGAGCGATTCCGTAGGACATCCTGCTTCGTCTTGGGGCTGGCGAAGGGCAGCCCCAAGTAGTCCTCGAAGGGGGCGTCCTGAACGGTGCCCCCGGCGAAGACCCGGTCACGGTGGCTTTGCAGGACCCCAGCGGCCTTGGTGAGCGCGAGGGCCTCCTTCCGGGAAGGCGCCTGCCCGCGGGCGAGGGCGATGGCGGCCAGGATATTGTCGAGCAACCACCCGTAGCGGTTCTCCAGGTGGAAATCCTTGAACTGGACGAAAAGCTTCGGCAGGTTGATCTGGCCGATGTTGCGGATGATGACCGGGGCGAGAGCAGTCAGGGCCCTGGGGTTCTCCCCGGAGACCAGGGCTTCCCGAAGAATCGAATCGACCCGGGCCAGGTTCTCGCTGGGAAGGAGGTTGGGATCCTCTGCCAGGTGGTTCGCGCCGTGGGCGGCCAAGGCCTTCTGGATGGCCCCGCCGGTGTCGCCAGGGGCAGGATCGAAATGGCTGGCGAGCACATTGAAGAACTTGAGCACCTGGAGGAACTGCTCCGCGGAAAGCGAGCTCTGCCCAAGCTCGACCTCGGAAATGGCGCTCTGGGAGAGCCCCAGGATCCGGCCGAACTCACGCTGGGACAGCCCCCGGCCCTTCCGGAGGTCGCGGAGCTTCTTGCCGATGAGACCTCTCGTTGGGATCGAATTTGTAACTGTAAGCAGATTATTCATTCTTGTTACCATCTACACACGCCATCGTTTACCGCTTCAAGGGTAATCTTACCGGATACGCGGTAAATGTAAGGTCAAACCGGCGGGGAGTCAAGAATGCGTCTATATTTCACGTATCCGACCACACCTAGAGGACTTGACCGGGAAGCCTGCGCCCCACCAAGGGATCCCGACCCGTCAGCCCGAAGCTGCCATAACAATCTCCAGGGGCTGAAC
>DBMS01000035.1:5778-6009 GCA_002297665.1 Holophagaceae bacterium UBA692 | reverse complement strand
TGGACCTGCCCCTGGTGGAGGTCCTGGCGGACCTGGAGCTGGACGGCGTGCGCCTGGACGTGGACGTGCTCGAGCACCTGGCCAAGGCCATGCGCGTGGCCCGGGACGGGGCCGCGGACCGCGCCTTCGAGCTCGCCGGCGAGGCCTTCAACCTCAACAGCCCGGCCCAGCTGGGCAGGATCCTCTACGAGAAGCTGAACCTGCCCGTCCTCAAGCGCACCGACAAGACCA
>DBMS01000035.1:5608-5750 GCA_002297665.1 Holophagaceae bacterium UBA692 | reverse complement strand
CGCCACCGGCAGATGCAGAAGCTCCTCTCCACCTACGTGGAGGCCCTGCCCACGATGGTGAGCCCGGTGACGGGCCGCCTTCACACGCGGCTCCACCAGGCCGCGGTGGCCACGGGCCGCCTGGCCTCCTCGGACCCCAACC
>DBMS01000035.1:5416-5567 GCA_002297665.1 Holophagaceae bacterium UBA692 | reverse complement strand
AGATCGAGCTGCGGGTGGTGGCGGCCCTGGCCGGGGATCCGGTGCTCCTGGGCGCCTTCGCCCGCGGCGAGGACATCCACCGCCGCACGGCGTCGGAGGTGCTGGGGGTCGACATGGAGGCCGTCACCGCCGACCAGCGCAGCGCCGCCAA
>DBMS01000035.1:5231-5372 GCA_002297665.1 Holophagaceae bacterium UBA692 | reverse complement strand
TCATCGAGCGCTACTTCGAGCGCATGCCCAAGGTGGCCGAGTGGATCGAGGCCACCAAGGCCCGGGCCCTGGAGGAGGGGCTTGTGCGCACCCTGTGGGGCCGCGTGCGGCGCATCCCGGACCTGCAGTCCTCCAACCAGG
>DBMS01000035.1:4767-5113 GCA_002297665.1 Holophagaceae bacterium UBA692 | reverse complement strand
CGACGCCGTTTCCGCCCTGCTCAGGGACGCCATGGAGGGCGCCGACGACCTGGAGCCCCTGGGCGTGAAGCTGGCGGCCGACGTGCGGCGCGGGAACAGCTGGCTGGAGTGCAAGTGAACCGTTGAAACCTTTCGCGAGGCACCATGCAGAACTTCACCTTCCACAATCCCACACGCATCCTCTTCGGGGCAGGCCAGATCGGCTCCCTTCGCCGGGAGGTGCCGCACGGCGCGCGCGTCCTCATGACCTACGGGGGCGGCAGCATCAAGGCCAACGGGGTCTACGACCAGGTCCGAAAGGCCCTGGAGGGCTTCGAGCTGCTGGAATTCGGCGGCATCGAGCCCA
>DBMS01000035.1:3428-4639 GCA_002297665.1 Holophagaceae bacterium UBA692 | reverse complement strand
TGGGAACCGTCCTCACCCTGCCCGCCACGGGCTCCGAGTCCAACTGCTTCGCGGTGGTGACCCGCGCCGCAACCCGGGACAAGATCGCCTTCTCCTCGCCCCTGCTGTTCCCGCGGTTCTCGATCCTGGACCCCGAGACCACCTTCACCCTATCGCCGCGCCAGATCGCCAACGGNNGGTGGACGCCTTCGTGCACACCGTCGAGCAGTACCTCACCTACCCCGCCGACGCGCCGCTCCAGGACCGCTTCGCCGAAGCCATCCTGCGCACCCTCATCGAGGAGGGGCCCCGCACCCTGGCGGACCCCACGGACTACGCGGCCCGATCCAACGTCATGTGGTGCGCCACCCTCGCCCTCAACGGCCTCATCGGCGCCGGGGTGCCCCAGGACTGGGCCACCCACACCATCGGGCACGAGCTCACCGCCTTCCACGGGCTGGACCATGCCCAGACCCTGGCCATCGTCCTGCCCAACCTCCTGTGGGTCCAGCGAACCGACAAACGGGAAAAGCTCATNNCAGTACGCCACCCGGGTGTGGGACTTCCATGACGGCAATGAAGCCGTCCGGCTGGAAAAGGGCATCATCGCCACCCGGACCTTCTTCGAGAGCATGGGCAACCCCACCCATCTCAACGCCTACTCGGTGGGCGAGGAGCGTTTCGGGGAGATCGTCGACCGGCTCCAGGCCCGAAAGGTCCTGCCCCTGGGCGAGCGCAAGGACATCACCAGCGAGAAGGTCCTGGAGATCCTGGCCCTGGCCCGGTAGGGCCCGCTTGAACATCCGGGCCGGGGCTCGTATGTTCAAGATTGACCTTATCCCATCCAGCCTCGCCTTCCCGCCACGCATTCGAATCCCCAGGAGGTCCTCCATCCGTCCGGTCTTGGGCCGCGCAATCGCCGGTTTGATCCTCATGCTGCCCCTCCTGGGAGCGCCCGTCCCCGGACGCAGGGTGCCGCCGGGCGTGTTCTCCTTCCAGAGCTACGGGGTGGAGGACGGCCTGACCAACCTGGGGGTCTACAGCTTCACCCAGGACGCGGAAGGCTACCTCTGGGCCGGCACCGAGGACGGCCTCTACCGCTACGACGGGCACCGGTTCCAGCCCTGGGGACGGGGGCTCAAGTCCAGCGTCATCTGGGAGCTGGCCGCGTCCCCCACCGGGGGCCTGTGGGTCGGCACCGACGACGGAATCTACGGCCTCGAGGGCCGGGA
>DBMS01000035.1:1268-3404 GCA_002297665.1 Holophagaceae bacterium UBA692 | reverse complement strand
GACGCCCTGGCCGCCCAGGGCAACGCGCTGTTCGGCAGGCGAGGCAAGGGCCCCATGGCGACGGTCAGGACCCTTCCCGAGCCGATCACGTCGGGGTGGGCCTCGGCGGACCTGCGGACCCTGCTGCTCAGCACGGAGACGCGGCTCTGGCGCATGGCGGGCGGTTCCTGGACCGCCCTGGACCTGCCCCCCACCTTCCACGGGACCGGCTGCCGGATCCTGCAGGACCGCTCGGGGCGGATCTTCCTGCGGGACCGCAAGAGCCTCTGGCGCAGGGACCGCTGGGACGGATCCTGGGTGGACCTCTCCGGCAAGCTGCCCGGCAACACCTACAACCCCTACCCCCCCGTGGAGGACGGCGCGGGCCGGATCTGGGTGGGCACCTCCCTGGGCCTGGCGTGCTTCGACGGCGACCTGGCCTGGACCCTGGGCGAGGCCAAGGGCCTCCCGGGCGGCTGGGCCTCCCTGACCTTCCTGGACCGGGAGGGCAACCTCTGGGTGACCAGCGAAGGGGTCCACAAGCTCAAGGGGCGCTCCCTCTGGACGAACTTCGGCCCCCACCAGGGCCTGCCGTCCCCCTCGGTGTGGGACATCGGCCCCAGCGCCGACGGCCGGGTCTTCGCCTGCACCGACAACGGGGTGGCCGAACTCAAGGGCGAGACCTGGCACGTGCTCCGCGGCACCGAGGGACGCACCCTCCTTTCCGGCGGCGGCACCGGGCGCGACGCCCTCTGGTTCGGGGGTTCGGGCAAGAGCGAGGCGTTCAACGCCGTCTTCCGCCTGGACCTCAAGACGAACCGCGTGGAGAANNATCTCCATCGAGCCCTGCAGGACCAGCAACCTCATCCTCACCATCGCCAGCGCCCCCGAGGGCGGGGCCTACCTGGGCTCGCGCACCGACGGCGTCTACCAGGTCTCCCGGGTGAAGGGGGGCTGGAAGACCGAGCGCCTGCCCTTCCCCGGCCACCAGGCCGAGGAACGCGTGAACTCCCTTCGAAAGGACCTGGGCGGGGGCCTCTGGGCCGCCGGCGAGCACGGCCTCTACCACCTCGAGAACCGAACGTGGACCCGCCTGGGGCGGGAACAGGGCCTGCTGGGCACCAACTGCGCGAGCCTGGCCCGGGACCCCAAGGGCTTCATGTGGGTCTCCTACCTCGACGCCAAGGGCATCAGCCGCCTGGCCCAGGTGAACGGAGCCTGGCGCGTGGTGGAATCCCTCACCCAGCCCGAGGGCCTCTTCAGGGACAGCATCCTGAGCATGGGCTTCGACGCCAAGGGGGTTCTCTGGCTCGGCACCGGCGGCGGCATGAAGCGCTGGGACGGCAAGGCGCTCGACGTCTTCATCAAGAGCGACGGCCTGGTGAGCCAGGACCCCATGGCCAACGGCCTCACCATCGACGCCGACGGCGGCCTCTGGCAGGGNNTTCTCCAACGGCATCTCCTACTTCCAGCCCCGGGCCTACCAGGGCCCGCCCCCGCCCCCCGCGGCCCGGATCCAGGAGATCCGCGACCTGCGCCGGGAGCACGCGGTGGGCGAGGCCGACCCGCAGGTCCCCTACGCGGACCGGACCCTCTCCTTCCAGTTCTCCGGCCTGTCGTTCCAGAACGAGAGCCGCATCAGCCACGAAGTGCGCCTGGTCGGCCTGGAGAACGAATGGCGCGACACCCGGATCAACGAGGCGCGCTACCCGGCCCTTCCGGCCGGAACCTACCGGTTCGAGGTGCGAAGCCGCTTCATTGACGGTCCCCCCGGACCGGTGGCCGGGTTCTCCTTCCGGGTTTTGCCCCCCTGGTGGGGAACNNCCTGGCCGCGGGCGGCCTGGTGGCCCTGGGCTTCCGCCGGCGGACCGCCCAGCTGCACCGGCGCAACGCCGCCCTGGAAGCCATGGTCGCCGCCCGCACCGAGGCCCTGGAGGCCTCCAAGCAGCAACTGGAGAAGGCCAACCGCGCCCTGGAGGAGGCCTCCCTGGTGGACCCCCTCACCGGCCTCCACAACCGCCGGTTCCTGGACCTCTCCCTGCCCACCGACGCGCTCCAGGCCCAGCGGGCCTTCCGGGAGCACCTGGACGCCGGCCAGGACCCCCTCCTCGGCAAGGAGGACATCCTTCTGTTCCTGATGGACATCGACCACTTCAA
>DBMS01000035.1:639-1209 GCA_002297665.1 Holophagaceae bacterium UBA692 | reverse complement strand
CGCTGGGGCGGCGAGGAGTTCCTCCTGGTGGCCCGGCGCACCCGGCGCGCCGGCGCCCCCGCCATCGCCAACGGCCTCCTGGAGGCCATCCGCGCCTGCACCTTCGCGCTCCCCGGCGGGGTGGAGTTCCGGAAGACCTGGTCCATCGGCTTCACCGCCATCCCCGTGCACCCCCACCATCCGGAAGTCGCCGACTGGCAGCAGGCCCTGAAGCTGGCCGACCAGTGCCTCTACGCCGCCAAGAACACCGGCCGCGACCGGTGGGTGNNGCGCCCTCATGCCCCCCGAAGCCGACGTGAAGCTCCTGGAGGGCATGAGAACCTGGGACGTGGGCTGGGCCGCGTCCCGGGGCCTGATGGACGTGGCCAGCTCGGAGCCGGGCTTCCGGTGGCCGGAGTGACCGGGCAAGACTAGAGGGCCTTCAGCGCCGCCAGTTCCTGGGGATTCAGGAACCTCCACTCCCCGGGCTTGATGGCGGGATCGTCCAGGGGGCCGAACTGCACGCGGCGAAGCTTGGACACCGGGTGCCCCACCGCGGCGAACATCTTGCGGATCTGCTGGTTCTTGCCC
>DBMS01000035.1:0-579 GCA_002297665.1 Holophagaceae bacterium UBA692 | reverse complement strand
CCAGGGTCTCGGGCCGGGGCATGCGGTGGACCTTTACCAGGTAGACCTTGGGCACGTGGAATTCCGGCGCCATGAGCCGCTGGGCCATCGCCCCGTCGTTGGTGAGCAGCAGGAGCCCTTCGGAGTTGAAGTCCAGGCGCCCGACGGGATACACCCGCGCGTCCACCCCGTGGATGAGCGCCATGACGGTGGGCCGGCCCTGGTCGTCCTTCACGCTGGTGACGTAACCCTTGGGCTTGTTCAGNNNNAGGTCCACGGTGATCTCGTCCCTGCGGGCATCCGCCCGGGTGCCCAGCTCCGTGACCGTGACCCCGTTCACCTGAACGCGCCCTTCCAGGATGATCTGCTCGCAGGCCCGCCGGGAGTCCACCCCGGCCGCCGCGAGGATCTTCTGGAGGCGGTCACCGGACTGGGNNGGTCCTGGGCTTGGCGCCGGCCGGGGCCTTGGCCCGGGGTTTGGGACCGGGCTTGGCGGGGGCGCCGGTCCGGGTACCCGGCTTCGCGCCGGCCCGGGACACGGGCTTCGCGCCGGTCCGGGGTGCAGGCTTCGCGCCGGTCCGCGAAACGGGCGGCCGTGAA
>DBMS01000256.1:18462-18647 GCA_002297665.1 Holophagaceae bacterium UBA692 | reverse complement strand
CGAGGCGCCCGGCCAGGCTCCCCAGGCCCGCGCCGCCGGCGGCGCAGGCCAGGGCCGCGTCCAGGTGCCCGGTGGGCTCCAGGGCCACGAGGTGGTACTCCCGTCCCTCCCGGGCCCGGACCCGGGGCTCGGCGTAGTGCCAGCGGCCCGCGGCCAGGTGGAGGCTCGTGTTGGGCCGCCAGGTG
>DBMS01000256.1:8793-18427 GCA_002297665.1 Holophagaceae bacterium UBA692 | reverse complement strand
GTCCAACCGGGTGCGGCGGGTGCAGTCGCCCAGGGGCGGCACCCGCAGGTCGCTGCCGGTTCCCCAGGTTCCGGCCGCGCACCCCGCGAACAGCCCGAAGGGCGTGGACCTTGCGCCCATGCGGGTGAGGTACCGCACCAGGCTCCGCTCCATGCGGGCGGCGCGGTCCCCGGGCAGGTCCCCGCGGAGCCACGGATCCAGGGCCGCGTCCAGGTCCGGGGAGGCGAGGAAGAGCGCCTCCCGCACCTCGGGGCGCCGGACCTCGGCGCGCAGGCGCTCGGGGGTCCAGCACCGTCCGGGCTCGGCGGGCAGGCCGGGGGTGCGCAGGACGAAGAAGGGGGCGGTTCGAACGGTGGAGGCGGCCATGGTTGTAAAATCCGTCGCGATTCCCGCCGGCCGGCGGGGGTGGTGGTTCCTCAAGGCTAGGAGCTGGCGCGGTTCAGCCCTGGGAATTTCCCTGAACGGTCGTTTTTGGGGGATGAACGGTTCGGGGGCGGTTTGGGACCGTTTGGGGATATTCTGGGGAATTAACAAGGCCTTCTCGTAAAACGGTTGCCGTGCCCGTTGGCACCTTCCAGGAGAAGGCCATGAAGACCAAGCTCGTCCTTCGCAAGGAAACACTCCACCTTCTCGCTTCCCCATCACGAAGGGACGGCGCTGCGCTCGCCGGTTCGCCCGGTGCCCGGACAGGAGCCCATGAAGCCACCGCCCCCAGTGTCACGACCATCTGGACCACGCCTTGGTGATGGGGATCCGTCCGGCCCAGCCTCCCCCGGCAGGATCGCAGGGTGGATGCGCGCACTCCACCTCAAGGCGTGGGTCATCGCCTGCGTCTGGCTGGTCTTCAGCGCCGTCGCGTTCAGGGCCTACCACCGGCTCGGCGTCCTCGGGAGCCTCTGGGTCCACCTGGCCGCCGTCCTCGGTCCGGGCCTCCATGTGCTCACGGTCGTGCTGGTGGTGCCCTTCGCGTGGCGGATCCGGGCCAAGGGGAGCGGAGCGCTGGCCTTCGCCCAGAAGCTGGGGCTGGCCCTGGCCGGGGCCGAGGCCTCCAGCTTCCTCATCGTCGTCCTGGACCTGTGGCTGCGGAGCAAGGCCGCGCTGCCGACCCCGAACGCGTCGGGGGTCCTGATGTCCTACCTCCTCGTCGTGGCGCCCGCCATGGCGGCCGCCGGCGGACTGGTGGCCGGCAGGGCCAACGCATTGGATGAAAAGGAAGCCATGGTCGCAGAAGCGAACATCGCCCGCACGCGGCTGCTCCAGAGCCAGCTGCACCCCCATGTGCTTTTCAACGCCCTCAACGGCCTGGCGGAGCTCATCCACAGGGATCCGCCCACCGCCGAGCAGAGCGTCAAGCACCTGGCGGACCTCCTGCGCCGGATCCTCCGGGCGTCCGAGACGCCCACCTTCTCCCTGGGGGAGGAGCGGGCCCTGGTGGAGGACTACCTCTACATCGAAGGCCTGCGGCTGGGGGTGCGGTTGCGCCTCCAATGGGACTGGGACTCCAGCCTGGACGCCCACCAGGTGCCGCCCCTCCTGATCCAGCCCCTGGTGGAGAACGCCATCAAGCACGGCATTTCACCCAACCGGGGGGGAGGGGACCTGGTGGTGCGGGTGGGCCGGGACGGCCGCGACCTCAAGCTCGAGGTGTGGAACACCGGCGCGCCGTACCAGGACAAGCCCGGCTCCGGCGTCGGCCTTCGGAACCTGGAGGCGCGCCTGGCGCTGCACTTCGGCGGCGACACCACCTTCACCATCGGTCCCCGGGAGGGCGGAACCCTGGCCACCATTCGGCTGTCCGGCGTCTTGCTACACTGAGGGCATGGACCCGTTGAACGTCGTCATTGCCGATGATGAACCGCTCGCCTTGGAGCGCCTGGCGCGCCTCCTGGGCGAAGCCGGGTGCCGGCTCCTGGCCTCCCTGGAGGACGGCGCCGGGCTCCTGGAATGGATGGCCCTCAACCAGGACGTCCCCGTGGACGTGCTCTTCCTGGACATCCAGATGCCCGGGCTCACGGGCCTGGAGGCGCTGGCCGAGCTGCCCCACCCGCCCCTCACGGTCTTCGTGACCGCCCACGCCGATTACGCCATCCAGGCCTTCGAGGCCGCCGCCGTGGACTACCTGCTCAAGCCCGTGTACGAGGACCGCCTCGCCCGGACCCTCCAGCGGGTGCGGGAGCGCAAGGTCCACCGCCTCACGACCGCCGAATGGCACGCCATCCTCCCGCCCCTGGAGCGCGTGCCCGTGGTGGCGGGGTTCGGCACCGTCCTCCTGGACCTGAAGTTCGTCACCCACTTCGAATACACCGAGGAGCGGGTGTGGGCCCACTCCCTCACCAAGCGCCACGAGACCACCTGGGCGACCCTGCGGGAGGTGGAGCAGGCCTTCCCCGCCGCGGGCATGGTGCGCATCCAGCGCAACCTGCTGCTGAGGCCCGAGGCGGTCATCGGCATCAAGGACCTCATCGGCGGACGGCTGGAGGTGAGGCTCGCCAAGCGCACCAAGCTGATCGTCAGCCGGGCCATGGCCAAGGTGCTCCGGAGCCGGCTGTCCCCGGTCTGACATGGACGAGGGGGGACCGCGCGGTCGCTGCGCGCCCTCTCCGTCCCCCCTCGAGCTCCCCCACGCGGCGCCCGGCCCCCGCGTCCGGCCGAAAACCGTTCATCCCCCGTTTTCGACCGTTCATCCTTTTTCGGGCCCTTTTCGGGAAACCGGCCTCAGGATGGGCCCGGCACGTGTGCCCTGGAGGACCCTTGAGATTCCCCGGAACCCAAGCCAGCGGCGATTCCTTCACCGGCGACCAGATCAAGGCGGCCTGGAACCGGGGCGTCCCCGTGCCGGGGTGGAACCCGGACTACTTCCGCAAGGACGCCTGCGGAGCCTGGATCCATTGGGTCAAGTACGGGGAGATCATGGCGGGCGGCTGCGGCTGGCAGGTGGACCACATCCGCCCGGTGGCCCTGGGGGGCACGGATGCCCCGGAGAACCTGCAACCCCTCCAATGGCAGAACAACCTCAGCAAGGGGGACGACTGGCCGGCGTGGTCGTGCCTGATTCCGGAGCGGCGGCAGCTGGCTCAGGAGCCTTCAGGGGCGGAAACTTCAGGGTGAGGACCAGGTCGGGCCAGCCAAAAACCTTCAGGAAGCAGGCGTTTCCCTCCGGAGGCGAAGCCACCTTGAGGGTCTCCCGGCCCTCCTCGATGCGCACGGAGGCGGGCTCCCAGGGGCCTTCCGGGCGCGCGGCCACGGCTTCCACCTGGTCCAGGGAAGGCCCCGCGAGGCGCAGCCCCGGGGGCGCGGCCTGCACGGACGTGATGGTGGGAAGGTCCAGGAAGGTGACGGGGAAGGGGAGCCAGTCGCCGGCGCCCGCGGCGTCGTCCAGCACCTGCAGTTCCAGCCGACCGGCGGCCCGGCCCCCAAGGAGCTCGGCGGGGTTCAGGACGAAGGTGGCCTTCTGGTTGTTGCCCATCAGGCGGATCCGGGCGGCGGGGACCACCCGCACCACGCCCGGGTCGGCGGCGTTGCGCAGGGCCGCGCGCAGGGTGCCGTCGGGCGGGAAGCGGTAGCCCTTGCCGGCCAGGAGGCTCACGAGGCTCGGGCCGCCCGTGGGCGCGATGGGCTGGGTTGCGGTCACCGGAAGGCCGGCGCCCTTGACGTCCATGGGGATCACGCGCAGGTCCCCCACCCGGGGGCGGGCCGGCAGCATGGACGCGGGGCCCGCGGAGGCCTTGCCCGAAGCCAGCGTCAGGGACGCGGGCAGGACGCGGCCCACGGCGCCCTCCAGGGGCTTGCCGTCCTCCGCCTTGAACCAGCGGCCCTCGGCGGCCTCGCCGTCGGGGATGAAGGTGCGCCCGGCCAGCTCCACGGAGCGGATGGCTTCCAGGCGGCGGCCCTTGACGAGGATCCGGGTCTCGCCCAGGCGGGCCTCGAAGCCCGAAGGCTCGGGCGGCGCCTCCAGGAGCGTCAGGGGAAGCGTCAGCGGGGGCCGGCCCGCGGCGGTGATCTCCAGGGCGCCGGCCCCGGCCTGGGCGGCCACGGTCTGGAACACGGCCTCCCGGGCGCCGTCCGGGGCGTCCTTGAGCACGGCCGCCACCGGGGGCGCCCCCGCGGGCCTGAACACGACCTTCTCCACGATCCCCGCCCAGGCCGCGGGCAGCTTGAACGTGCAGGCCCCGCCCACCTGGAACCGTTCCCGCTCCGGGGCCGTGGGCGCCCAGGACGGGTCGCAGGCCACGGGCACCTCCAGGGGGTCGGTGGCGATGCTGGTGAAGCCCCAGCGCCCCACCACCTTGACCTTCACGGAAGGCGCGGCCAGCTTGCGCAGCGGCTCCCGCAGCGGCGCGCAGGAGGCCACGAAGCTCATCTTCGCGGGGCTGGGGGCGAGCCCCAGGGGCGGAAGGCCCGCCACCACGAGCTTCCAGTCCTGGCCGTACAGCGCGAACGGGGTGCGTCCCTTCTCCTTGGCGACCACCTTCAGCTCGGCATGGTCCTTGAGCAGGGACTCGCCCGGGGCCAGCTCCAGGGAGAAGGGGGGCGGCGTCTTGGCCTCCCAGTTGCCCGGGCAGCACAGGAGGGCGCTGCGGGTGGCGCCGGCGGTCTGGATCCAGTCGCTGTAGTACAGCTCGGCGCCGTCGTCCTGGAAGTTGCGCGCGAGGGCCGGCAGGTAGTTGAACTGGTGTCCGGGCCACAGGTTCTTGATGATGGCGGCCAGGTCGAAGAAGATCGAGACGTAGGCCGAGGAGGGCCGCGTGCCCGCGGTCACCTGCGCCTCCACGGGCGTGGCGGCGGCGGCCTCGGGCACCAGGATGTTGGTCTTGCGGAACTGCTGGGTGAGGAACTGGAACTTCTCCAGGTTGGTGCGGCTGCCGCCCACGAAGGCCTGCAGGTCCCCCGACACGGCGCCGCCGTAGGTGTGGAGGAAGCTGAGCACCGCGTTGTCGTACTGGGCCGGGGTGAGGTTCTTGTCGATGGCGCCCAGGTCCTCGATGAACTTGTCGGCCGTGGCCCGCTCCCCGGAGAGGTCGGCGATCTTCGCGCACAGCGTGCGGAAGGCCTCCAGGTGGGCGTTCAGGTCCGCGAGGATCTTCTTGCGGCCGTTCTTGTCCGGCACCAGGAAGATCATGGGGATGGAATCATAGGGAACCGGGATGGTCGGCGCCGCCATGGTCCCGCCCTTGCGCTTGAGGCGGAAGTCCACCACCCCCTGGTCCGTGGGGGCCACGGTGCGGGGCAGGAAGACCACGATGAGGGACCAGTCGGCGCGCGTCACCCGCGGGTCGAAGGCCTCACCCGAGAAGGACAGCTCCAGGCTGTCCTGGTACTGCAGCACCGGCACCCGGAAGAGGGGCAGGGAGGAAGCCTCCGGCGTGCCCTGGCCGCGGACCACCCGGGCGGTGATGGCGATGGGCCCCTTCTGGAAGGCCTCCACCAGGGGCGCGGCCGGGGCCGGGGCGGCGACGAGGGCCGCTGTTGCGAAGAATGCAATGCTCTTCATGGATTCAGTCCTTCGTTCCGAGGGCGAGGAAGATGGAGTAGTCCCGTCCCTCCTTGCGGGTCGTGCACGCGGTTTCCGCCCGCGCGTCGCCGAACCCCGCCTCCCGTAGCCACGCGATCACCTGTTCCCGCGCGAACCCCTGGTGATGCACGCCCTGGGCGTCGGTGTGGAAGCTGCCGTCCTCGGTGTCCAGGTCCGCCAGGGCGACGCGGCCCCCGGGGCGCAGGTGGCGCGCGAAGGCCCGGAACAGGCCGGGAACGTCGGGAATGTGGTGCAGGGTCATGCTGCTGACGATGAGGCTGTGGGGACCGCCCAGGTCCGGGTCCTTCCCCGGGTCCAGGAGGATCCGCGCCACCGGGGCCTTGGCCGCCAGGGCCTCCAGCATGCCCGGGGACGTGTCGGCCCCCGTGATGGACCCGGCCAGGGGCGCCAGCTCCAGCGTGAGCAGCCCCGTCCCGCACCCGAAATCCAGCACCGAATCGTCGTTGGAGATGGGCACCCGCGCCCGGATCGCCGCAGCCACCGCCCGGGCCAGGATCACCCGCCGGTCCTCCAGGTCCCAGTCCTTGGCCGCCTGATCGAAACGTCCGGTGTCCGACATGCTTCCTCCGCACGCCCTATAGAATGGCGCGGGTCCGGCCGGCGGGCTAGAGCCCGAACCCTTCCCGCATCTGCGCCGCGACCACCTCGCCCCGCGCGGTCACCTTTCCCAGCGCGGAAACCGTGGCCTCCACCACCACCCTGCGCCCCTCGATGCGCTTGACCTTGCCCCGCACTTCCAGTTCCACCCCCAGGGGCGTGGGCGCGAGGTAGTCCACGTGCAGGGAGGCGGTGACGAAGCGGTAGGCGGGCAGTGTGTCCATGGCGCGGCCTTCCTGGCGGTACATGGCGGCCGCGGCCGTCCCGGTGGCGTGGCAGTCCACCAGGGAGGCCAGGAGGCCCCCGTACACGAACCCCGGAACCGCCGTGTGCTCGGGCCGGGGCGTGAACCGCGTGACGGACTCCTCGCCCTCCCAGCGGGTGCGGATGCGCAGTCCCAGGGCGTTCAGGGAGCCGCAGCCGTAGCAGTGCGACACGTTCTCGGGGTAGTAATCCTGGAAGGCGGGTTCGGGCATGGGGCCTCCTGAACCATCCAGTCTAGTGGTGATGCCCCCCGCCGCCGCAGGTGAATTCGCCCGAGAAAACCTCCAGGTCGCCCCGCAGGAAGGCCTGCACCGCGGCGCCCACCGTGGGCGCACCGGCCCCCCGGTAGACCTCGATCCCGGCCTGGTTGAAGCCCATGAGGGGGCGCTTTCCCAGTCCGCCGGCGATGAGGCAGTCCACCTCCTGCCCGGCGAGGAAGGCCACGGCCGCGAGGCAGCCGCCCTGTTCGTGGGGGACGGGAGGCACCGTGGCCACCCGGGCGACGGCGCCGCCATCCACGTCCACCAGGGTGTAGAGGTCGCAGTGGCCGAAGTGGCCGTGCACGCCGGCATCGAGGCCGCCGGGGGAAAGGGAGGGGATGGCGATGCGCATGGGAAACTCCTTGGGGATCATTGTGATCATATGCTCTAAATAGCGCAAGGCCGCACCGGCCCTGTGATGGGTATCACAGGAACCGCCGCGCGGCCAAGCGTTTCCTGGCCTATCCTGGCATTCCCGGACCGGCAATTCCGCCAACCCCTTCAAGGCTCACGGACATGAACGACCAGCTCGCCCTGAACCCCAACAAGATCGTCAAGGCCCTCCAGAAGCCGGCCGAGGATTTCACCAAGCAGGACATCGTCCGCTTCATCGAGCAGAACGACATCCGCATGCTGAACTTCCGCTACGTGGCCGGGGACGGGCGCCTGAAGAAGCTGAACTTCGTCATCAACAGCAAGGCCCACCTGGAGAAGATCCTGTGCATGGGCGAGCGCGTGGACGGCTCCAGCCTCTTCCCCTTCGTGTCGGCGGATTCCAGCGACCTCTACGTGGTGCCCCGCTTCCGCACCGCCTACGTGAACCCCTTCAGCGAAGTGCCCACCATCGACCTGCTGTGCAGCTTCTTCGACAACCACGGCGACCCCCTGGAGAGCGCGCCGGAGTACATCCTCCAGAAGGCCCAGCGCAGCCTCCGGGAGCGCACCGGCCTGACCATGGAGGCGCTGGGCGAGCTGGAGTACTACCTGTTCTCCGAGGTCGACTCCATCTACCCCATCGTGGAGCAGAAGGGCTACCACGAGTCCCACCCCTTCTCCAAGTGGGGCCTGGTGCGCCGCGAGGCCATGCAGGTCATCAGCGAGATGGGCGGCAGCATCAAGTACGGCCACGCCGAGGTGGGCAACATCCTCGCCAACGGCATGGAGATGGTGCAGCACGAGATCGAGTTCCTCCCCGTGCCCATCGAGCAGGCCGCGGACCAGATCGTCATGGCCAAGTGGGCCATCCGCGAGGTGGCCTACAAGCACAACCTGGAAGTGAGCTTCGCCCCCAAGATCATCGCGGGCCAGGCCGGCAGCGGCCTCCACGTGCACACCCGGTTCATGAAGGACGGGCAGAACCAGATGGCCGACGAGAACGGCCTCACGGACACCGCCCGCAAGGTCATCGCCGGCTTCCTGCTCAGCGCCGAGTCCCTCACGGCCTTCGGCAACACCGTGCCCACCTCCTTCCTGCGCCTGGTGCCCCACCAGGAGGCCCCCACCAGCATCTGCTGGGGCGACCGCAACCGCTCGGTGCTGGTACGCGTGCCCCTGGGCTGGCAGGGCGTGGGCGACCGGATGCTCACCACCGCCAACCCCCAGGAGCCCGTCAACGGGACGCGCGCCTTCGAGAACAACCAGACCGTGGAGCTGCGCAGCCCCGACGGCAGCGCCAACGCCCACCACCTCCTGGCCGGCATGGCCGTGGCCGGGCGCTTCGGCCTGGAGCACCCCGATGCCCTCAAGGTGGCCGAGCAGCTCTACGTGCGCGCCGACGCCTCCCGGGTGGAGGGCCTCAAGCAGCTGCCCGCCTCCTGCTTCGAATCCGCCGATTGCCTGGCCCGGGACCGGGCCCGCTACGAGGACGGCGGCGTCTTCCCCGCCGGCCTCATCGACGCCCAGATCCGCACCCTCAAGGCCTTCGACGACCTCAACATGAGCGAGAAGATCTTCGGGCACGCGGATTCCCTCAAGGACCTCGTGAACCTGCACCTGCACTGCGGCTGAGGAGACCCCCGATGATCCTGCGCGCCCTTCCCGTCGCGGTTCTCTGCCTTCCCCTGGCGGCGGCCGATGCCGACGCCGTCCTCAAGGAGGCCCGGGCCAAGGGCGAAGCCGTGGCCAAGGCCCGGGCCGCCCACGTCGAGGCCGGCCGGAACTCCATCGACTTCAAGGCCGACGTGGCCAAGGACCTGGCCGGGATCACCGCCCGCCTGGGGTCTGAAACCCAGCCTGCCGTCCGCCAGGCCCTCCTGGTGACCCGGCTGTACTACCTCCGCCTGGCCCGCCAGGCTCCCACCGCCGAGCAACTGGCCATGACCCTCAAGGAGGTCCCCCCCACGTCCTCCGCATGGACCCTGGACAGGGGGCTCCTGCCGGCCCTGGGCGGCTGGGCCCGCCGGGACGCCGCGGGGTACCTCGCCGAGGCCCGGGCCCACCACCCCGATGGACCCACCCGCCGGAACCTCCTCTTCGAACACTTCACCGAGATGGTGGACACCGGCGCCGAGGCCGACTGGAAGCCCTCCTTCGAAGCCCTCCAGAAGGACTTCCCCGGCACCGTGGAGGCCCTCAAGGCCCAGGACCGGCTGAAGGCCGAACTGAAGACCGCCGTGGGCATCGCGGCTCCCGCCTTCGCCGTGACCTCCCTGGAAGGCACGCCTCTCTCCCTGGAAACCTTCAAGGGCAAGTTCGTCCTCCTGGATTTCTGGGCCACCTGGTGCCCCGACTGCCGCGCCGCCATGCCCGCCCTGATGAAGGCCCACGCCCGTTTCAAGGACAAGGGCCTGAACGTCCTCAGCCTCTCTTTCGACCGCAAGGTGGAGCACATCGCCCCCTACCGGGCCAACCCCGCCACCTCCATGCCCTGGACCCACGCCTTCCTGCCCCAGGGCTTCAAGAACCCCATCAGCGAAGCCTACGGCGTGCGCAGCATCCCCAAGCCCGTGCTCGTGGGGCCCGACGGACGCATCGTCGCCAC
>DBMS01000256.1:0-8666 GCA_002297665.1 Holophagaceae bacterium UBA692 | reverse complement strand
GGGGCGCGCCGTTGACCTGGTCGGCCAGGACGGCGCCGCGTCCGTCGAAGACCTCGGTCCCCGAGAAGACGGACCGGTACCCGTCCGCGGCGGTGACCAGGACGTAGGTGGAGCGGGGATCCGTACCGGCCGGAAGCAGCGGCTTCAGGAGGGAGCCCAGGTCGGCCCCGGTCGATACGCGCAGGCCGTGGTAGCCCATGCCCTCCCCGAAGGCCGCGTCCCGGTGGCTGGCGCCGGCGGCAGCCTGGAAGCGGTCCCGGTCCAGGCGTACCCGGGCGCCGTCCGGGCCCACCAGGTCGGGCGCGTCCACCAGCGCCTTCTTCCCGGCGGCCTTGTCGGCCACGACGGAAACGCCCACCTGGCGGATCTCCACGTCGGCCACGTCCTCCACGAACCGGCCGCCGAAGCCGTCCTGGGGAAACACCAGGCAGAGGCCCCTGGGCATGGAGAGGGCGAGGAGCTTGCCCTGGCCGTGGCAGGAGGCGCAGCTTTCCAGCCTGAGGGCGTCCCGGGCCGCGGGGGGCTGGAGGGCGATGGGGTCCACCCGGCTCCGGGCCAGGGGATCGTGGTGGTGGGGCAGGATGAACCGGGCCTTTTCCGCGAGGAGGGGGCCGCCGTCCCCCGCCAGGAACACCTCGCTCCATGAGAAGAGCGCCCTGCGGCCGTCCCGGCCCGTGACGACGATGAACGTGTCCAGGGGGCGGTCGAAGCCGTCGACGTGCTTCTTGGCGGGCTTGAAGGCCGCCAGCACGTCGCGCAAGGACCACCCGTCGATTTCCAGGGCGCAGCGGTAGGAGCCGTCGGGGTGGGAGATCTTCACGAGGCGCCGGTACCGCGGGAGGTTGCGGGTCGCGGCCGCGGCGAGGGCGCCTTCCCGTTCCACGCAGCCGCGGACCGTGAGGGCGTGGGGGGCGGCGGCGCCCAGGGCGGCGCAGAGCAGCGGGAGCAGGGGCTTGAACATGTTGCCTCCAGGTTCAGAAGCGCAGGCGCGCGTTGGCGAACCCCATGCGGCCGGGCATGGGATAGCCGGTGGAGAGCTGGTAGTCGCGGTCGAGGAGGTTGGTAAAGCCCGCGTCCACCTGCAGGGCGGCGGTGGCCTTCCACCCCACGCTGAGGTTGGCCGTGGTGAACCCGCCCAGCCGCGCGGTCACGGACTGCTTGGCGAGGTTCGCGTAGGTGTCCCAGAGGGCGTCCTGGCTCTGCACCGAGGCCAGGATGTGGAGGGTCGGCAGGGCCTGGACCTTCACGTGGCCCGAAACGCGGTTCCGGGGCGTGCTGGTGAGCTTGACCGCGGGGTTGGTGACGTTCCTGCGGTCCAGGTAGGTGTAGCCCAGGCCCGCCTCGAAGGTTTCCGAAGGCTTGAATCCCACGGAGAGCTCACCGCCAGTGTGGCGCACCTCGCCGACGTTCTGCATCTGCATCAGGCCGCTGGGAAGGGGCATGCCCTGGATGAGGTCCTGGATGGTGCTGCGGAACAGGGCGGCCTCCACGCGGAGCCAGGCGCCCAGGGCCAGCTTGGCGCCGGTCTCCAGGTTGAGGGAGCGTTCCGGGGCCAGGCCCGGGTTGTCGACGTACGTGCCCAGGCGCAGCGAGTAGCGGTCCTTGAGGGTGGGGAAGTGCTCCTTCTGGGCCACGGTGGCGTAGACCTGGAGCGCGGGCGCGGCCCTCCAGAAGAGCCCCGCCTGGCCGTGCCAGTAGGCCCGCGGCCGCGGCAGGTTCCAGACCCCCGAGGCCACGGGGCGCAGCTGGTCCCACCCGCCGCCCAGGGACAGGTCCCAGGCCTGGGCCAGGGAGACGCTGTCCTCCACGCCGGCGGCCAGGTAGTGGTCCTCGAAGTGCGTCCACCCCGCGGTGGAGGGGATGGCCCCGGTGCCATCGCGGTGGACGTCCGTCTTGGTCTGCAGCACCGCCCGGAGGCTGTGGGAAGGCAGGGCGGTGGTCTGGAATTCCGCCAGGGCGCCGTGGGTGAAGTCGCGGTAGAGGCTCCGGCCCGTGGGCTTCAGGCTGCCGGTGGTGTTGACGGTCGAATAGGTGCCGTCGGTGTAGGCCACGAGGGTGTTCTCGTAGGTGTCGTAGTAGGCCCGCACCTTGAGGTCGCTCTGGGCGCCCAGGGCCGTGCGGGTGGAAAGGGAGGCGCTTTCCTTGTTCCAGGTGGGCCACTGCCAGTAGTTGGCCGTGATCTGGGGGTTCGTGCCCACGGGATTGCCCTTGCGGCCCCGCTGGCCCTGGTAGGCCACCACGTATTCGTCGGTGGCGTTGGGGGTCCAGCCGAGCTTCAGGGAGGCCTTGGTGTCCCTGGAGAAGGTGTTGTCGCGCCAGCCCCCGTCCTCGCGCGCCGTGGGCGCGAAGTTCGAGGACAGGCGCCAGTGGTCGCTCTCCTGCCAGGAGGCGCCGGCCTGCACGTAGAACGAGGCCTGGCGGCTGCCGGCGTTGAAGGCCGCGCGCCGCCCCCCGCCGTCGGCGATCCCCGCGGCGAGGTCCCCCTCGAAACTCCGGGAGGGGCGCCGGGTCACCAGGTTGATGGCGCCGCCCAGGGTGTTGGGCCCGTACAGGACCGAGCTGTAGCCCTTGGCCACCTGGATCTCCGCGAGGTCGGCGGTGGTGAACCGGCCGTAGTCCATCTCGCCGTCGTAGGGCACGTACACCGGGATCCCGTCCACGAACAGCGGCACCTGGCGGGAATCGTTGCCGCGCACGTAGAGCATCTGCTCGTTGCGGGAATTGACGGTGAGGCTCACCCCGGGGAGGGCGGTGAGGGCCGCGCCCACGGTGTCCAGGTTGAGCGCGCGGATCTGCTCGGCGTCCATGCGGGTGTTGACCGTCTCCAGGGCCTCCTGCTTGTCCGTGACGACCACCGTCACTTCGCCGAGCTTGAAGGCGTCGTCCTTGGGCGCGGGCTTGGGGGGCGCCTTGGGGACCGCCTTGGCGGGCGGGTCCGCCGCCAGGACGGACGCGCCCGCGCAGGCGAGAGCCAGGACAAGGCGTGATGGGGCACAGCGGTGCATTCGGACTCCTCAGGGCATCGTCGACGGGACCGGCCGGATCGAATGGAATGAGTCCGTTATATCTTAAAGGATATATCGCAGGCAAGCTCTTTCCCGGGCCCCGGCGCCGTCCGATGCGCTTCAGACGCCGGCCTGGCTCCAGCGGGCCTCCGGATCCCACGCGAAGCCCACCGTGACCATGGCGATGCGCGTGGCCGGGGCGATTCCGTAGAAATCGCGGATGATGGCGATGCCCAGTTCGGCGATGCCCTGGCCGGTCATGCGCAGGTGGCCCGCAGGCTCCGCGTCGACGGCCGCGACGTGATAGCCCAGGGCGGCGGCCATCTCCGCGATGCGTTCCCGGTCCTCCGCGTCGCCCGGGCCCCTTGGAACCCAGTCCAGGCCCACGACGCCCAGCTCGATGGAGAACCGGAGGCGGACGCCCTCTCCCTCCGGGGCGCCCTCCCGGGGGATCGTGAGCACGCCCGCGTTGCCTTCCCGGGCGGAAACCTGGAGCTGGGCGAGGATCTCGGGGATGTCGCCCGAGGCCACCCGGTGCGGCGCGGGGGCGCGGCGCCGCCAGAGGATCGCGAGGACGATGAGGCCGAAGGCCAGGCCCAGGGGCAGCGCCGCCGCCACGGTCAGGCCTCCCGGCCCGACTTCTCCACCCACACGCCCAGCAGCTGGATGCAAACCTCCACCGCCGCCGCCATCCATTCCAGGGACACCCACTCCTGCACGGAGTGGAAGCTCTGCCCGCCGGCGAAGATGTTCGGCGTGGGCAGGCCCATGTAGGACAGCCGCGCCCCGTCCGTGCCGCCGCGGATGGCCCTGCGGATGGGCGTGATGCCCTGGCGGGTCACGGCCTCCAGGGCGTAGTCCAGCACCTTGGGATCCTCGGCGATCCGGTAGATCATGTTCCGGTAGGATTCCTTGATCTCCAGCCCGATGGAAACGCCGGGGAAGGCGCCCTCCGCGTCCCGCTTGAGCCTGGCGAGCACGTCCTCGCGCCCGGCCAGCTCCTCCTCCGTGAAGGCCCGCACCAGGAGCTTGAGTTCGGCCCGGGTCACGTCGCCGGTGAGGGAGAAGGGGTGGAGGTAGGGCTGCCGGTCCTCGGTGGTCTCCGGCAGGCTGTCGGGGGGCAGGAGGTCCACCAGCTTGGCCGCGACGCGCACCGCGTTGACCATGACGCCCTTGGCGTAGCCCGGGTGCACGTCGTGGCCGGTGATCGTGAAGATCGCCGTGTCCGCACAGAAGGTCTCGTCCTCCACCTCGCCCAGCGTCGAGCCGTCCAGGGTGTAGGCGTACTGCGCCCCGAAGGCCGCCACGTCGAAGTGCTCGGTGCCCCGGCCCACCTCCTCGTCCGGGGTGAAGCCGATGCGCAGCTCCCCGTGCAGGAACCCGGGGTTGCGCCGCAGCCAGGCCAGGAGGCTCAGGATCTCGGCGATGCCGGCCTTGTCGTCGGCGCCCAGGAGGGTCGTGCCGTCCGTGGTCACCAGGGTGTGCCCGAGGCACTGGGCCAGGGCCGGATTCCGGGCGGCCTCCAGGGTCTCGCCCGCGCCCAGCACCAGGTCGCCCCCTTCGTAACCCCGGACGATGCGCGGCTTGACGCCGGCCCCCGGCGTGGCGTGGTAGGTGTCCAGGTGGGCCAGGAAGCCCACCACCGGGACCTTGCCGAAGGCCGGGTGCCCCGCGGGGAGGTTGGCCGGAACCCGGGCCGTCACGTAGCCCCAGCCGTCCATGGCCGCGCCCTCGCAGCCCAGGGCCTCCAGTTCGGCCACCAGGATGCGCGCGAGGTCCTTCTGCTTTTCGGTGGAAGGAAAGCAGGCGGCGTTGTCGTCGCTGCGGGTGTCCACCGCCACGTAGCGCAGGAATCGGTCGAGGAGCTCCTGCTTCTCGGAGGGGTCAAGGTTCCAGATGGTCATCGCAGGACTCCCGCGCCGGACCTGGCCGGCGATTGGCGGGCCCCGGGGAACCCGGGGCGAAGGAATGGATTCCCATAGTGTACCCGGGCTTCCCGCCGATGCGGCCAGCAGGGCCCGGGTCACGGCAGCGCGGGAAACGCCAGGCGGAACGTCGTCCCCTTGCCGGGGAAGCTCACCACGTCCACCGTGCCGTTCTGGGCCTCCATGAGCGCGCGCACCGAGGCGAGGCCCAGGCCGGTGCCCTTGCCCTCGGGCTTGGTGGTGAAGAAGGGATCGAAGATGGAGGCCTGGTCCTCGGGGCGGATGCCGCTGCCGGTGTCGCTCACCTCCAGGATGGCCGCCGAGCCGCCCCCGGGCGCGGTGCCCGAATAGAGCCGGATGGCCACTTCGCCCCCCTGGGGCATGGCGTCCTTGGCGTTGCTCACCAGGTTCACCAGCACCTGCTCGAGGGTGGAGGTCTCCACCAGGGCGGCGCAGGTGTCCGGGTCGATGCCCAGGGACAGGGTGATGCTGTCGGGCAGGAGCATCCGCATGGTCTCCCGGCTCTCGGCAAGCGCCTCGGCGATGTCCCGGGCGGTGTTTCCGGGGGCCGCCGCCCGCCGGCCAAAGTTCATGAGCCGCTGGGTGGTGCTGCTGGCCTTCCCGGCGATGTCGATGATGCGCTTCACGTCGCGGCGGCTGGGTTCCTGGCCCTCCTCCAGGTGGGTGCTCATGAGTTCGGCGGTGGTGCGCAGGGCGCCCAGGAGGTTGTTCAGGTCGTGGGTGAGGCCGGCGCCGAGGGTGGCCAGGGTGTTGAGGCGCTCGGTGCGGAGGAGGGCCTCCTGGGCGTGCTCCAGGGCCCGGGTGCGCTGGCGGACCCGCTGCTCCAGGTGGCTGTTGGAGGCCTGGAGGTCGTGGATGGCCTGGAGCATGCGCAGCACCATGAACACGACCATCAGCAGGAAGATCCCGAAGGTCTCCCGGGTCACGTCCTGGGGGCGCCAGGCCAGGATCCAGCTCAGGGCGGCGATGCAGGCGGCCATGGGCAGGTAGGGCAGGGACCGGAAGAACCGCACGGGGCTTTCGGACCGGGGATCCCCCGCTTCGGCGGAATGGGGTGTCCAGGCGGCCAGGCCCTGGCAGAGGGGAATCAGGCCCGCCACCACGATCCACGCCTCCCGGTTCACCTGGGGCGGCAGGCCGGCCAGGGTCCACAGGGTCAGGGAGGCCAGCCAGGCCAGGGCGGACATGGCGAGCCAGCCGAAGGCCCCCCGGGCCCGCCCCAGGTGGCCGGAGGTGATGAACACGACGCCCCCGCCCAGCAGCGCGGCGTTGAGGTAGGCCAGGAAGACCCGGAACCCCATGCCCGTGGAGCGCACCGAGGTCTGCACGCCCATCACCCAAAGGAGAAGCAGCAGCGAGGTGGCGAAGATGAGGCTGTCCAGCAGCTGGCGCTTGCCCCGGCTCCGGCGCTCCCGGGCCCGCGGGAAGCTGAGGACGCCCACCACCACCAGCAGGCCCGTGGCCAGGTTCAGCACCCCGAAGAGCTCGTCCAGGGGCAGCCGCACGCCCAGGGCGGCCAGGAGGGCGAGGGCCAGGCTGACGGCGTCGGTGAGGGTGGAGGCGGCCAGGAAGGCCCAGGCGGTGCGCTCGGGGCCCGTGGTCTTCCAGGCCCGCAGGAACAGGCTGACGAAGGCCATGAGCTCCAGGAGCCCGTACGCCGCTGGCCAGGTGCGCTCCCGCACCGGCGGCGGCGCGGCCAGGTGGGCCAGCGCCAACGCCAGCCAGAACGCGGCGAAGGCTGCCTTGGGGGCCCAGGTGCCTGCGGGTCGGCGGAGGGGGGGGATTCCGGGCAAGGGGACCTCTGGGGTGGGATGTCGGGCCGAAAGGTATGAATCATTATGGACCATTTGGACCCGGCCTGTCCGTGTGGCCGCTCAGACGTCCTTCCGGGTGCCGACCCGCGCGCCTCCGTAGATGCCCCGGTGCCCCACCAGGATGTAGGCCAGGAAGGACGTGATCACCAGCGGTCCCGCGAAGGCGCCGCCGAACAGCTCGACGCCCATGAGGGTGGAGGCGATGGGGGTGTTGCTGGCCGCGGCGAACACGGCGATGAACCCCACGGCCGCCAGGAAGGGCGCGGGCAGGCCCAGCGCCGGCGCCAGGGCGGTCCCCAGCAGCGCGCCGACGACGAACAGCGGCGTGACCTCCCCGCCCTTGAACCCGAAGCCCAGGGTCACCACCGTGAACAGGAGCTTGGCCGCGAAGGCCCAGGGCGGCACCGTCCCGGCCCCTTCGAAGACCCGGGGGAGCCAGACCGTGCCCAGGTTCAGGTAGTCCGGGGTGCCGAAGGCCAGGGCCAGCAGGATGACCGCGCCGCCTCCCAGGGCGGCCCGCAGGCAGGGATGGATCCGCCGCGTGAGGGCCGCCAGGCGGTGGGTGAGCTCCGAGAACCCGCCGGCCACCAGGGCCACGGGCAGCGCGAAAAGCAGGAGCTTCATCGCCACCGCGGGCGTCAGGCCCAGGGCCGCGGGGTGGAGGTGCGCGTGGGGCGCCCCCAGCCAGCGGCAGAGGCCGTCCCCGGCGAAGCTGGCCATGGTGCAGACGAGGAGGCCCTCGTAGTGGATCTTCCCGATGGCGATGACCTCCATGCCGAACAGGGCCCCGGCCGCCGGGGTCCCAAACAGCGAGCCGAAGCCCCCGGACACCCCGGCCATGAGGAGGAGGCGCTGGCGGCTGCGGGTGAGGCGCAGCCAGGCCCAGGGGAGCTTGCCCAGGGTGCGGGCCAGGCTCGCGCCCATCTGCACCGCGGTGCCTTCGCGCCCCGCGGATCCCCCGCCCAGGTGGGTCAGGAGGGTGCCCGCCAGCACCAGGGGCGCCATGCGGGACGGAACGCGGCCCCGGAATTCCATCACTTCGTCCAGGACGAGGGCGCTGCCTCCTTCGGATTCCCCGCCCCAGCGCAGGTAGAGCCAGGCGCTCGCCATCCCGAAGACCGGCAGGAGGCCCACCAGCCACAGGTGCGCCTCCCGCAGGCGGAGGGTCCCCTCCAGCAGCCACATGAACAGGAAGCTCGCCGTCCCCGCGAGCAGGCCCACCACGGCGCCCATTCCCAGATCCCAAGCGGTCCGCGCCGCCCTCCGCCTCCATCCGACCATGTGCCCCCCGGGTCCTTCCGCGTAGGCGCCATCAGCCGGAAAAGGCGGTTTTGGGGTGGACACCATCACCTGTGGGGCAGTTATACCACGGTTTCAGAGCGGCAGGCTGACCTTCACCGCCGTGCCCCGCATGGGTCCGGTGTCCACCTCGATGCGGCCGCCGGCGCCCTCCACCAGGCAGCGCGCCACGGTCAGCCCCAGGCCCCGGGCCCCGGCCCGGGTGGTGAAGCAGGGTTCGAACATCCGTTCGGCCACCCGGGGCGGAATGCCCGGGCCGTTGTCCCGCACTTCCAGGACCAGGTGCGGGGGGGCCTTTTCCGCGGGCCCGGGCTCGGCCAGGAAGGTGCGCACCCGGATCTCGCCCGGGGCGTCCTGGGCGCCCAGGGCCTCCCGGGCGTTGCGGAGCAGGTTCATGAGCACGGGCTCCAGGTGACCCGGGCTGATGGGCAGGGCCGGAAGGCCCGGCTCCAGGTCCCAGGCCAGGGCGATGCCGGGTCCGGCCATCCCTTCGGCCCAGGGGCGGATCCGCTCCACCAGCGCGTTCAGGTCCAGCAGGAGGTCGGGAGCCGGCCCGTGCAGGGCGGCCCGGGCGGCCTGGTCCAGGAGGTCGGCGAGGACGC
>DBMS01000167.1:5808-13507 GCA_002297665.1 Holophagaceae bacterium UBA692 | reverse complement strand
GGGAGGCCCCGGGAGGCGGGGCGGCGCCGGCGGGGCAGGGGCCGGATCGGCGGAAACAGGCGCGGGCTCGGAACCCGGTTCGTCCGGCGGCGCCACGTCCCGGTTCTGGACGACCTTCATCGTTACGCCCTCCACCCAAGGCGTTCCATCCGGAAGCTCGAGGACCCTCGGAGGCGGAAGCGCCACGTCCAGGCGGTCCGCTTCCCGCCGCGCCACCCGCAGGGCGTAGGTTCCCGGGCGGAGCCCGGTGAACTCGAAAAAGCCGTCATAGGCGCTGGAAGCCTCGCGGACCCCGCACCCTTGCGCGTCCACCAGCTCCAGGTCCAGGCCGCCCAGAGGCCGAATGCCATCGGGGGTTTCCAGTAACGCCGTTCCGGTGACCTCCCCGCTGACCACCAGGGGGAGATCCAGCAGGACCGTCTTGCCGGGCCGGGGCGTCAGGCGGAATCCGGGGCTGCCCGCCTGCAGGAAAGGGTCCTCGATTCCGGCGAGATTCAGCCCTACGGCCGTCTCCCGCGCCCAGGGCAGGTGCGGCAGGAAGACCACGCCGTTGCCGGCGTCCAGGCCTGGCCTGGCCGTGCCGTCCACCGTCAGGGATCCCCCTTCGACGCCCGGGTGATCCGGCCCCTCCAGGTGGAACCGCGCCGAGACGGCCCCCGCCATGGCCATGGGGCTTGAGGAGGCCAGGTAGCGCCGGGTGCGGGGCTCCCAGCCCAGCGACACCTGGAGCCCCACGCCTACCGTGAGCCGGGCGGAAGGTGCGTAGTCGGCCCTGAAACCAAGGCCCACGCGCCCCTCCCGCCGGTGGAGCCGCAGGCCCACCTCGTTCTCGGCCCGGGCCAGGGACCGATGCCAGGTGGCCTGGAGGGTCCATGGCTGGAACCGCACCGTGTCGCCCTGCACGCCCAGGGAGCGCACGCGGGGCCGCGCGCCCTCGAAGACGAATCCCGCCTCCCCCCGCAGCGCGCCATCCCCCCCGGCGGTGCCCAGCCGGAAGGCGCCGGTGCGTTCCTTCCGCGGGCCGGCGCGCTCCACGGCGAGTTCCTGGGCCACGGACAGGGAACCCCGGTGGAAACCGGCCACCGCGGCCAGACGGCTCCGGGTTTCCCCGCCCTCCAGGGTTTCCCGCCGGCCTTCGAAGGTGACCTGCAGGGGCAGGTTCCGGGGAGGGGCAACGTCCAGGAGCGCCCGCGCGCGGGTTCGGACAAAGCCGTCCCGCGGATCGAACTCCGGGCTCGAGAAGCCGCTGAGCCACGCGTATTGGACGCTCAGGCTCTGCCCGCCCCACCCGGTGAGGACCGTGCCGGCCAGAGCCGACCCCCCCGCCTGGTCCCGGGCCAGGGTCCCGGTGATGGAGAATCCGGGAAAAAAGCCGTGCAGCGTGGCCAACCCGTACCGCCGCGCCGCGCCGCCGGCTCCCGGGGCCAGCTGCGCGACGGCCACGCCGGCCTCCAGCCGCCGGTCGAGGCCGTAGCTCAGTTCAGCCTGGTATTGCGGCCCCTTTCCCCAGGTGGTCGCGGCATTGTAATGAAACGCCCCCGGGGCCGCCAGGGGCCTGTGCATCTCCAGCCGGCGGTGTTCCTCCACCACCTGGCCTTCGGGCCCGGTGAACACCAGGCGGAACCGGTTCGTGCCGAAACGGAGGGGGACGTCGGGAAACGCGAAGCGCCCATCGGCCCTTGAACGCTGGAAAGCCCTGAGGATGTCCTCCTGGTAGAGCTCCACGGTCCAGCCCGGCAGCAGATCCCCCTGGAAGGCGTAGCGGGTCCCCTGGGCCTGCCAGGCGTCCTGGCCGTTTCCCACATGGAAGCCCGGGCCCGAAGCGGTCGCTCCCACCAGGGCCAGGGGCGGCGCATGGACGTCGCCCACCTCCACCACCGTGGCCCCCAGCGGGCCCAGAAGTCCCCCGGAGGCGTCGCGCCGGGCCAGGCTGGCCCGGGCGTTGCCGAAAAGGTTCCCGGGCCCGCTGGAGAAGTAGACGGTCGAAGTCATGTGCAGGAGGTCCCCCGCCAGGAAGGTGGATCCCCGCACCTGAGTCTCCCGGCCGGTGCGCGTCATTTCCAGGTCCTGGTTGAGGAAAGGCGGATCCCAGAGGGCGTAGGGCGCATCCACCCTCGGGAAGGGTTGGCCCGCGGGCGCCCCGCCCGGGCCTCCCAGGCCCGCCACCCGCCGTTCCAGGGCCAGGCGCGCCTCCAGCGGCAGCTCGCGGGGGGAGGTCACCTCCAGGAGGGCCCGGGCCGGGTCCACGCCGAGCCTGAGGTCCAGCCAGGCCTCCAGGAGCTCGGCATCCAGGTAGATATCGCCGTCCAGGATTTCGGCCCGGGCCCGGTCCACCGGAAAGGAACGGCCCTCGGCCTCCACCCGCCCGCGGACCAGGTCCAGGTCAAAGCGCTGGCCCTCCCTGCGCAGCCAGCCTGCGGCCCGGACCCCGTCCACACGGATGCCCAGGCCGAGGGCGCGGCTCAAGCCGCCCAGGGGAAACCGGTAGGCGCCGGCCGGCGTGGCGTAGGCGGGCAGGGGGTCCCGCACGGCATGGGAGCCGACCTGGACCGCGAAGAGGAGCAGCCGGTCCTCGAGGCCATCGTCGGCCCCGACGGCGGCGCACGTCGCCACCAGGAGCCCTGCCCGGGCCAGGTTCCAGCGTTCCACCGTCCCACCTCAGGGCAATGCCAGGCGCGTTTCCGCCAACACGCGGGTTCCGCCATGCTCCAGGAAGGCGACCGCCAGCACGCCCCCCCGGAACGGCGTGCCGCCGGGCGGATTCAGGTCGAGGCTAAGCCGGCGGCGCGAGCATTCGGCGTACAACGCGATGGCGTTCGCCCGGCCCACCGGGAGCGCCTTGCGCCCGGCGGCGTGCCACGTGGCGACCAGATCGCCGTGGATGGACGCGTTTCCTTCCCGGTGGAGCCAAAGGTCCACCCGGGGCTGGGACGGCGTCCCCCCGAGGACCGGAGGCGCCAGGGAGGCCGTGGCCCGGATCACGCCGTGCCGCACGATGACGGGAATGGAGATCCCGAAGACAGCCTGGATGTCGATGGCGATCCGCCCTTCCTCCAGGGCGGGCCCGGCCGCATTCCGACCGGCCGGGGGCACCGCCTGGAAGAGCATGTGGGAGCGATATTCGCCCGCGGCCAAGCCTTCGGGTTTGCGCACCTGGATGCGCACCGACTGCGAGGCCCCGGGCGCGAGCCGGACCTGCCGGGGCGAGAACCGGATGAGCTGCTCCGCGCTGGAGGCGCCCGGCCCTTCCAGCGTCCGTGTCTGCCCCTCCTCGTCCATCTGGAGGTTTTGGATGGAGATCCTGAACGTCGCGGTCTCCTTCCCTCCGTTGATCACCAGCACCTCCATGGAGCGCGTGCGGCCCTCCAGGACGACCCGGGTGGGGGCGACCATGAGGTGCCCGCCCAGGGGGCCCGAGGCCCCAAGGCCGTGGGACGCCTGGAGCACCAGGGCCAGGCACAGGAGGGTCGGAAGGCTTCGCGGCAGAACCATGGACTACTGGTACTCCACGGTCACGGGGTAGGTGGCGGTGTAGTCACCGGGGGCCTGCGCCGCTCCCACTTCGAGGGTGGATTCCAACGTGAAAAGGCGCTGGCCCCCGCCATCCAGGGGGATCGCGTTGGCGCGCCCCGCGTTTCCCGGAAGCCTGTCTCCCCGCCAGTTGCGAACGGTCACGGTCATGGTTTCGGTCCCGCCGACGCGCCGGAGCTGGAAGGGGGCAATGGGTCGAAGGTGGAAGTTGGCGTGGGGTGTTCCGGTGGCCGTGAAGGTGGCGGCGGTGGCGGCGACACCCCCCAAGGGTCGCAAGTTGCCTCCCAGGGTCGTGGTTCCGTCGCCATGGAGGATCACGGTCGTGTTGAGGCCCGGGAGCGTTCCCGGTCCGGGAGCCATGATGGCCCCGAAATTCATCGGGGTGCCCACCGCAAGCGTGAGGGGGCGCACGATCGTGGCTGAGGCCCGCCCCGTGACGGTCTGGGCCTGGATCGCGGCGGGGGCCGCGAGGAGACAAAGGATGATCCAATTCCTGGACATGGCGAAACTCCATCAAGTCCCCTGCGGGACGGGTCGGTACGAACCTGCGGCTCACGCCGCGAGGCCCTGGGGCCGGGTCCTCCGGAAGGGCCCGCCCGTGCCAGGGCTGCCCAAGAGATGACACAAAGTAATGAATTGTTTCTAAGGCGTCCCAACTATTCGACAGATAAAATGAATTGAATTCCTCCATCCGATGGGCTGAACATATCCCCGCTTCCAGGAGCCGCAGCCCCCATGAACGGATACCTTCGGTTCATCCTTTGCACGACCCCCGCCGTCATGCTTTGGGCCGACGAACCTGCACGGATCGAGGCCTTCACGGCCATGCCCGCGGCCGTTCGGCGAGGCAGCCCCGTGACCCTCGCGTGGTCCGCCACCGGCACGGACCGCGTCAAGCTCCATCCCCTGGGCGTGGAGCTCCCCTCCAAGGGCTCCATCAGCCATGCCCTCATCGGCCGCACGACCTTCTGGCTCAGCGCCGTCAACGCCTGGGGCGGCCAGACCCTGCCGGTGGTGGTGGACGTGCTTCCCGATGAACCGGCGCCCACACCGCCCGCGCCGGCCCGCGCCGTTCCAAACCCCGTGCCGGCGCCCGCGCCATCGCCGGCGCCCACGCCCTCTCCTGCGCCACCCCACGTCCCCATGGCCGGGTCCGTCTGGATCCAGTTCGCCGCCCTTTCCCTCCCCGACGGCATCGCCCGCCTCCAGGAGGACTTGCGCCGCGCCGCGGGCCTTTCGACGACGCTCTCCGGCGTGCCCGACCCTCAGGATCCCCGCCGCACCCTCCAGCGCGTCCGCCTCGGCCCCTTCGCCACCCCCCGCGCCGCCAAGGCCCGCCTCCAGGAACTCCAGCCGCGGCTCGCCGGCCTGGGGCTCAAGCCTTTCGTGGACCGGGGCGGCGACCCGGCCGGAAAACCGCACCGGAAGCGACCACGCGCGCGGCCCTGAACCCGGTTCCGGGGCTTGAACCGCCGGTCCGGCGTGACTACGCTTGAGGGCTTTCCAAGGAGTCCCCATGGAGAAGATCACCCCCTGCCTCTGGTTCGACGGCAAGGCCGAGGAGGCCGCGCGCTTCTACGTGTCCGTCTTCGAGGACGGCCGGATCCTGGGCGTCACCCACTACCCCGAGGACGCCCCGAGCCCCGCCGGCACGGTCATGACCGTGCACTTCACCGTCAACGGCCAGACCTTCATGGGCCTCAACGGCGGCCCCGCCTTCACCTTCTCGCCGGCGGTCTCCTTCATGGTCAACTGCGACACCCAGGAGGAGATCGACCGGTACTGGGCCCTGCTTTCGGACGGGGGCCAGGAGGTGGAGTGCGGCTGGGTCACGGACCGCTTCGGGCTGTCCTGGCAGATCGTCCCCCGGTCCCTGGCCGCCATGATGACCAGCGGGGACGCCGCCGCCGTGGCGCGCATGGTCCAGGCGGTCTGGAAGATGAAGAAGCTGGACCTGGCCGTCCTGGAGCGGGCCTACCGCGGCGCGTGAGCTACCAGGATTCCCCGGGATCCTCGCGCCTGGCGGGCTTCCGCGGCGCTTCAGGGCGCTCGAAGGTGAGCAGGGAAGGGCGCCCCTTGTGCCCCTGCACCGTCTCGCACACGTCCACGCAGTCCCCGCAGTTGAAGCAGCCGGCGGAAAACCCCAGGTGGAGGTCCTTGGCCCGGGGGTCCACCTCCACGAAGCACGCCTTCAGGCAGGCCTGGCACGAACCGCAGGCGCCCAGGTCCCCGGGCCGGAAGCGCGGGCGGAGCACCTTGGCCGGGTCCGCGGCAGAGGCCGCCATGGCCTGGCCCATGCCGTAGATGCAGACCATGCGGCAGAAATGGAAGCGCACCAGGAACCCCGCCAGCCAGCTGGAGGCCAGGACGAGGGCCATCCACGCCCACAGGACCACCTGGCCCCGGTTGCCGAGGTCCAGGGGCGCAGATAGCTCCCGGAGGATCCGGGCGGGGGGATAAAGGTAGGCCGCCAGGCTGGCGCCCAGCAGGAGCGGGGCCGCCACCAGGGTGACCACGGCCCCTGCCCTCAGGCCCAGGCGGTGCAGGGGGGATCGCCTCATCCACGCGGCCACCAGCCGGTTGGAGCCCCATCCGGCCGCCGTGCGGATCCCCTCGAAGAACTCCACCAGGCTCCCGTACGGGCAGGCCCACCCGCAGAACACGCGCCCCTTGAGGTAGGAAAGGAGCGCCAGGACCCACACCACCACCAGGAAGGGGATGATCATCCCCAGCACGTAGGGCCACTCCAGGGGGTAGGACCTGCCCAGGTACACCACCCGCGCCCCGGGCATGTCCAGGCGGAACACCCCCAGCCAGGGCACCAGGGTCCCCAGGAGCAGGACCAGGATCTGCACGGACCGCCGGGCCCGGTGCCGGCGGGCGCTCATGTGCGGAGCCGGTTCAGGCGAAGCAGCCCGAACCCGAACAGGAGGAGCATGGGGCACAGCACCCCCCAGGCCGAGGGCAGGTCCCCCGCCTTGGCCGCGCCGCTGAACAGCGCCTGCAGGCCCATGAACACGAGTCCCGCCACCAGGCTGTAACCCAGGGCCGCCCCCCGCCCGCCGCGGGGCGAAGGGAAGGCGTAGGGAAGCATGGCGAAGAGGAGGCAGGGTCCCGCAAGCCAGTTGAGGATCCGGCTCCAAATCAGTGTCGCTCTTTCAGGATCCGGTGCCCAGCGCTGCCACTGGAAGAGGTCCAGGGTCGCCGCGCTGTCCGCCGAAGCCGCATCCCGCAGGGCCCGGCTGGGGAAGAGGCGGGAAGCCTGGGGTCCCTCCTCGAAGGCCATGCCGCCCCAGGGAAGGCCTTCGGACTGCACATCGCCCATCCGCCACTTGAGCAGGATGAAGGCCTCCCCGGGGGCCTTGAGGGGAAATCCCCAGCGGGCCGAACCGTCCAGGAACCACACGACCCCGGTGGATCCCAGGTAGAGCCAGGGCTTGCTGGCCGCGGACCGGGCGGGGCGCCCCAGGATCTGGCGGTAGAGGGGATCCGCCCGGCGGTAGGCGAAGGGCGCCAGGAAGGCCTGGAGGACCAAGGTCAGCACCAGCACGCTCCCCCAGGCCTTGAAGCCCGCCCGGCACCACTGGGCCAGGCTGGTTCCGCCCGCCCGCAGCGCCACCCACTCCCGGGAGACCGCCGCGTCCGACAGGGCCAGCACGCCCCCCAGGAGAAAGGCCAGGGGAAGCACCACCGACAGGAAGGGCGGCAGATTCCAGGCCCAGTATTTGAGGAAGACGAGGATCGAGACATGGTTGTGGGCCAGGTCGCCGGCCAGGGTCGCGTATTCGATGAGCAGGCTCAGGGCCAGGAAGGTCCCCATGACGCCTCCCCAGTTCCTCCACCAAAGTCCGGCCGTCCAGGCGGCCAGGATCTCCCGCCGGGGCTGCCGCTTCCGGAAGGACGAAATCCACGAAATGATTGTTTTCAAATACTTGGAAACAAAACCTAGACAGATCTCCGAGCCCTGGTGGCGCATCTCGTCCAGGCGGGTGACCGCCTTCACCGGCAGCAGTTGCACAAGGCGATTGGAATGGTGGGGCCGCAGCTTCCGCCGGAGCAGGATGATCCCCGCCCCCAGGAAAACCCAGGGCAGGGCCACCAGGGCCACCCGCGGGAAGAGGAGTTCAGATTTCGCGTATATAATCTGGCTTTCAAAATACTTAAGAAT
>DBMS01000167.1:0-5754 GCA_002297665.1 Holophagaceae bacterium UBA692 | reverse complement strand
GCGCAGGAGGCGATGGGAAGGGTGAACCGCCGGGTCAGCTCCACGGAAGCCTCGACGCCGGGGTGATCGAGCAGGTCCCGGGTGGACCGGAACCGCGCGCTTGTCGCCTGAAGCAGTTTGGGAATTTCCGGAACCTTGATGGCGTACACATGCTCCTTTTCCTGGATGTGCACGATGCCGCCGTCCCCGCGGTGGTATACGCAACCGTTAAGATCAATCATTTTTAAATTAATCTTCGTCTTTTCAGGTCCCTTGTCGCCGGGCCCCCAGAGCAGGGACCGGGCCACCAGGTGCTGCACGCCCTCCCGGTTGACCTCCATGAGGTGAACCTGGCCATCCGGCGCCATCCACACGGCATCGCCCGGTGAGGTGCTGGGGAACCAGGGGGGCGATCCCGGACGGAGGAACCGGGTGCGGGCCTCCTCGACCATGTTGGCCTGGGCGATGCGCTGGGTGCCGTTGGCCCAGGGCACCACGACGTGGGCGTTGATGGTGGCCACCGCCAGGAGGATGCCCGCCAGGACGAGCCAGGGCTTCACGATGGCCCGCATCCCGACGCCCAGCCCCTGGGCGGCCACCATCTCGGAACCCTCGGACAGGTGCTGCATGCCCATGAGTCCCCCCAGCACCGCGGCCATGGGCAGCACCATGCCCAGGTTGTCCGGGACGCTGAGCAGGAGCAGGGGCACCACCCACCGGAAGGGCGCGCCCATGGAGAAGATCTCCTTGGACAGTCCCACGACCTCGTAGGCCATGAGCAGCCCGCCGTAGAACACGAGGGCTCCCAGGAAGGGCCAGGTCCAGCTTTTCAGAAGGTATTTGCCGATTGTCGAGCGCACGATCTAACTTTCGATAATGTATATTATGTAACCTTGGATCCAGACCGGTGAAGTTGAGAAACGTTCTCGCCGCTAGATGACCTTGGCGCCCAGGAGGTCGTGGATGTGGAGGATGCCGGCCGCCTGGACCCCGTCCTTCACCACCAGGAAGGTGATCTTCCGGGACTCCAGGATCCGGGCGGCTTCCTGGGCGAGGGTGTCCGGGGCGACGGCGACCGGGTCGGCGGTCATGATCGCCTGGGCCGACAGGTCGAGGGGGTTGAGGTTCTGGCGTTGGGCCTTCTCCAGGGCGCGGCGGATGTCCCCGTCGCTGATGATCCCCATCAGGCGCTCCCCGTCCATGACGGTGGTCATGCCGAGCTTGCCGCCGGTCATGGCCGCCAGGGCGTCCACCAGGGAGGCGTCCTTCGCCACCCGCGGGAAGTCCGGGTGCATGAGGTCGCGGGTCTTGAGAAGCCGGGCGCCCAGGTTTCCGGCCGGGTGCAGCTGGGCGAAGCGCTCGAGGGTGAAGCCGGTGCGGGTCATGAAGTAGGCGGCCAGCAGATCGCCCCACAGGAGCTGGAGGGTCGTGGAGGCCATGGGGGCGAAATTGAGGGGGCACCCTTCCCCTTCGGGCAGGTCGTAGGTGAAGCACCAGCCCGAAGCCGTCGCCAGGCGGCTTTCGCCGTTGGATGTGATCGACGCGATTCCCACGCCCAGGCGCAGGAGGCTCGGCAGGAGCTTGAGCACCTCCTCCGTCTCACCGCTGTTGCTGAGGATGAGCACGGTGTCCTGGGCGGTGATCATGCCCAGGTCCCCGTGGAGCGCGTCGGTGGGATGGATGTAGAAGCTGGGGCACCCGGTGGAGGCGAGGGTCGCGGAGATCTTCTGGGCGATCAGGCCGGACTTGCCGACGCCCGTGAGCACGAGCCGGCCCTGGCGTTCCGCCAGGTGGTCCGTGAAGGACGCCAGGCGCGCGGGATCCCAGCGGGCCTCCAGGGCCTCCATGGCCCGGCGGGTGGCGGAGATGACGTGCAGCGCCGCCAGGGACGGGGCCTGGGGCCCGGTCTGGGAAGAACCGGAACGTTGCGTCACCCTGCCCTCCTTGCGTTCTCGCACATCGCCCCATGGTAGCAGGGCCCGGCCGGGAGGCCCACGATGGGCCCGAAGCCAGCTAGACTGGAGGTCCGAGGAAGGTGCGCCATGCTCAACATCACCGAAGTGCGGATCAACAAAGTGGACGGAGACGACAAGCTGCGTGCCTTCGCGGGGATGGTCCTGGACGATTGCTTCCTCGTGGGCGACCTGCGGGTCATGGAGAACGAGGAAGGCTACTACGTGACCATGCCCAGCAAGCGCAAGCGCGACGGCTCCTTCAAGGACATCGCCTACCCCCTGAACCCCGACGCCAAGGAGTTCATCGAACGCAAGGTCCTCCTGGCCTACGAGGCCGCCACCGGCAACCGCGCCATATCGCGCATCGAGGAAGGCGAAACCGCCACCGTCCGGGCCGACCTCCTGGGCGTGGAGGAGTTCGGGTTCACCCCCAAAGCCAACCCCTGACTGGACCCGCCCCCCTCGCCCACGCTAGAATCCAGTCAACTGGGGAGTCGCCAAGTGGTAAGGCAGCAGGTTTTGATCCTGCCTATCGAGGGTTCGAATCCTTCCTCCCCAACCAAACGGGCCCTTTTGGGCCCGTTTGAGCTGGGGAGGATGGATTCGAATCGCCAATGGCGCGCAGGTAGGGCAAGGCGGGCGCGCCCTGCGCGACTGCCGGTCTCCCGAAGGGAGATGCCCGTGCGCAGCCAGTGGCGCGGCCCGGAGGGGAATCCTTCCTCCCCAACCAAACGGGCCCTTTAGGGCCTGGCGGCGCGCGAACCGAAAGCCTATTCCAGATGATCGCCCTTGAACGCCGCGTAGAGCTTCTGGAGGCGGTCGGTGAGGGGGCCCTTGGCGCCGCCGCAGAGGACCGTGTCGTCCACCTGGATCACGGGCATCACTTCGGAGACGGTGCTTGAGATGAAGTTCTCATCGGCCGTGGCGAAGTCCTGGAGGTACAGGCGCTGCTCCCGCACCTCCATGCCGTCCTGGCGGGCCAGGTCCATGACGCAGCGGCGGGTGGTGCCGGGCAGGATGTTGTCCAGGGTGGGGGTGAGGAGGACGCCGTCCTTGATGCAGAAGATGGACGAGCTGGGGCCCTCGGTGAGGTAGGGGCCCCGGGCGTCCTCCCGGAAGAACAGGGCCTCGAAGGCTCCCTTCTCCTTGGCGTGCTGCTTGCCCAGGACGTTGGACAGGAGGTTGATGGTCTTGAGGTGGCAGTAGCCGCCGCGGGTGTCGGGGAAGGTGACGGTCTTCACGCCCACGCTCCAGCAGTTCTCGGGCATCTTGCGCAGCGGGATGAGGACGATGAAGAACGTCGGCCGCACCCCCTCGGGGAACGTGTGGTAGCGGGGGGCCTCGCCCCGGGTGATCTCCAGGTACAGTTCGCCGTCCCGGACGCCGTTGCGCCGGGACAGCTCCCGGCAGGCCTCCAGCAGCTCGGCGTCGGTGTGGGGGAAGGCCATGCGCAGCGCGGCGGCGCTCTCGCGCATCCGGGCGATGTGCTTGGAGAACAGCAGGAACCGGCCATCCACGCACCGGATCACCTCGAACAGCCCGTCCCCGAAGCATAGGCCCCGGTCCTGGATGCTCAGGAGCTTGTCCGTCTCCCCGTGGAACTCCCCGTTGAAGAAGATTTGACGGCCCATGCGGCGCTCCCATGTGTGAGGTGATAAAAATATTACTCCTCAAAGGCCGCATGAAAAATAATTATCATCAAAAAAGCCCCCCGGGGACCGGGGGGCGCGGGCGGAGGCGGGCGGCCCTACTTGGGAACGGTGGCGATCACGTATTCCGAAATCTCCCGCTCGCAGTCCGCGGGCGTATCCAGGAACTCGACGCCGGCGGTGATCCACTGGCTCTTGGGCCCGGCGGCGTCCTCGTGCCAGGCCACCTTGCCCTTGAGGGAGTATTTCTTGGCGTCGGAGTGGAAGAGGATCATGTTCTCCAGCACCGGCTTTCCCTTGAGGTAGGGGGCCGAGCCGATGGGCAGCTTCAGGCAGCACCCGTGGGTGCCGATGTTGGCCACCTGGACCTTGCGGAAGTCCTTGCCGCCCAGGTTGAACTGGGTGGTGTAGTCGGTGACGAGGGACGTGCGGGAATGCTTTCGCTTTTCCATGGAATCCTCCTGGATGCACGCGGTTGCGACAGACCCTCCCGGCTTGCCTGCGGGGAGCGTCAACGGTGGAACAGGAGCTTAGATGTCCTCCGCCACCCCCTGTGACCGGAGGCGGCGACAATTCGGATGGACCGGCTCAGAGGATGTCCACCAGCTCCACGTCGAACACCAGCATCCCCGCGGGCATCCCCTTCTCGCCCCGGTAGGCCAGCTTCTCGGGCACCCAGAGCCGGGCCTTGCCCCCGGGGGAGAGCAGCGGAATGGCCTCGGTCCAGCCGCGGATCACCTGGTCCAGGGCGAAGGTGGCGGGCTGGCCCGCCTTCCAGGAACTGTCGAACATGCGGCCGTCGGTGGTCCACCCCGTGTAGTGCACCCGGACCCGGCTCTTGAAGGTGGGGTGGGGGCCCTTCCCTTCCCGGAGCATCCGGAGGGCCAGGCCCGAGCCGAGGACGCGGGCGCCCTCGCCCGGACCGGCCACGTCCGCAGGGGCCTTGAAGGGGGAGGGGCCGGTCTCCAGGAGGTCCAGGTCCATCACGAGGGTTCCGCCCGGGCGCCCCAGGGCGGGAGGAATCCAGAACCGCCGCTTCTCCCCGGCGCGCATGAGCTGGAGCCCTTCGGCCATTCCCTTCATGAGCCTGGGCACGGGCCGGGTGAAGGGACCGTCGTGGCGGGCGGTGGAATCCATCACCTTGCCTTCCGGATCCCAGAGGGTGTATTCCACCGTCACCAGGTCCTCGGGGCCCGGTTGCGCCCCGGCGCCGGGGCGCAGCACCACCGAGGCCAGGCCCGAAGCCGTCACCGCGGCCTGGGCGGGGGCCGCGCGCTCCGCGGGGGCGGGCGGCACCGGGAACCGGTCCGCGGCGGAAAGCAGGGCGCAGGGGAGTAGGAGGGCCAGATGTCGCATGGATGCCATGCTCTCCTGGCCGGGGGGCGGGAAGCAAGCTTGACAGGTTCTTGAATATATTGAGAATGAGACTCATGCTGCTGTCGCCGTTGCTTCTCCCCCTGGCCGTCCTGGGCGCCCCCGCCGCGACCCTGGACCGGGAGGTTCTCGCCATGGGCACGCGCCTGGGGATCCACCTGGAGGGGCCGGGGGCCGCCGAGGCTTCGGGCCGGATCCTGCGGGAACTGGACCGCATCGAGCGCGCCTGCTCCACCTGGGATCCCGCCAGCCCCTGGAGCCGGCTCAACGCGGCCAAGGGCGCGCCGGTGGACCTGGACGCCGAGTGGCTGGACCTGCTGGGCCGGGTCCAGGCCTGGAGCCGGCGCACCGGAGGGGCGTTCGATCCGGTGCTGGGGCGGCTCCTGGCGGCCTGGGGCATCCGGTCGGGGGGACGGGTTCCCTCGCAGGGTGAACTGGACCGGGCCCGGCGGGCTTCGGGCAGCGCCCTTCTGGTGCTGGAGCCCGGCAAAGCGCGCCTGCTGGATCCGGAGGCGGCCCTGGAGGAGGGCGGCTTCCTGAAAGGCTACGCCCTGGATGCGGCCCGTCGCGCGGCGGCCGGAACCTCGGGCTGGCTGGACTTCGGGGGGCAGGTCCTCGCCTGGGGCGCGCCCCGGGAGGTGGCGGTGGCCGATGCGGACGACCGCGGGGCGACCCGGCTCCGGGTGGTGCTCGCCGACGGCATGTCGCTGGCCTCCAGCGGCTGCGCGGAACGGGGCCGGCACATCCTGGACCCGGCCACGGGCCGGCCCTGCCCGGACTGGGGGGCGGTGGCCGTG
>DBMS01000311.1:37631-47202 GCA_002297665.1 Holophagaceae bacterium UBA692 | reverse complement strand
GGTGATGGCAGCGGCCACGGCAGTCCAGCGTTCCACTCGTCGACCGATTACCCGAATCGCTCTCCTCGCGGGCCTTGTCCTGCCATGGCCGGTGCCATCATCGCGGGGCCCTCCTTTTTGCAGACACCCTCTCAGAGGGTGTCTGCAAAATTCAGCGCGTGGAGGCCTCCAGGAGGTAGACGAAGCTGCGGTAGACGGAGCCCGTGGAGCGGGTCATGCCGATCTCGCAGGTGCGGCTGCTGGAAAGGTGGGCGTCGAAGGCGCCCTTGCGGACCTCGGCGGACTCGTGCTTCGTGGCCGAGGCGGTGAGCTCGGGCACCATGAAGCCGCGGTCGCCGGCGAAGCCGCAGCAGCCGGCGTCCTTGGGCACCGTCACCTTCTCGGCCAGGGCCTTGGCCACGCCCTCGAGCTTGGGGGCCAGGGCCATCTTCGTGAGGGAGCACACCGGGTGCAGCACGGCCGAGCCGATCCTGCGCTTGACCTGCAGCCTGGGCAGCAGGACGTCGTGGGCGAAGGCCACGGCGTCCAGGATGGTGAGCTTGTCGAACTTCGCCTGGTTCTCGGGCGTGAGGTAGTTCCGGCAGGTGGTCAGGCCGTAGGTGCAGGGGGACGTATCGACCACCACGGGCAGCTCGCCTTCGTGGCTCCAGGTCCAGAACCGCTCGATGGCCTGGTTCACCGTGAACCGGTGCGCCTGGTCGAAGCCCTTGGAGGAGAAGGGCACGCCGCAGCAGGTGCCGGCCACGTCGGTGGGGATGTGCACCGGCACGCCCGCGCGGGCCGAGACCGCCACCAGCGCCTCAACGAGGCTGATGCTGGCGTCCTCCCCGGGCAGGTGGCCCATGGTGCGCGAGATGCAGGCGGGGAAGTAGATGGCCTGGGCGCCCTGGCGCTGGGTGACCGGGAGCTTTCCCTTGGCGGCCTTGGGCATTTCGGGGCTCCACTGGTGGGCCCAGCCGAAGGCCTTGAGGATGCGCGTGAGCATGGGCATGGCCGCGTCGCCGAAGATGGCCTGGACCACGTGCCCCGAGCGCAGGCCGAGACGGACCGCGGGTTCCAGGGTGGCGAAGTTGCGGGCCACGGTGAGGGCGAGCTTCTGGGCGCGCGGGGAATGGCTGGCTCGGCGGAAGCGCTTGGTGAGCTGGCCCGTGTCGATGCCCACGGGGCAGGCGGTGGCGCACAGGCCGTCCACGGCGCAGGTCTTGAGGGCCATGTAGGGGAAGGCCTCGGAAAGCGAGCCCAGCAGGGCGGGGTTCTCCCGCGTCGTCTCCAGGCGGGCCATCTCGCGGCGCACGACGATGCGCTGGCGGGGCGTGAGGGTGAGCTCCCGGCTGGGGCACTTGGGCTCGCAGTAGCCGCACTCGATGCACTTGTCGACCTCCTCCTCCACCCCGGGCATGGGCTTGAGGTCCGCCAGGTGGCCCTGGGGGTCGGAGGTGAGGATGACTCCGGGGTTGAGCAGCTGCCTGGGGTCCACGAGGGCCTTGAGCTTGTGCATGACGGCCTTGGCCTCGGCGCCCCACTCGGCCTCCACGAAGGGGGCCATGTTGCGCCCGGTGCCGTGCTCGGCCTTGAGGGCGCCGTCGTACTTCTTCACCACCAGTTCCACCACGTCGTCGATGAACCGGGCGTACTGGTCCACCGCGGCCTGGTCGTTGAAGGACTGGGTGATGACGAAGTGCAGGTTGCCGTCCTTGGCGTGCCCGAAGAGGATCGCCTCGCCATAGCCGTGCTTGGCGAAGAGCTTCGTGAGGTCCACGGCGGCGTCGGCGAGCTTCTCGATGGGGAACGCCACGTCCTCGATGATGACGGTGGTGCCGCGCTTGCGCACCGCGCCCACGGAGGGGAAGGTGCCCGAGCGGATCTTCCAGAACAGGGCCTGCTCCACGGGGTTGTGGGTGAACTTGGCGGGCTCCAGCAGGGTCAGCCCCGACGCGGCGGCCATGGCCTTGGCCTCCAGGTCGTACCGGGCCGCCTCCTCCTGGCCCTGGAACTCCACCAGCAGGGCCGCGGCGCCTTCCGGCAGGTCCTTGATGGTGGGGGGGATCCCGGCCTGGTTCTCCACGGAGCGCAGGCTCGCGCGGTCCAGAAGCTCGAGGGCCGCGGCGCCGGCGTCGCGAAGCGGCACGATGGCGGCGCAGGCGGCGTGGATGTCGGGGAAGATGAGGAAGCCCGTGACCTTCACCGGCAGGTCGGGAACCGTGCGCAGGATCGCCTCGGCGATGAAGGCCAGGGTCCCCTCCGAGCCCACCAGCAGGTTGCGGAAGATGTCCACGGGGCGGGAGAAGTCCAGGAACGCGTTCAGGGAATAGCCGGTGGTGTTCTTGATCTTGTACTTGGCGCGAATGCGCGCGGCCAGGGGCGCGTTGGCCTCCAGCTCGGCCTTGAGGGCCAGCAGGCCCTCCCACAGCGCCGGTTCGGCCTGGCGCAGCGCCTCGTCGGCGTCGGGGCGGGCCGTGTCGATCACGGTGCCCGAGGGCAGGACGAAGGTGAGGGAATCCAGGGTGTGGTAGGCGTTCTGGGCCACGCCGCAGCACATGCCGCTGGAGTTGTTGGAAAGGATGCCGCCCACGGTGCAGGTGTTGATGGACGCGGGATCCGGGCCCATCTTCGCCTTGAAGCGGCCCAGGGCCTGGTTCACGTGGGCGCCGATGACGCCGGGCTGGACCTTGACCCGGGCGCCGCCGTCGAGCACCTCGATGCCCCGCCAGTTGCGCGCCACCTCCACGAGGATGCCGTCCGAGACCGACTGGCCGGAAAGGCTCGTGCCCGCCGCCCGGAAGGTCATGGGCATGCCCAGCGCGTGGCTGGCCCGGAACAGGCCCTTGACCTCGTCGACGCCGCTGGCGAAGACGACGGCCTTGGGGATCAGCCGGTAGAAGCTCGCGTCGGAAGCGAAGGCGATGAGGTCCACGGGACGGTCCAGGACGCGGTCCTGGCCGACGATGGCTGCGAGGGTTTCCCGGAGGGTGGCGGCGTTGCTCATTGAACTTTCCTCGGGCCCTGGCGGCCCTGAAAAGGGCCCCGCCAGCAGGAGGCTGGCAGGACCCGGTCGTGCGTAATGGAACTCGTCCTACTTGACGGGCGTCGCGACGGGAGCTGCCACGGCGGGAGCCGGGGCGGCGACGCTGACGGCGGGAGCCGGGGCCGGAGCGGTGGGCATCCAGTTGGAGGGGAGGACCTTGGCGTAGAGCATGATCACCAGGCCCACGAGGGCGGCCAGCACGATGCTGTGCCAGAAGACGTAGCGGAGGATGGTGCCCTCCTGGCCTTCCTGGTGGGTGGCGACGGAGGCCACGACCAGGCTCTGGGCGTCGATCATCTTGCCCATGACGCCGCCGCAGGTGTTGGCCGCGGCCGTGAGCACCGGGTTGAGGCCCAGCTGCTGGGCGGTGATCTTCTGCAGGCCCCCGAAGAGCACGTTGGAGGAGGTGTCGGAACCGGTGAGGGCCACGCCCAGCCAGCCCAGCATGGCGCTGAAGAAGGGGAAGACGGCGCCGGTGGCGGCAAATGCCAGGCCCATGGTGGCGTCCAGGCCCGCGGACTTGGTGCAGAAGCCCAGCGCAAGCATGGCGGCGATGGTGAGCAGGGAGATGCGCACGCGCTTGACGGTGTTGCCCCAGATCTTGAGCAGCTGGAGGGGGCCGAAGCCCAGGAGGAGGCCGCCGGCGATGCCCGCGAGCATGAGGCTGGTGCCGGTGGCGGAAAGCCAGTTCAGGGTGAAGACGGCGGGTTCCACGGAGGGCTTGGCGACCACGGGCGGGGCCTTGGTGACCGCGTTGTGGAGCAGGGGCATCTTGTAGTCGATCTTGGAGATGCCCATGAGGAAGTTGGGAGCGGCCTTGGTGCCGCCGTTGAGGAAGGTCTTGACCTGGGGGGTGCCCCAGGCGAACACGAACAGGGAGAGGAAGACCCAGGGCATCCAGGCCTTGACGACCTTGCCCGTGGACTGGTCGGGGATCTCGGCGTGGGCCTCTTCGCGCTCGTGCTCATAGCGCCACAGGGTCTTGGGCTGCCAGAACTTGAGCAGGACGACGGTGCAGACCATGGAGATGATGGCGCCGGCTATGTCCACCAGCCAGGGGCCGTGGTAGTTGCTGACGAGGAACTGCACGGAGGCGAACGAGGCGCCGGCGGTGAGGCAGGCCGGCCAGACTTCCATCATGGCCTTGCGTCCGGCCATGGTCCAGATGATCCAGAAGGGCACGACCAGCGAGAAGATGGGCAGGATGCGGCCGGCGGCGGCGCTGAGCATCTCCAGGGGCAGGCCCGTCACGCCGGCGAGGGCGATGAGGGGGGAACCCAGGGCGCCGTAGGCCACGGGGGCCGTGTTGCCGATGAGCGCGAGCCCGGCGGCCTGGAGGGGACGGAAGCCCAGGCCGATCAGCATGGCCGCCGAAATGGCCACCGGCGTGCCGAAGCCCGCCGCCCCTTCGATGAAGGCGCCGAAGCTGAAGGCGATGAGCAGGGCCTGGATGCGGCGGTCCGCCGCGATCCCCGCGATGGAGTGCTTGACCACCTCGAAATCACCCGACTTCACGGTGATGTCGTAGATGAAGATGGCGTTCAGCACGATCCAGCCGATGGGCAGCAGGCCGTAGAGGGCCCCGTTCACCGCCGCCATTCCCGCCAGCTTCGCGGGCATGTGGTAGACGAAGATCGACACCAGCAGCGCCGTGACCAGGCCCAGGAGGGCCGAGATGTGGGCCTTCACGTGCCAGAAGGCCAGGAGGCCCAAGAGCACGAACACGGGCAGGGCGGCCACGAGGGCCGACAAGAAGATGTTGCCCATGACGGGGGAGTACACCTGAGTCCAATTCATTGGACCTCCTATAGGTGAGGAGTGGGTGGGTTGGAGGAAAGATCAGGGGAGCGAGAAAGACTACCAAAGGTATGGTGGTCCGACCACCAAATTTTTGGACAACTTCGTCTTATTTCTAAACTGATTTATTTCTACACATCCAACTTTAGCAACCATTTTACATTCATGAATCGGGCCGGTTCTCCGTCCCCCGGCCCTGCTAGGATCGTGGCGAGGTTTCCCGTGGCCATCGAATTCACACCCGTAAAGACCAAACGCATATATGAAGAGATCGCCGAGCAGATCCAGCAGCTCATAACCGGCGGCGAACTGAAGCCCGGCGACAAGCTCATGTCCGAACGGGAACTGGCCGACCGGCTCCAGGTGAGCCGCGTCTCCGTGCGCGAGGCGATCCGGTCGCTGGAGATGCTCGGATTCATCGAGATCCGCCAGGGCGAGGGCACCTTCATCCGCGATGCGTCGGCCAACGAGGTGATCCGGCCCCTGGCCATGTTCCTGGCGGTGGAACGCGGCTCGCTCCTCGACATGTTCGAGGTGCGGCGGATCTTCGAGACCGCCACTTCTGCGCTGGCCGCGGAACGCGCCACGGACGAGGAGATCGAGCAGATAGGAATGCTCCTTGAGAAGATGAAGGATCGCATCCGGCAGGGAGACTCTGAAAAAGGAGAGGAATATGATGGAGCCTACCACTATGCGGTGGCGGAAGCGACCCATAACAATCTCCTGATCAAGCTCCTTCGCACGGTGCACGAGGAATGGAGCAAGGCGGTGTCCGCCGGGAGCCAGCAGCTGCTGCTGGACACCCCCAACAACGCCCAGCGGATCATCGACCAGCACACCCGGGTCTTCGAGGCCATCAAGGCCCATGACGCCGACGGCGCCTCCCGGGCCATGCTCGAGCACGTGACCTTCGCCGAGCGCGAGATCCGCAAGCGGCTATAGGACAGCCTCCTAAAGGTTGTCGACCAGCACCACCACGAGGCGCTTGGGCCCGTGAACCCCGTAGGCCAGCGTCTGCTCGATGTCGGCGGTCTTGCTGGGACCCGAGATGAGCAGGGAGTTTCGGGCCGTCCCCTTCCCCCAGCCCCGGTTGCGCATGGCGGACCAGAGGGTGTCCTCGACGGTCGAGGCCAGGAGCAGGGCGATGTGCACCGGGGGGACCAGGGAAAGCAGGCGCGGCTCCTCGGGGCCGGGTTCAAGCAGCAGGCCGCCGGTCTCCGCCACCCCCGCCAGGGCGGTGGTGAACCCCGCCGCCACCCCGTCGAAGAGGGTCGCCTTGAAGGCCTCCACCGGGTCCTGGTAGGGGATGAGCTCCGGGTCCTTGGGCGTCCAGGCGGAGGCGAGCGCCTTTCCGGCCGCGCTGCGGGGCCCGTAGAGCAGGTTGGGGAAGCCTTCGTCCCGGCAGAAGCCCAGCACGACGCCGGGCCACTGGCCGGGGGCGGCCTCCAGGAATTCCGTGTGGACCAGCTCCATGCCCCGGCGGAGCCGCTGGACGCGCTCGGCCGGGGACCACGTCCTCCGGGCCAGGACGGCCGTGTCGGGCAGGGGCACCGCCTCCCCGCCGCCCCCGGCGCGCAGGCTTTCCAGGATCGCGGCGCGGGCGTCAGCCATGGATGCGTCCCTCCTCTCTCATGCGTTCCTGCAGGGAGCGCCGGGCCGGCACGGGCCTGGTCCGGGCCAGGGTCCAGGCCTTGAGCAGGGGCAGGCCCCCGGGGATCAGGTTGCGGAACCGGGTGGCGCACCAGGCCGCGAGCCGGTAGGCCCGGGGGCGGGAGAGCACGGCGGCCCACAGTCGCCAGGCCAGGTCTTCGGTGGCGGTGCGGCCGGTGCCCCGGCCCTCCACGGCCGAGGCGGCGTCCCGGTGGGTGGCCTCCCGGCGCAGGCGGACGATGATCTCGGGGATTGGGATCTCCACCGGGCACACCTGGGAGCAGGCCCCGCAGAGGCTCGAGCCGTGCAGGAGCTCATGGCGGACGCCCACGCCCTCCATCTGGGGGGTGAGGATGGTCCCGATGGGCCCGGGGTAGACCGCCTGGAAGGCGTGGCCCCCCACCCGGGTGTACACCGGGCAGTGGTTCATGCAGGCTCCGCAGCGGATGCACCGCAGGGTCGCCCGCAACTGGGGATCCGCGTAGATGCGCGAGCGGCCGTTGTCCAGGATCACGAGATGCACTTCGCGGGGACCGTCGAGCTCCTCCGGCCCCCGGGGCCCGCGGATGAGGTTGAGGTAGGTGCTCACGGCCTGGCCCGTGGCCGAACGGGTGAGGAGGGCGTAGAGGGGCGCCACGTCCTCCAGGGTCTCCACCACCTTCTCCAGGCCCATGAGGGCGATGTGGAGCGGCGGCACGTGGGTGCTCATGCGGCCGTTGCCCTCGTTCTCCACCAGGCAGAGGGTGCCGGTGTCGGCCACGGCGAAATTCACGCCCGAAAGCCCGGCGTCGGCCTCGAGGAACTTGCGGCGCAGCACCTTGCGCGCCAGGGCGGTGAGCTCGTCCACGTCCTCGGTGTACCTGGCGTCCTTGATCTTCTGGCTGAACTGCCGGGCGATCTGCGTCTTGTTCTTGTGGATGGCCGGCATGATGATGTGGCTCGGCGTCTCGTGGTCCAGCTGGATGATGTACTCCCCCAGGTCGGATTCCAGGGCCTCCACGCCGTGGGCCTCCAGGAAGTGGTTGAGCCCCATCTCCTCCGAGACCATGGACTTGCCCTTGACGAGGCGGGTGGCGCCCCGGGCGCGCAGCAGGCCCAGGACCAGCTCGTTGCCCTCCTCGCAGGTGCGGGCCCAGTGCACCTGGATCCCGTTGCGCGTGCAATTGGCCTCCAGCTGCTCCAGGAGCCGGGGCAGGTCCAGCAGGCTGCGGGCGCGGATGGCCGTGCCCAGGCTGCGCAGGGCCTCCAGGTCCGCGGGGTCGGGGAACTGCGCGGCCCGCTTGGCCATGAGGCCGTCCATGGCCCGCCGGAAGTTGGCCCTGATCTGGGGGTCGCCCAGGGCCTTCGACGCCGATTCCCGGAAGCCCGTTTCAGCGTTCATGGGTGCGCTCCCAGAGGAATTCGGCGATGTGCTGGGCCCGGAGCGGATGGCCCTTGGCCTCCAGGGCGCCCTGGACGTTGAGCAGGCATCCGCCGTCCGTGCTCAGCACCCGCGCGGCCCCCGTGGCCGCCGCATCGGCGGCCTTGTCGCAGGCCATGCTCCCCGAGATTTCCGGGTGCCGCACCGAAAAGGTGCCCCCGAACCCGCAGCACTCCCGCTCCCGGGCCAGGGGCGCCAGCTCCACGTTGGCCAGCTGGCCCAGCAGCGCCTGGGGCTGGCCCGCCAGGCCCAGGTCCCGCAGGGCGTGGCAGGAGCTGTGCCAGGTGACCTTCACCGGCTCCCCCAGGTCCTCCAGGCGCACGTCCAGCACGTCCACCAGGAACTGGGTGAGCTCGAAGACCCGCGCGCTGAAGGCCCGCACCCGGGCCTCGTCGGGCTCCCCGTGGAAGAGCTCCGGGTAGTGGTTGCGCATCATGCCCGCGCAGCTCCCCGACGGGAGCACCACGGGGAGGTCCAGGGGGAAGAGCTCCACCTGGCTCCGCGCCACCCGTCGCGCCTCCTCCCAGTAGCCGCAGTTGAAGGCCGGCTGCCCGCAACAGGTCTGGCCTTCCGGGAACAGCACCTCCACCCCCGCCCGGCGCAGGAGCTTGATGCCGGCCATGCCCGCTTCCGGATAGAAGAGGTCGACCAGGCAGGTGCCGTAGAAATACACGCGCTCGGGGTGCATAGGGTTCCTCCGGCGGGACCAGGGTGGCCCAGCTTACCCCGGATGGCCCGCGCGGGCGAGACTCCCTCTCACGGAAATCAGCGGTGCCCGCGCACCCCGGCGGACCGCCGGCGGAAAACTTCGGGCGCCAAAAAACCGGGAAGGGGTTAACCTGATCAGATGCCAGTTCTTTGGGTTTCCGATTTCGACCTGGACAAGCTCCAGTCCCTTCCTGAGGCGCTCCTGATGGCCATGGGCGCCATCGGGCAGGCCTCGGCCCGGGGCCATCTGGCCCATACGCTCGTGCGCAGCCGCGTGGCCCCCCAGGCCGAGCCGTGGATCGCCGACCCCGCGGCCATGACCCCCATGCTCAACCTCCTGCGGGAGGCGGGGCTCGCCCAGGAGGAACACCGGGGCTTCTGGTCCGTGGCCGAGGCGGCGCGGGAGGCGGTGTGCCGCAGGGCCCACCGCAAGGGCGTCCTCAAGCCCCTCTCGGTGGCCGGGCAGTGCTCGTACGACGCGGGCAAGGTCCTGCTGGATACCCTGGGACGGGACCTGGCGGCCTTCCGCCTGGCGTTCCTGGAAGGCCGCACCGAGGACTGGCTGACGGCCCAGGAGAAGGTCCGCGCCACCCACCGGACCGCCCTCGCCTTCCGGGATCCCCTGGCCCTCATCTGCTCGCGCCCCTTCGACCCCGCCTGGTTCGAGGCCCTGCCGCCGGCCCAGCAGAGCCACGGAGCCTGGGCCCTCCTGCACGACCAGACGGTGCACCACCACCCCAACGAGGCCTTCCGGGCCTGGATGGAGGCCCGGAGCCGCACCCGGCCCAACCCCCTGGGCCCCATGCTGGAGTACCTGGTCATGGAGGGCCGGCTGGAGGAGGCCGGCGCCCTGCTGGGGAAGCTCCAGCCCCGGCAGCGGGCCCTGGTGCCCATCGCCCTGCTGGAGGCGGCCATGAACCTCGCGCACGGGAACGCCCAGGCCGCCGCGGAGGGCTTCGGCACCGTCCTGG
>DBMS01000311.1:0-37604 GCA_002297665.1 Holophagaceae bacterium UBA692 | reverse complement strand
TGCTTCCTGGCCTTCCTGGGACGCGGCGACGACGCCGGCCTGCGGGTGGCCGCCGAGCGCCTGGAGCTCCTGGGCCGGCGCCAGCCCGGCGATCCCCTGCGCTCCCTGGCCGAACCCCTGCAGCGCCTTCTCCTCCACCGCACAGGCCTGCCCCCGCGGGAGGAGCTCCCGCCGCGGGTCCAGCCCACGGGCGTCATGCGCTTCGTGGACGTCCTCTGCGGCTACCTGTGCGAGGCCCGGACCTCCCCGGCCGCCCTGGAAGGCGCCCGGCAGGAACTGACCGGCCTGCCCCTGGGGCTGTTCGCGCGCGAATTGGACGAGATGGGCCGGCGCAGCCGGGGGGGGCTGGCCACCGGGCGCTTCCCCTTCCTGGACCTGGTGCAGCACAGCGAGAGCTGGGAGAAGGCCCTGGAGGACCTGCACGGCCTGGTCAAGCCCATGGCCAGCCAGCGCCCCGGGCGCCTGGCCTGGTGGGTCTGGCGCAACACCGAGGGCAAGGCCCCCTTCGTCATCGAGCCCCGGGAGCAGCGCCTGGACGCGCGCGGCCAGTGGACCCGCGGCAAGGCCATCTCCATGAAGCGCCTCAAGGAGGAGAGCCGCGCCTACGACTTCCTGCTGCCCCAGGACCAGGCCGTCATCGCATGCGTTCGCGAGGGCTGGAAGGGTTTCGAGCTCAACCTCGACGGCGCCCTCCAGGCCCTGGTGGGCCACCCCCTGGTGTTCTGGACCGAAGGCGACGCGGACCAGGCCTCGCGGGTGGAGGTGGTGGCCGGCCAGCCCGAGCTGCGCGTCACCCGGAGGGGCCAGGTGCTGGAGCTGCGCCTGGAGCCGGCCCTGGAGGAGGGCGACGTGATGGTCGTGAACGACGGGCTCTTCCGGGTCCGGGTCATCACCGTCACCTCCGCCCACCGCAAGCTCGAAGGCATCGTGGGTCAGGGCCTCCAGGTTCCCCTGGCCGCGGAAGCCCAGGTGCTCAAGGCCCTGCGCGCCGTGGCCCCCATGGTGACCATCCATTCGGACGTGGCCGTCAAGGACGAGGCCGCGCGGAAGGCCGGCATGGCCAAGGTGGACGGCGATCCCGGCATCCAGCTCCTGCTCATGCCCTTCCACCAGGGCCTCAAGGCCCAACTCCGGGTGGAGCCCCTGAAGGGAGGCGGGTACTACCCCCCCGGGCAGGGCGGCTCCAACCTCATGGTGGAGCACCAGGGCGCCACCCGCCTGGTGGCGCGCGACCTGCAGGCCGAGACCGCCGCCGCCGAGGCGCTGCTGGAGGTCCTGCCCACCCTGCCGGTGGAGGAGGGGCGCTCGGAGTGGATGATCGACGATCCCGAGAGCTGCATGGCCCTCCTGCTGGAACTGGAGAACGCCAAGGGGCTGGCCGTGGTGCAGTGGCCCGAAGGCGGACGCCTCAGCCCGCCGCGCACCCTGGGCATGGAAGCCATGAGCCTCCGGCTCAAGCGCCACGGCACCTGGTTCGACGCCGAAGGCGAGCTCAAGCTGGACGAAGGCCGCGTGGCCAGCCTCCAGGAGCTCCTGCAGGCCTCGGAGAAGCCCGGCGCCCGCTTCGTGAAGCTGGGCGACGGACGCGTCTACGCCCTTGCCGAGACCTTCCGCCGGCGCCTGGACGACCTGCGCGCCCTCGGGGAGGTGGACGGCGGGCGCCTCAGGCTTCCCGGCATGGGCGCCCTGGCCCTGGAGGGCCTCGCCGGAGAGCTGGGCGAATTCAAGGCCGACAAGGCGTGGACGGGCCTCCTGGAGCGGCTCCACGGCGCCATGGGCCTGGAGCCCGAGGTGCCCGGTGACCTCCGGGCCGAGCTCCGCCCCTACCAGGCCGAGGGCTGCCGCTGGATGCTGCGCCTGGCCGCGGCGGGCCTGGGGGCCTGCCTCGCCGACGACATGGGCCTGGGCAAGACCGTCCAGACCCTGGCGATGCTCCTGTCCCGCGCCGGGGCCGGTCCCGGCCTGGTCATCGCCCCGACCAGCGTCTGTTCGAACTGGGAGGCCGAGGCCCGGAAGTTCGCGCCCCGGCTCAACGTAAAGCGCTTCGGCGAGGGGGACCGGGAGGCCTCCCTCCGGGACGCGGGCCCCTGCGACCTCTACATCTGCACCTACGGGCTGCTCTCGCTCGAGGCCGAGCGGCTCCAGCGCGTCCCCTGGGCCACGGTCGTGCTGGACGAGGGCCAGAACATCAAGAACGCCTTCACCAAGCGCAGCCAGGCCGTCATGGACCTCCAGGCCGGCTTCCGGGTGCTCCTGTCGGGCACGCCCGTGGAGAACCACCTGGCCGAATTGTGGAACCTCTTCAACTTCCTGAACCCGGGGCTGCTGGGGTCCATGGACCAGTTCCGCAAGCGCTTCCAGGAGCCCATCGAGAAGGACCAGGACGACGAAGCGGTCTCGCGTCTGCGGCGCATCGTCAGCCCCTTCCTCCTGCGCCGCACCAAGGCCCAGGTGCTCTCCGAGCTCCCGGCCCGCACCGAGATCGTCCTGGCCCTGGAGCCTTCCGAGGCCGAAGCGGCCTTCCTGGAGGCCCTGCGCCGCCAGAGCCTGGAGGCCCTGGACGGAACCCCCGGCCAGACCATGCAGGTGCTGGCCTCCCTCATGCGCCTGCGCCGGGCCTGCTGCAACGTGGCCCTGGTGCAGGACGACGCCCTCATCCCCTCCTCCAAGCTGGAGGCCTTCCTGGACCTGGTGGACGAGCTGCGCGAGAACGGCCACCGGGCCCTGGTCTTCAGCCAGTTCGTGGACCACCTGGCCCTGCTGCGGGAGGCCCTGGACGCCCGGGGGGTCAACTACCAGTACCTGGACGGCTCCACCCCCGCGAAAAAGCGCAGCGCCTCCGTCAAGGCCTTCCAGGCCGGGGAGGGCGAGCTCTTCCTCATCAGCCTCAAGGCCGGCGGCACCGGCCTCAACCTCACGGGCGCGGACTTCGTCATCCACATGGACCCCTGGTGGAACCCCGCCGTGGAGGACCAGGCCTCGGACCGCGCCCACCGCATCGGCCAGACCCGGCCCGTGACCGTGTACCGCCTCGTCCTGAAGGGCACCGTCGAGGAGAAGATCCTCCGGCTCCACGAACAGAAACGCCAGCTCGCCGAGGACCTCCTCAGCGGCGCCGCCGTCGCCGCCCAGCTCGACGCGGCCGCCCTGCTGGCCCTCCTGAAGGACGCCTGATGACCCATGAGCCCGTGAAGATCGGCGACGTCGCCTACCTGCGCATCGTATCCGTCAAGGACGCCGGGGCCTTCCTGGACTGGGGCCGGCCGAAGGACCTGCTCCTGCCCTGGAGCGAGGTGAAGTTCGAGCAGAAGCGCCGCATCGCCGAGGGGCGCCGGATCATGGTCTGCGTCTTCGAGGCCGGGGACGGCCGCGCGGCGGCCTCGGCGCGCCTGGACGACTTCCTCCGGGACGAGGCCGGGGGCTACCGCGCCGGCGACAAGGTCGCCGTCCTGGTGGACGAGCCCACCGACCTGGGCCTGCGGGTCATCGTGGACAACCGGTTCTACGGCCTCGTGCACGCCAGCGACCTGTTCGGGAGCCTGCCCCGGGGGCACCGGCAGGACGGCTGGATCAAGGCCCTCCGCGCCGACGGCAAGCTCGACATCGCCCTGGCCGCCCCCGGCTACGCCAAGGTCGAGTCCGCCGCCGACCGGATCCTGGCCGCGCTGGCCCGCGCAGGCGGCCACCTGGCGGTGGGCGACCGGACGCCTCCCGAGACCATCCACACCCTCTTCGGCATCAGCAAGAAGGCCTTCAAGCAGGCCCTGGGCGCCCTGTACAAGGGCCGGAAGATCACCCTGGACGACGCGGGGATCCATCTGGCGGAGGGACAACGGCCGCGGTCCTGATATCGTTGGGCACCTTCCCAGGAGTCCCGCCATGCCTTTGACCACGGACGTGCTCATCCAGGAACTGGCCTTCGACACGGACGCGAGGAAGGGCGGTGGGAGGTCCGGGGGCAGGACGGGGCGTTGACCGTTCGGATCTAGGAGGCGTCGGGCAGGTCCACCAGGGCCTTCAACCCTGCGCGCAGGCCCGGCGCGGGATCCCGCACCAGGAGCTTGAGCCGCATGAGGCCCGGCGCATCCGGGCACGGCGTCACCAGGACCACCTCGGCCTGCAGGGCGGTCATGCCCTCGGGGGTGGACACGTGGGCGGCGAGCTTCTGGCCGGGCACCAGGCGGGAGACCTTTTCGGGCCGGGCGTTGCAGACGATGGTGGCCCGGCTCAGGTCCAGGATGCGGAACACGACCTGGGAGGCGCTCACGGCCTCGCCCAGCTCCCGGGTGCGCTCCACCACCAGGCCGTCGATGGGGGCGAGGATGGTGCGCAGGCGGACCTGCTCGGAGGCGGTCTCGTAGTTGAGCCGCGCCAGTTCCAGCTCGATGCGGGATTCCATGGCCCGGGACTCGGGGATCACCCGATTGTCGAAGAGGCTCCGGGCTCCCTTGGCCTCATACTCCCGGCGGTCCAGCAGGGCCTTGGAGCGCTTCATCTCCAGCTCCTCAAGCCGGGCGTAGAGCTGGGCCAGGGGCTGGCCCGCCTTGACCTTGTCCCCCTCGGCGGCCTTGAGTTCCACGATGTGGCTGGAGACGGGGGCGCTCACCTCCACCCTGCGGTAGGGCTGAACCGTGCCCTCGAGGGCCTGCGCCGCCGGCATCGGCAGGGCGAGAAGGAGGCAAAGGATGGCGGCGCGGTGCATGGGCTTCCCTGAATGGATTGACTCCAGGATACCCCGCTCAGAGCCGGAAGGTCTCCACCGAGGCCCGCAGCGTCTCCGCGAGCCGGGCGAGGTCCGTGGCGGCCTTGCGGATCTCCCCCACGCCCCGGGCGGTCTCCAGGGTGGCGGCCGTGACGATGGCGATGCTCCGGTCGACGCCGTCCACGTCGTCCGCGGCGCGTCCGCTGACGCCGGCCATGCCCGCGGCCCGTTCGGCCAGGTCCGCCATGTTCCGGGAGATGGTCTTGACGCCCATGACGGCGTCCTGGACGTTGCGGCTCACCTCCTGCCCGCCGATGGCGATCTCCCGCAGGTTGCGGCTGACGGTGTGGGTCCCGGCGGCGGCCACCTTCACATTGCGCGAGACCTCGCCGGCGTTGCGGGCGGCCTGGACGATGCTGGTGGAAATCCCGCCCGTGGTGCGGGTCTGGGCCTCCACCGCGGCGGCGATCCCGGTGGAGATGCCTTTGATCTCGTCGATCACCCCCACGATCGCGCCGATGGCCGCCACGGCCTGGCCGGTGCTCTCCTGGATCTCGCCCACGCGCGTGCGGATCTCCTCCGTGGCCGACGCGGTCTGCTTGGCCAGCACCTTCACCTCCCCGGCCACCACCGCGAAGCCCTTGCCGGCCTCGCCGGCGCTGGCGGCCTCGATGGTGGCGTTGAGCGCCAGGAGGTTGGTCTGGGCGGCGATGCCCTTGATGAGGTCCACCACCTTGCCGACCTCCTTGGCGCTGCGGCCCAGGTGGTCCATGATCCGGGCCGTGTCGCCGGCGGAGCGGGAAGCCTCCACCGCCACCGCCGCCGCCTTCCCGGCGCTGCGGGAGACGTCGAGCAGGCCGGCCTCCATCTCCCGGATGGCCGCGGCCACCGAGTCCACGGCCCCCGTCATGCTCCCGGTGGAATCGGAGATCACGGCCATGCTGGCCGACATCTGCTCCATGGAACCCCCCACCGTGTCCAGGCTCACGCTGATCTCCTCCACCGCTGCGCCGGCGGTCTGGAGGCGCCCGTTGACCTGGCCCGACTCCTCCGCCACGGTGGCGCACCGGGCGTCGGTCTCCTCCACCCCCGCGGCCAGGTCCCGCACCTTCGCGTTGGCGCCCTGGGTGCCGGCCGAAGCCTGCTCGGCCTTCTGCAGGAGGCGCTCGGCGGTGGCGGCGATGACCGAGACGCTCGAGGAGAGCTCCTCCGAAGCCGAGGCCAGGGTGTTGGAGGCCGAGCGCATCCCCGCCAGCGTGCGCCCGAGGCCCGCCACGGAGTTGTTCATGGCGTCGCCCAGCTCCTTGAAGTCCCCCCGGTAGTCGCCCGTGATGCGCTGGGTGAGGTCGCCCCGTTCCAGGGCCCCCACCACCCGGATCACCTCGCGGATGGGGGTGACCACGGCGTCCAGGGTGGCGTTGAACCCCGCCAGCAGTTCGCCATAGGCCCCCTGGGCGCCGTCCGTGCCGGCCCGCGCGCCCAGGTCCCCTTCCCGGGCCGCGCCGATGACGCTCCGCGTCTGGCGAAGCATGCCGTCCAGGGCGTCGATGCAGCGGTTGAGGTTGTCCTTCAGGCCATTGAAGTCGCCGGGGTAGTCCGCGGTGATCCTCGGAGGAAGGTCGCCCTTGGAAATGCGGTCCACGTGGTGGGCGGCCGCGTTGAGCGGCCCGATGACCGCGTCGAGGGTGTCGTTGAAGCCCTGGACGATGCGCCGGAAATCCCCAAGGTGCCTGGATGCGTCGGCGCGGGTGGCCAGCTTGCCCTCCACCCCCGCGCGGCTCAGCATGGCCGCGTCGGCCACCAGCGCGTTGACGGCCCCGGTGCACCGGTTGAGGTTGTCCCGGATCTCGTTGAATTCGCCGTAATAGGTTTCGGTGATGCGCCCGGGGATGTCCCCCGCCGAGATGCGCCCCAGGGCCGCCGAGCACACCCCGAGGGGCCGGATGATCCCCTTGGCCAGGGTCACCGCCAGGAACAGGGACAGGCCCAGCGCCAGGGCCATCACCAGGGCCGCCCGCGCCATGCCGCGCGAGGCCCGGTCCAGGCTGGCCTGCACCATGGACCGCAGGTCCTCGCCCATGCGGGACTCCACGGCCTTCAGGGCATCGATCCGGGCCGTGGCCAGCCCGAACCACCGGGCCGGATCCTCCCCGAATCCGCCCTGCTCGCCCCGGCGGAAGGCCACCGCACGGAACCGGTCCACCTCCGCCGCGAAGGGCCCCTTCAGCTGGTCGTCCAGGAAGGCCGCCTGGGCGGGGGAAGCCAGGCCCCGGAACGTCTGGATCCCGGCCTCCTGCTGGCCCACCAGGGAGCAGAACTTCCGGAAGAGCCCCTCCTGGAAGCGATCGGCCGTGAAGGCGGTATTGAGGGTCGCCCGTTCGAGGCCCGACTGCTCCTTGACGCGCATCACCTGGAGGTAGGCCTGGGAGGCGGAGAAAAGGCCGAGGTCCCGCGTGTTCCGGGGAATCTCGTCCACCACGTCCAGGAGCGCCTCGATGAGAGTTGAATAATTGGCCACCTGCCGGGGCGGGGCCAGCTCCAGGGCGTCGGCCGAGGTCCGCCAGCCCTGCAGGCGGTCCAGGCTCTCGTCCGCCTTGCGGACCTTGGCCAGCACCCCCGGCGCCTGGGCGCCCAGGTCCAGCCCCGGCAGGGCCCCCCGGAGCTCCGCGATTCGGATGTCCGCTTGCTTGCGCGCCGCCGCTTTCTCCTCCGAGAACCGTTTCCCGCCGCTGCTGAGGAACCCCGCCGTCGCGCCCCGTTCCTTCTGGAGTTCGTGGACCGCGCCCCCCACCCGGACGCACAGGTCCGCCAGGGCCATGGACGCCCGGGACGCCCGGTAGGCCCCGAGGCTCCCCAGGGCGTCGGCCGCGCAGTAGATGGCCAGGAAGGCCACGGGGATGGCGACCATGGCCGCGAGGCGTCCCCGGATCGTTCCGCGAATGTCGATGGGCATGGAAACCTCCGGCGCCGTTCCGCTGGGCGGGTAGAGGAATTTTCGGCACCCTTGGCCTGCCCATGAATTTCTGAGGGAAAAATTCCCCAGGGCCCTTGACACCTACGAATGGATTCGTAACTTTGATTCATAACCGCGGAGTTCCCATGTGCCCCGATCCCATCCGTCCTTCGGACGGCGAGCTCGCCATTCTCAGCGTCCTCTGGCGCCGGGGACCCTCCACCGTGCGGGAGGTGCACACGGAACTGGCCCAGGAACGCGACCTGGGCTATACCACCGTCCTGAAGCTCATGCAGATCATGGCGGACAAGGGCCTGGTCACGAGGGACGCCTCGGCCATGACCCACGTGTACCGCGCGGCCCGGGACCAGGAGCCCACCCAGGCCTTCCTGGTCCAGGACCTGGTCCGCCGGGCCTTCGCGGGCAGCGCCAAGGACCTCATGGTCCGGGCCCTGGAGTCCCAGACGGCAACCGGAGAGGAGCTGGACGAGATCCAGCGGCTGCTCGACGCCGCCCGCCGGAAGGCGGAGGCGCCATGACCCCCCTCGTCCTCGCCCCCTGGCTCCAGGCCTTCGCCTGGGCCCTGGTGCACTTCCTATGGGAGGGCGCCCTCGTCGGGTGCGCGGCGTTCCTGGCGCTGCGTTTCGCGCGGCGCCCGGAGACCCGCTACCTGGTGGCCTGCATGGGCCTCCTGGCCATGGTCCTGGCGTTCATCGCCACCCTGGTCCTCACGCCCCCGGAGGTCACGGCGATCCAGGCGCCCGAAGCCTTCTCCGGGACCATCACCGTCCTGCCCCCGGATCTCCGGGAACGGGTCCATGCGCAGCTGCCGCGCATCCTCCTGGCCTGGTCCGCGGGCAGCGCGGCCCTCGCCTTGCGGCTGGGGGCCGGGCTCCTGTGGCTCTACGGCCCCTGCCTGCGCGGGGCCGAGGCCGCCCCGGAGGCCCTGGAGGCGTGCCTGGACCGCCTCCGCCAGGCCTTCGCCCACCATCGCCCCGTGCGGCTCCTGGTGTCGGACCTGGTGGACTCTCCCCTGGTGCTGGGCTTCTGGCGGTCGGTGATCCTCGTTCCCGCCGCGGCCCTCCTCTCGCTGCCGGAGGCATCCCTCGAGGCCGTCCTCGCCCATGAACTCGCCCACGTCCGGCGCCGGGACTTCCTCGTGAACTTCCTCCAGAACCTCGCCGAAGTCGTCTTCTTCTTCCACCCCGCCGTGTGGTGGCTCTCCCGCGAGATCCGCGCGGAGCGGGAGCACTGCTGCGACGACGCCGCCGCGGCCCGCTGCGGCGGAGGCCTGCGCTTCGCCCAGGCCCTGGCGGACCTGGAGGCCCTGCGCCACCGACCCCCCACCCAACTGGCCCCTTCGGGCCATGGAGGCTCTCTCATGCACCGCATCAAACGCCTGCTCATGCCCGTGCTTCCCGCCCAGACCCTCACCCGCCCCGGCCTCCTGGCCCTGGCAGCCGTCACCGTCCTCGGGGGCGGCGTCCACTGGACGCCCCTGGAGGCCGCGCCTCCGGCGCCCCCCGCGCCGCCCGTGGAGGCCGCTCCGGAATCCGCTCCGGTCTCGGAGGTTCCCGCCGGTACCTTGGCGGCCCTCCACGCAGCCCCTTCCGTGGACCTGCCCACGCCCCGGGCGGACCTGGAGGTCCCCCAGCAGCCCGCCGCGCCCATCCCCGCGGCGCCCGCGGCGGCGTCCCGCGTGGAGGTCACTTCGCCGGCCCCTCACTCCCCCTTCCGGTTCAAGGGCGTGTTCATTCCGGCCCACGCGGCCATGGCCACCATCCAGGGCAACGCCAGCCGGAACCGGGCCTTCTCCTTCGAGATCCCGCCCCACTCCCGGCTCGGCCTGGACATCAAGGCCGCAGGCGACGTCCCCCGGTCGATGTACCGCCTGGAGGTGGTGCGCCAGAACGGTCCGCGGGGCTTCAACGAGCGCGCCTTCAACAACGGCTCCGACGTGCCGGCGCTCGTCGACCTCGAGGTGGTCCCCTACCACAAGGCCAACGACGGCCTGGGCGATTCGGGCCCCCTGGAGGCGGGTTCCTTCACCCTGACGGTGACCCGCTCCTGGAACCCCGCCGCCCAGGATCCCCGCGCCAAGGCCGCTCCCTTTCCCCCGGAGGCCCTGGGCACGCTCCCCGAGGTCGCTTTCGCCGATCTCCAGGTCGCCTACCGCCCCGAAAGGCCCGCCTACCCCGTGGAGGCGCTCTCCGCCAAGGCCGAGGCGGCCGTGAAGCTGGAAGTGGCCGTGGGCAGGGACGGGGTGCCCCTTTTCGTGAAGTCCGAAGGCGGCACTCCGGACTTCCGGGCGGCCGCGGAAGCCTTCGCGTGGCGCTGGGTGTTCTTCCCTCCCCGGGTCGGGCAGGAGAACCGGGACGTGCGGGTCACCTTCAGCATTAATTTCAAGCTTAATTAATACAATAATTAACTTCAAGCGCTTGACATCCTGACCCGCCGGTCCACAATTGCTACCATGGTATCGATACCATGGTAGCAATTGAAACGGAGGCGGGCATGGCATACGGATACCGGATCGGGAGCCTCCCCCTCACCACCGTCCAGCGCCTCCCCAGCTACCTGCGCGTGGTGCGCGAGATGCGCCGCCTGGGCCGGGAAGTGGTTTCCAGCGCCCGCCTGGGCGAGCTGCTCGGCCTGGAGGCCGTGCAGGTGCGCAAGGACTTCGGCTTCATCGGGATCTCCGGCATGCCCAAGATGGGCTACCAGGTGGAAGAGCTGGTGCTGGCCATCGAGCACTGCCTGAACTGGAACCAGGTGCGGGACGCGGTGCTGGTGGGCGTGGGGCACCTGGGCATGGCCCTGCTGGGCTACGAGGGCTTCAAGGCCCACGGCCTGGACATCTGCGCGGCCTTCGACATCGATCCCTCCCTGGCGGGGCTGGTGGTCCACGACACGCCCGTGTGGCACATGGACCGGCTGGAACCCGAGCTGCGCAGCCTGGGCGCGCGCATGGCCATCCTCACCGTCTCCCCCGACGCCGCCCAGGAGGTGGCCCTGCGCCTGGCCCGGGCGGGCATCGAGGGCATCTGGAACTTCACCGGCTGTCCCCTGGACCTGCCCCCGGGCGTCATCGTCCAGGACCAGGACATCGCCATCGGCCTCGCCGTGCTCTCCGCCAAACTCTCATCCCGGGCCTAGGTCCGGTTCACGAAAGGGCATTCCATGTGTGATGCCGAAGGCCTGCCCACCCTCACCATCTGCCTGGGGAGCTCCTGCTTCACCCGCGGCAACGACGAGACCCTTCCCCGGCTCCAGGCCTTCCTGAAGCGCAAGGGCCTGGAGGGGCGCGTGGCCCTCAAGGGCGCCCGGTGCGAAGGCCGCTGCCAGCACGGCCCCAACCTGCGCCTGGGGGACGTCTTCCTGGACCCGGCCACCTGCCTGGAGGACCTGGGGAAGGCGCTGTGAAGCCGGGGCCGGTCTACTCCGAGCAGGCCCAGTGCCAGGACTGCTACAAATGCGTGCGGGCCTGCCCCGTGAAGGCCATCCGGGTCAGTTCGGCCCACGCGTACGTGATGCCCGAGCGGTGCCTGGCCTGCGGAGCCTGCGTGCGCGCCTGCCCCAGCGGAGCCAAGCGGGTGCGGGACGACCTCCCCGCGGTGGAGGCGCTGCTGCGGGGGGACCGGCCCGTGGTGGTCTCCCTGGCCCCTTCCTACGTCAGCGAATTCCCGGGGGGACCCGGGCGGATCATCGCCGCCCTCAAGCGCCTGGGCTTCGCCGGGGTGAGCGAGACGGCCCTGGGCGCCCAGGAGGTGTCGGCGCGCCTGGCCCGGGACCTGGACGCCCACACCGGCCGCATCTGGATCTCCACCGCATGCCCCGTGGCGGTGGACTACGTGCGCACCTACCTGCCCGGGCGCATCCCCGACCTCACCCCGCTGGACTCGCCGCTGCTCGCCCACGTGCGGCTCCTGCGGGCCGAACTGGGCGACGTGCCGGTGGTCTTCATCGGCCCATGCATCGCCAAGAAGCTGGAGGTGGACGACGCGCCCACCCTGGCCGCCGCCCTGACCTTCGACGACCTCCGGGCCTGGCTGGACCGGGAAGGCATCGACCCCCTGGACCTGGAACCCGAGGGCGCCTTCCTCCTGGGCCCCGCGGCCGAAGGCGCCCTCTACCCCATCGAAGGGGGCATGGCCCGCGCCACGGCCCTCAACATGGCCACGGACGGAACCCGCTTCGTCACCCTCAGCGGCCTGGGCCCCATCAAGGAGGCCCTGGCCGACCTGCCCCGGCCCCGGGGCAATGTCTTCCTGGAGCTGCTGGCCTGCGCCGGCGGCTGCGTGAACGGCCCCGCCGCGCGGCGTTCCCCCGTTGCGGCCCGCATGGCGGTGCTGGACGGCGCCGCTGAGGCCCATGGCGCCTACCCGCGGGAAACCCGGGTGGACCTGGACCGGGGATTCGACCCGCGGACGCCCGCGGAGCCCGAGGCCCCAGCGGGCCAGCTCGAGGCGGCCCTGCGCCGCCTGGGCAAGGCTGGCCCCGGGGACGAGCTCAACTGCGGGGCCTGCGGCTACGACACCTGCCGGGAGCTGGCCGGGGCCATCCTCGCGGGCCGCGCGGAAACGCGCATGTGCGTGTCCAACCTGCGCCGCCTGGCCGAGAAGAAGGCCAACGCCCTCCTGCGAACGCTGCCCTTCGGCGTGGTGATCGTGGACGAGGAGCTCCGCATCATCGAGAGCAACGACCAGTTCGTGCGGCTCCTGGGCGAGGAGGCCGCGCTGGTGGCCGAGACCCAGCCGGGCCTCGCCGGCGCGCGCGTGGACAAGCTCCTGGACTTCGGCGGGCGGTTCAGGGAGGTGCTGGAGGGCGGCGACGAGCTGATCCGCCAGAACCTCGCCAGCGCCGGCCGGACCCTGAGCGCCACCATTTTCACCGTGGAGCCCGGGCACGTGCTGGGGGCGCTCCTCCTCGACGTCACCGAGACCGAAGCCCGGCAGAACGAGATGGTGGGCAAGGCCGAGGAGGTGATCCAGAGCATGCTGGCCAACGCCCAGGAGATCGCCTTCAGCCTGGGGCGCAACGCGGCGCGCAGCGAGGGGATCCTCAACTCGATCATCGCGGAATTCCGGGGGCCCCATGGTGGATGATATGAACGAAGGGGGGCCGCGCGGTCGCTGCGCTCCCGCTACGTCCCCCCTCGTGCCGGACTTCATCGAGGTGGACCACTTCGGGTTGGCCTGCGGCGGCGAGCACCTTTCGGGCGACCTGTTCCACTCCCGCAGCCTGGAGGAGGGGAACCGGGTGGTATCGGTGCTGGCCGACGGCCTCAGCAGCGGCGTGGAAGCCGCGGTGCTGGCCTCGGTGACGGCGTCCATGGCCCTGGAGTACGTGGAGTGGAACATCGACACCGCCAAGGCCGCCGCCATCCTCATGGATTCCCTGCCTGTGGACCCCGTGCGCCGCATCAGCTACTCCACCTTCACCATCGTGGACGCGCGGCGCGACGGCCGAACCCGGATCTTCGAACACGGCAACCCGCCCGTCCTGCTCATCCGCGACGGCGCCCTGGTGCCCCTGGAACGCACCGTCCTGGGCCAGCCCCGGTGGGGGAACCGGCGCCTGCGGGTGAGCGAATTCCAGAGCAGCGTGGGCGACCGCATCGTGCTGTGCTCGGACGGCGTCACCCAGTCCGGCATGGGCACCCCGGCCCTCCCCCTGGGCTGGGGAGAGCCCGAGGCAGCCGCCTACGCCCTGTCCCGGCTGGCCCGGTCCCCGGACCTGTCCAGCCGCCGCCTGGCGGAGCTCCTGGTGGACCGGGCCCTGTGGAACGACGGCGGCGCCGCCGGGGACGACATCACCTGCGGCATCATCCACCTTCGCCGCCCCCGGGTGCTCCAGGTGCTCACGGGCCCCCCCTTCGACCGCGCCCGGGACCGGGAGTTCGCGGCCCTCGTCGACCGGCCCGGGTCCCGCAAGGTGGTGTGCGGCGGCACCACCTCCAACATCCTGGCCCGGGAGCTGAACCGGGAGGTGGAGATGGACCTGGCATTACCCGACCGGGAGGTGCCCGCCCCCTCCGCCATGGCCGGCGTGGAACTGGTCACCGAGGGATGCCTGACGCTGGCCAAGGTGGGGCAATACCTGGAGGCCGGCGCCTGCCCCCGGCGCAACGCAGCCTCCCGCCTGGTGGAGCTGCTCCTGGAATCCGACGTCATCCACTTCCAGGTGGGCACTGCCGTGAACGAGGCGCACCAGGACCCGGCCCTGCCCGTGGAGCTGGACATCCGCCGCAACGTCATCAAGCGCATCGCGGCCCTGCTGGAGACGCGGCACCTGAAGAAGACCCTGCTTTCCTACTACTGATCCGGAGGCTTCATGGAACCCGTCACCGTGACCATCTGCATGGGCACCGCCTGCGTCGTCATGGACGGCTCCCGGCTGGTGCTGCTCGAGGAGCACCTCCCCGAGCGCCTCCGGGGCCTCGTGAGGATCCGGGGCGAGCGCTGCCTGGACCTCTGCACCCGCCGTTCCGCGGCCCTGGCGCCCTTCGTGCTGGTCGACGGCGAGCCCCTGGCCAACGCGACCTTCGAGTCCATCGTCCTCCGCATCGAGGAACGTCTCGCCGGGAGGGCCTGAAATGGCGTATCCCGCGCAAACCACCCGGATCCGCAGGGAGCTCCTGGTGAAGACCGCCACCGCCATCCGCGCCGGGGACCTGCCCGGCCGGGTGGACCGATTCCCCCTGGAAATGCGCCCCAGGAGAGAAACCGCCCTGCGGTGCTGCGTGCACCGGGAGCGGGCCGTGCTCCGCTACCGCGCCATGGCCCTGCTGGGGTTCTCCGTTCAGGACGAGGAGGACGAACTCAAGCCCCTGGCCGACTACGCCCGGGAGGCCCTGGTCCGCGGCTCACGGGATCCGCGCCTGCTCACCGTCATCGAGGAAGCCTGCGGCGGCTGCGTCCGCACCGCCTACTTCGTGAGCAACGCCTGTCGCGGGTGCGCGGACCAGTCCTGCGTCGCGGCCTGTCCGAAGCAGGCCATCGCGGTGCGCGGCGGCCAGTCCGCCATCGATCCGGACCGCTGCGTCAATTGCGGGAAGTGCAAGGACGCCTGCGCCTTCAACGCCATCCTGCGGATCCCCATCCCCTGCGAGGAGGCCTGCCCGGTCCAGGCCATCGTCCGGGGGCCTTCCGGCAGGCGGGAACTCCGCCACGACCTCTGCATCGCCTGCGGGAAGTGCATGCAGGCCTGCCCCTTCGGAGCCGTCGCAGAACAGTCGGAAGTGGTGGAGGTGCTGGGGGCCCTGGCGGCGGGGAAGCCCATGACGGCCCTCTTCGCGCCGGCCCTGGCCGCCCAGTTCCAGGCCCCGCTGGAGCGTCTGGTGGGGGCCCTGCGGCGCCTGGGCTTCACGGGCGTCGTGGAAGTGGCCGCCGGCGCCGACCTGGCCGCCTTGGCCGAACGGCTGGAACTGGAGGAGGCGCCCTTCCTGACCAGTTCGTGCTGCCCGGCCTACACGGGCCTGGTGGAAGCCCGTGTTCCCACGCTGGCGCCCCGTGTCTCGGCCACCCCCACCCCCCTCGCCTACGCCGCAGGCCTCGCCCACGAGCGCTTCCCTGGCGTGCCCCGGGTTTTCATCAGCCCCTGCGTCGCCAAGCGCCGCGAGGCCCTGGCCGGCGCCGTGGAGCACGTGCTCACCTTCGAAGAGCTGGGGGCGGCCCTGGTGGCCTGGGGGATCGAAGTGGATGCCTGCGATCCCGGGCCCGCCGATGTCCAGGCCACGGACCGGGGCCGCGCTTTCGCCATGGCGGGAGGGGTGGCCGCGGCCGTGGGGGCCCAGGCCGAGGTTCTCTGCGGCCTGGGAGCCGAGACCCTCCGCCGCCTGCGGCTCTACGCCAGCGGCAAGGGCCCGGCACGGTTCCTGGAAGTCATGGCCTGCGAAGGGGGCTGCATCGCCGGGCCCTGCACGCTCGCCGACCCCAAGGTGGCGCGCAGGCGGGTCCCGGCGTGAGGGATTAGGCTGGCCCTACTTGGCGATGCCCTTGGGGTAGCACAGGCCGCCGGTGATCTCGATGGTCGTGGCGTTGAGGGCCTCGTTCTCCGCGGCGGTGCCGATGATGGAGGCGATCTCCTCGGGGGCCACGAGGCGGCCCAGGTGGACGTCCTCCAGGATGGCCTTGAGGGCGTCCTGGTTCATGCCGGTGAGCATGGGGGTGGCGGTGTAGCCCGGCGCGATGGCCACGCAGCGGATGTTGCGGATGCCGCGCATGAGGAACTCGCCGATGATGATCTTGGGCATCAGGGCGTCGGCGACCTTGGCCGAGGAGTAGTTCAGCTGGCCCACCTGGCCGCACTTGTTCACCGAGGAGATGGGCACCAGCAGCCCGGGCCATCCGCCGTTGACCATGGCCTCGGCGGCGTCGCGCAGGGTGAGGAAGGTGCCGGTGAGGTTGGTGTCGATGACCGCGGCCCACTTGTCCAGGCCCAGCTTCCTGGAGACCTGGCCGGTCTCCGGGTCCAGGTTGAGCATCGTCCCGTCCCGGATGATGCCCGCGCTGGCCACGCAGATGTTGAGCTGGCCGAAGGCCTCCAGGGTGCCCTGGATGAACCGCGCGGTGTCGGCCTCGCTGGTGACGTTGGCCTGGATGCCGATGCATTCGGCGCCCATCTCCTTCACGTCCTTCACGACCCGGTCGATGTTCTTCTGGACCATGTCGACGATGGCCACCTTGGCGCCGCGCCGGGCGAAGTACTTGACCACGGCCTCGCCGATGCCGTTGCCGCCGCCCGTGACGAGAACTACGCTTCCTTTGATTTCCATGACGGAATGCCTCCTGGATGGATGGTTGGGGTCAGGCGTGGTGGCCGGGCTCCGCTTGGCCACCACGTGGGGGAGCACGAGGGGGACGGAGAGGTCGCGCAGCGACCGCGCGGTCTCCCCCCGCTCATGTCAGGGTTCGGGGGTGACGCTGTCCTTGTCCCAATAGATGAAGTTGGGATGGAGCACATCGGGTCCGACGATCCTGAGATCGCCGACGCGGGTGGGATGGGCCACGTCCGGGCCCACGGACCGGATGCCCACGGGGAACACGGTCCGGATGACCTTCAGGGCCCGGGTCCGGGCCTCCGCCTCGGCGGCGCCCGGGAACAGGCCCGCGGCCGCCACGGCTGGAGCCTCGCCGCCCTTGGCGTAGAGGATGTCCCAGCCCTCGCCCCGCTTCTCGACGGTGAACTGCATATCGTTGTAGTGGATGGGGTCCATGGAAATCCTCCCTAGAGCTTGCGAAGGACCGTGACGCAGTTGGTGACCGCCGAGCCGCCCACGTTGAAGGCCACCCCGATATCGGCCTTCCTCGCCTTCACGCCGATGGCCTCCCCTATGAGCTGCTTGTAGATCAGCGCATGCATGGAGGCGCCGGTGGCGCCCACGGGATGGCCCTTGGACTTCAGGCCCCCGGAGAGGTTGATGGCGACGCGGTCGTCGCGGGTGAAGCGCCCGTCGAGGTAGTCGTAGCCGGCGCGGCCGTCGGCGGAGAACCCCAGCGCCTCGGTGGAGAGGATCTGGTTGATGGTGAAGCAGTCGTGCACCTCGGCCAGGTCCACGTCGGCGGGGGCGATGCCGGCTTCCTTGTACGCCTTGGCAGCCGCGTCCTTGCCGGCCATGAGCTCATGCATGTTGGGGCGCACGCCCTCCGCGAGGCGCTCGCAGGAATGGCCGATGCCGGCGATGGAGACGGCCCGGTGCTTGTCGGCCACATTGGCGGTCTGGGTGATGACCAGGGCCGCGGCGCCGTCGGTTACGAGGGAGCAGTCGTGCAGACGTAGGGGAGCCGCGATCATCATATTCCTGCACCGGCCCTTGGCGTCCGGTTCGTTGAGCTTCATGATCTCCTCCACCGAGGCCGGGCCGTTCTTCACGTGGGCCAAGGGGTTCTCGGCGCCGTTCCGGTAGCAGAGGGCGCCGGCGGTCCAGAGCATCCGCTCCAGTTCCCCGTCGGAGATCTTGTACTGGGCCTGATAGCCCTTGGCGTATTCGGCGAACAGCATGGGGAAGGACATGCCCCGGGAGCCTTCCGTCGGCCAGTGGGAGCAGCAGGCCAGGACGTGGGTCATCTGGGGGGTGGGCAGGAGGTTCATCTTCTCCACGCCGATGACCAGCACATGCTTGTAGCGCGCGGCCTCGATGGCGTACACGGCGTCGTAGAGCGCCACCGAACTGGAGGCGCAGGCGCATTCGCAGCGGGTCATGGGCTTGAAGCGCAGGGCGGGGTCGATCTCGGCGGCCAGGGGGGCCACGTGCTCCTGGTTGATGAATGAACCCGGCGAACAGGACCCCACGAAGACCGCGTCGATGTCCTTGGCCTCCAGGCCGGCATCCCGGATGGCGCCCCGGCCCGCCTCGACCAGCAGGTCGTAGTAGGTCCGGGTGTCCGTCATAAGGCCGGTCTTCTTGTCCTTCTTCACGAAGGCGCCGAACTCGGTGTTGTGGGCGCCGATGATGCTGGCTTTGCTCATGGTGGCTTCCTTTCGATGGGGAGGGCGGGCCCTAGGCTTCGAGGGGTTCCTGGGGAATGCGCGGGCGGAGGGGGCGAGGGTGTACGGCGGGCGGGGAAAGGGTCGTCAAGGGAGCTCCTCGGGGAAGGGGTTGGGAGTGATAAACCGGTTGATTGGGTTATTTTTGAATCCGGGGACGCAGGGTTCAGGGTCGTTCCGGCGCGGGCGGATGACTCGAGTCGAGGACGCCTGGGGAGGGGAGATCCAGGTTCAACAGCACGGGACGTGCCAGCCTTGAATTTCGATAAGGCAGGCGAAATCAATATTTATTGCAAAGGTGCCATCGGGCGGCGGTCTTCGTTTGGGAAGGGTGTGATGTAATACCTGAATCATATCTCATTTCTCGCCCAAGTCCATGGGAACCTTGCGGGTTTTCGTGATCCGTCCCCCTGGGGGGGACGGGTCGCCGTTCAGTACGGTCAGGCGGTGGAATTCCCGTTCCAGCACCACCCCCAGCCGCATGGACTGGAGGGCCAGGGGCAGATCCGGGCGTGTCTTCGGCGGGGCGGAAGCGCGAAATGGGGCGAAAGCCCCTCCGGGGGGACGCGGATAGATGAGTCCCCCGGTCACAAATGGCTTTTTTCTTCCGCTGCGATGAAAAATTTTAACAGTAATTAACCTCGCTGTTTACGGGTCTGTGCTAGTGTCTTCTAATCCTTCATAAAAGGGTGTACCGCCAGGGGCCTCCACTGCCCCGCCCGGGTGTCGAATGAGTTCGCCAAGGAGAACAGATGTTTAACAGGAAGTCCTGCTTGATCGCCCTTTCGGCCTTGACCTGCGCCATGGTGGCGACGGCCCAGACCGGCACCACGTCCGGCGCCATGAGGGGCGCGGTCAAATCCAAGAAGGGCACCGCGGTCGCCGGGGCCCTCATCGCCATCCGCAACGTGGAGACCGGCTTCGCCCGCTCCCAGGTCGCGGACGCCCGGGGCGAGTTCCAGTTCCCCTTCCTGCCCGTGGGCAACTACGAGCTGGTGGTCACCGCCAAGGGCATGAAGACCGCCAAGGACCCCCTGGTGCGGGTGAGCCTGGGGCAGACCAGCACCCAGAACTTCACCATGGACATCGCCGAAGCCTCGGCGGTGGTGGAGGTGGTGGACGTCACGGCCAGCCTGGACGTGGCCCAGATCAACTCCCAGACATCTCTCAACCAGGACCTCATCACCGCGGTCCCCCTGGCCTCCCGCAACTTCACCGACCTGGTCCAGCTCACCCCCGGCGCGGCCGTGGGCGGCACCTCGTACTACACCTCGGTGGAAGGCGCCCGGGGCATCCAGAACAACCTCCAGATCGACGGCGCCAGCTTCAACTCCAAGTTCAACAGCGAGCAGCGCGGCGGCACCCGGGTGCCCTTCTCCTTCGGCGCCGATTCCATCAAGGAACTGCAGGTCATCACCAACTCCTTCGACGCCCAGTACGGCGACGCCGTGGGCGCGGTGGTCAACGCCGTGACCAAGACCGGCACCAACGAGCCCTCGGGCATGGCCTTCGTGATGTTCAAGCCCAATTCCCTGGTGGCCCGGGTCCGGCCCGTGGACTACGACCTCAGCGGCTCCAAGAACTCCCTGGCCGCCCGCACCCGGGACTACAAGACCGCCCAGGGCGGCTTCAACTTCGGCGGCCCCATCATCAAGGACAAGCTCCACTACTTCCTGAACGTGGAAGCCTCCCGGCTGCAGGAGGAGAGCGTCCCGGCCTTCGGCTACAACGGCAACTCCGGCAACACCCTGGCCGATTTCAACACGTTCTGGGCGCCCAAGGGCATGGGTTCCCTCCTGGTGACCAGCCCGGGCACCACCCTGGCCCAGGAAGCCCAGACCCCCTGGACCGACAAGCAGACCAACCTCGTGGTCATGGGCCGCCTGGACTGGACGGTGAACGAGAACCACACCGCCACTCTCCGCATCAATTCCCAGAACTACAAGGGGCTCAACGACATCTACCCCGGGACGCGGCGCTACGACGTGGCCGTCTCCGGCAACTCCACCATGAGCTTCAAGAGCCTCTCCTCGGTGCTCGAGCTCAAGTCGATCCTGGGTCCCAGCCTGCTGAACGAGGGCCGCCTCCAGATCGCCACCGAGGACCGGCCCACCACCCCCAATTCCACCACCAGCGCCCCCGTGCGCATCGCCAACAACGCCATCAACGCGGGCCAGTACTACATCGATCCCCGCACCACCAACGAGCGGACCACCCAGTTCCAGGACACCCTCACCTACATGTCCGGCGACTGGAACTTCAAGGCCGGCGTGGACCTCCAGCACATCCACATGAAGAACCGCTACCTTCCCAGCCAGAACGGGAACTGGTCCTTCGGCACCTACAACATGGCCAACGCCTGGTTCACGGGCACCGTCGCGGGCTCCGGGCTCTCCTACAGCCAGGGCTATTCGCCCCTGGACGGCGTGAGCGACTTCAGCGAGAAGTACTTCGCCGGCTTCGTGCAGGGCCAGTACACGGGCCTGTTGGACAAGCGCCTGATGCTCAGCCTGGGCGTGCGCGCCAGCAGCGAACGCTGGAGCGGCAACCCCAACGCCAACGGCAAGCTCCAGGGCCTGGACCGCCAGCCCGACGACAAGGCCCTGGATCCCCGCTTCGGCTTCAGCCTCGACGTCTTCGGCAACGCCAGGACGGTCATCCGCGGCGGGTACGGCTGGTTCAGCATCAGCAACCCGGGCCAGACCGCCTCGGCGGCCATCATGAACAACGGCCTCAACCTCGTTTCCTACTCCGTCACTTCCGCCTCCAACGCGGGCATCTTCAACCCCGGCGGCCTGCTGTCGGCCGCGAACCGCTGGGGCGGCCCCACCACGGGGACCGGCTCCCTGAAGGGCCTCGCCACCGCCGAGCTCGTCAACCTTCCCCAGGACGCGGTGACCGTCACCGTCATCGACCCCGAGGCCAAGATGACCCAGGCCCGGTCCATGGCCCTGGGCGTGGAGCAGGACCTGGGCAACGGGTACACCGTGGGCCTGAAGGCCACCTACAAGAAGTACCTCAACCTCCAGTACGGCGTGAACATCAACCTCGCCCAGAACGCCGACGGCAGCACCACGGCCCTGAACGGCGGCATCTACAACGACGGCTACCCCACCAAGTGGAACCACTTCTCCAACTCGGCCACCAACCGCCCCTACACCGCCATCGTCCGCGGCAGGCAGCTGGACCTCAGCGGCTTCGGGGACGTCATCCTCTCCAAGTACGACGGAGAAGGGCGCTACCGCAACCTGGCGGTGGAGTTCGGCCGCAACGTGCCCGGCGAGTGGGGCTTCAAGGGCAACCTGACCTTCGCCAAGGCCGAGGACAACAACTCCAACGAGCGGGCCACCCTCACCTCCACCTCCGCCCTCACCGAGAACCCCTCGGATCCCCTCCAGTCCTACGCCCTCAGCGACAACGACCACAAGTTCCGCGCGGTCATCGCCTGGTGGGCGCCCCGGGTCTTCGGGGTGCGCATTTCCGGCATCACCTCCTACACCAGCGGACGTCCCTACTCGGGCATCTACTACTCGGACGTGAACGGCGACGGCAAGTACATCGACACCGCGGGAGGCCGCAACAGCTACCGCCAGCCCGCCTCCAAGCAGTTCGACCTGCGCTTCGAGCGGAGCTTCCGGATCGTCAAGGGCCTCGACCTGGAGGGGATCGTGGACGTGTACAACCTCTTCAACTGGTCGAACATGTGGACGTCCCAGACCTACTACGGATCCTCCCCCTCCGACCGGGGAAGCTACGCGCAGACCTTCGGAAAGCTGGACATGCCTGACACCTTTACGCGCAATGTCCAGTTCACCCTCAAGGTCCGCTTCTAGGGCCCCGCGACCATGACGAATCCCTTTTCCGATCCAGCCTCTTCAGGAGTACCTATGTTCACCCGTTTGACCCCCCGCGGAACCGGCAGAGCCCTGGCCTACGTGGGCACCGGAATCTGCCTGGGCCTCGTTTCGATGCAGACGGGCTGCACGAACGCCAACAAGGCGTTCGAGACCCCCTCCCCCAACATCTCGGCCTTCCTCATCTGCCAGCCCAAGCAGGGCAGCTGGGACAACACGGCCACCAAGACCGTCAACATCGCCAAGGGCGGCACCGTCCTCATCCGCGCCAACTTCGCCACCACGGGCGGCACGGCCCTCATCACCCCGGGCAACCTGACCCCCACCACCAACGGGGTCATCACCCTCAACGGCATCACGGCCACCACCGTCTACACCCTCACCGTGACCAGCGCCAAGGGCGAGGTCAGCACCGCCACCGTGACCGCCGTGGTCCTGCCGGCGCCCACGAACCTCACCTACGCCGTGCCCGACGCCACCTACTACCAGGACGTCTTCGTGGGCACCAACGCGGCGACGGTTTCCGGCGGCGGCACGTACACCTTCACGGTCGACCCCTCCCTTCCCGCGGGCATGACCCTGGACGCGGCCACCGGAGCCATCTCCGGCGCCCCCCAGGCCACGAGCGGATCCACCACCTACACCGTCACCGCCCGGGATTCGGTGGGCCAGAGCACTACCGGCACCGTGGCCATCAAGGTCCTGCCCACGCCGGCGACCTTCACGGAAAGCGTGCGCGCCGTCGTCCAGGGCGATTCCGCCACCCTCGCCTGGGACGCGACGGCGGTGCCCGGCCTGTTCAAGAGCGCCACCCTCACCTCCAATCCGGCGGACGCCACCCTTCCGGCCACCATCGGGCTGTCGGGGAACGTGGTCGTCACCCCCGCCGTCACCACCACCTACACCCTCACCCTGGTGCCCACCGCAGGCGGCGCCCCGGTGGTGCGCACCCTCGGCCTCACCGTGGGATCCGGCCCCTTCTCCTTCGTGGACTTCAAGGCCGCCCCGGCCATGACCGGGTTCGACGGCACCAGCGTACTCACCTGGGACTACCTGAACACCCCCGACACCCTGACCCTGGACGGCGTGGACGTGCTCAACCTCACGTCCCGGACCGTCAGCCCCATCCGGCGCCAGACCTACACCCTGACTGGCAGCAACGCCCTCAACACCGCCAGCGCCACCATCACCACCGCGGTGGCCGCCCAGGGCTTCGATCTCCTGGCCGGATCCACCGCGGGTCCCGGCTACCAGGACGGCACGGGAGCCGCGGCCAAGTTCGGCCTCAACTCCTCCGCCATCAGCGGCACCACCGCCACTTCCATGAACCTGTCGGTGGACCCCGACGACAACATCTACGTGGCCGACAGCCTCCTCCACAACGTGCGCATGATCGACCGCACCGGAAAGGTCACCACCCTGGCGGGCAAGGCCGGCGCCCCCTGGATCAATTCGACCATCAGCAAGGACGGCAGCGGCAACGGCACCGCCGCCCGGTTCAAGAACCCCGCCCACGTCCTGTACGCGGATCCCAACACCCTGTACGTCACCGACTTCAACAGCCAGTCCGTGCGCAAGCTCGCCAAGCAGGGCGACGGGTCATGGACGGTCTCCAACTTCGCGGGCACCGTGGGCACCTACGGCGATTCCAGCAAGCAGGCCCTGGACAACCCTCTCTGCTCGGTTCTCTACAACGGGAAGCTGTACATCGCCTCATCGTATGACTCCTCGATCCGCATCTTCGACCCGGCGGCCGCCGCCGGCTCCCAGTTCACGGTGCTGGCCGGCGGTAACGGCGCGGCCAGCTACGGCCTCAAGGACGGCACGGGCAGCCTCGCGTTGTTCCGCACGCTGAGTTCGATGGCCATCAACCCCGCCGACGGCACCATCTTCGTGGCCGACCGCGAGAACCACGCCATCCGCATGGTTACCCAGGCGGGCGTGGTGACCACCATCGCCGGCGCCTACCCCACCGCCGCGGCCGGCAACGCGGACGGCAGCGGCCTTGAAGCCCGCTTCTCCCGCCCCACCGGCATCGTCCGGGCTCCCAACGGAACCCTGTTCGTCGCCGACAACAACAACCACACCATCCGGAAGCTGGTGTACAACGCCGGCACCTCCGCCTGGGACGTCACCACCATCGCCGGCACCGGCTCGGCGGGCTACAAGGAGGGCGCGGGCACCGAGGCCGCGTTCAACGGGCCCGAGGGCATCACCCTGGATTCCGCGGGCAACCTCTATGTGGCCGACGCCGCCAATTCCGTGATCCGCAAGCTCACGCCATCCGGCGACGCCACCCCGGTCTACACCAGCTCACCCTTCGCGGGGGCAAGGAATTCCGGCACCACCGACGAGACCATCGCCACCGCGCGCTTCTACAGTCCCAACGGCGTGGCCGTGGATTCCGCCAACAACACCTACGTCGCCGACGAGGCCAACAAGCTGGTCCGCAGGATCGCCCCGGACGGAACCGTCAGCACCATCGGGTCCGGCTACGCCTTCACGGATCCCTACTGCCTGGCCGTGGACGCCAACCGGAACGTCTTCGTCATCGACCGGCTTCCCTCGACCATCAAGGTGGTGAAGATCGACAGCGCGGGCGTGGCCACGCCGGTCACCCTGGGCTACACCTTCACCTCCAACACCCCCCGGGGCATCGCCGTCACCCCCGACGGCGCCAGCCTCTTCATCGCCCACGCCGCCAACATCCGCAAGTTCACGGTCGCCACGGGCGCCCAGGCCCCGGCCAACATCGGCAGCCAGGGCTCCGTCAACGGCCTGGCCCTGGACGGCACCTCCCTCTACTGGACGGACTTCACCCTCCACTCCGTCAAGATGGCCAGCCAGGACTTCAGCACCGCCCCGGCCGTGACCGTGGTCGCCGGAAGCAACAACAAGGACGCCTTCGGCCTGGTGGACGGTTCCTCGGCGCCCAGCACCGGCACCGCCCGGTTCTTCAACCCGGTCAATCTGGCCGTGCTGAAGGATTCCGTCACCGGCAACGCCAAGTTCATCTACGTGGTGGACCAGTCCAACCACGCGATCCGCAAGATCGACGTCGGGTCCGCCCTGGTCAGCACCCTCGTGGGGACCACGGAAACGGTCATGAACGCCAACGACACCCCCAGCCTCGTTCCCGCGCGGCTCAACACCACCCGCGGAACGCTGGGAACCGCCGGCACCTCGGGCCTCTACTTCCCCAAGGGCCTGGGCATCACCCCCGCGGGCGACCTCATCGTCACCTCGGGCGACTGCGTCATGCAGGTCACCGCGCCCGAAGGCAAGTAGGCAGGGACGTTCCCCTATCCACCGAATCCTTAAAAACCTGCTGACCCTCCACGGGTCAAGGAGTCAACGATGAACATCCGACGGGCATGGGCTCGTTTCGCACGACCCTTCTGTGTCACTGGTGGCTTGCTCGTACCTGCGCTCGCCATTGGCGCCCTGGCGCTTCCGGCGCTCATGCTGGGTTGTTCCAGCAGCAAGCACGATCCGGACGCTCCGGTCGCCGCACCTGTCATCACCGCCCAGCCCCAGACCCAGAATGCCATGGAAGGCGGCACCGCCACCCTGAGCGTGACGGCCACCGGCGAGGGCCTCTCCTACCAGTGGCGCCGGGGCGGCGCGTCCCTCCTGGGCAAGACCTCGCCGACGCTGACCCTGAACCCCGTGGCCACCACGGACGCGGGCAGCTACACCGTGGTCGTCACCAGCACCGTCAACGGCCGATCGGCCTCCGTCACCAGCAGCGCCGCGGTGGTCACCGTCCTTACCCCGGCCGCGACCCCGGTCATCGGCACGGACCCCGCGTCCCAGACCGTCGTGGAAGGCGGCTCCGTCAGCTTCTCGGTGGCCGCCACCGGCAACGGGACCCTCACCTACCAGTGGATGCTGGGCGGCGCGCCCATCGCCGGCAAGACCGATGCGGTCCTGACCCTCAACCCCGTCTTCCTCTCGGACGCCGGCAGCTACTCCGTGGTCGTGACCAACAGCCTCAACGGAACCACGGCCAGCGCCACCAGCGCCGCGGCCACGCTCACGGTCACGCCCAGGCCCATCCTCGTGGCCATCACCGAGCACCCCCGGTCCGTGGGCGTCACGGCCCCGGACGGCGCCACCTTCTCGGTGACCGCCACCGGCGCGAACCTGTCCTACCAGTGGAAGAACGGCGCCGGCACCGTGGTGGGGACCGATTCCCCGACCCTGACCATCCCCGCCACCGACCTGCACACCCTCAGCCAGACCTACACGGTGACCGTCACCAGCGGCACCGTCTCCGTGGTCAGCGACCCCGCCACCCTCACCGTCGTGGCGCCCAAGCCCGTCTACGCCGGCGACCCCACCGTCACGGACACCAGCCGGGTCTACACCGTCGTCCCCTCCTTCATCACCACCTCCCCCGCCGACCCCTCCGGGTCCTTCCGGGTGGGCTACGACACCGGCAAGCTGGGCCCGGTCTGGTCCTCGGCGTGCTTCTTCCCCAGCGCCCCCTGGACCTTCGCGCGGCCTGACGACTACCCCACGGACACCCGCATAGCCGGTTCCCTGGTTTCGTCCGACTACTCCAACACCGGCTACAGCCGCGGCCACATGACCCAGTTCGCCAACCTGCGCGACGTCTACGGCGCCGACGCGGGCGCCTCCACCATGTACATGTCCAACATGTGCCCGCAGGTGCAGCTGTTCAACGGCGGCGTCTGGGGCAGCCTCGAAACCCTCACCACCCAGAACCTCACCACCGCCTTCGGCCGGGTGTGGATCTACACCGGACCCATCTACGCCACGCCCCTGGTGAACCCCGTCGGCGCCAAGAACATTCCCATCGCCACCGCCTTCTACAAGATCCTGGTGCGCGAGGCTGCCGGCGTGCCCAAGGTGCTGGCCATGATCCTCCCCCACAGCACCACCGTGTCCGGCACCGCCGGGCCCGCCGTCACCATGGAGGTCGGGGACCTCTGGAAGTTCGCCACCACCGTGGACCGGGTGCAGGAGCTCACCGGCCTGATCTTCTTCCCGGTGCCGTCGTCTCCCCTCCCCGCGACCTTCACCTCCGTGGTGGACGTCACCGGCTGGGGCAACACGCTCGAGCAGGGCCCCAACGCCCCCAACGTCCACATCATCAAGCCCAGCTGGGACTCCACGTTCACCCACGTGCACAACAACAGCGGCGCCGTGACCACCATCAACACCTACAACGGCCTGGTGGGCGACGCCATCGCCTTCGAGGGCCAGGCCACGCCGGATCCCGACGGGATCACGTCCACCTCCTGGACCTTCGGCGACGGCAGCGCCGCCGTCACCACGCCCACGACCTCCCACGTCTACACCGCCGCCGGTTCGTACACCGCCACCTTCACGGCCACCGACGCGGCCAACCACACCCGCTCCATCTCCAGGGTCGTGAGCATCAAGACCCTGGATCCCACCGCGCCGAACATCACCACCCAGCCCGCGGCCCAGACCGTCTTCGCGGGCAACGCGGTGTATTTCACCGTCGCCGCCACCGGCAACGGCACGCTCTCCTACCAGTGGCGCAAGAACGGCATCGACCTGACCGGAATGACCGCCGCCACCCTGAAGCTCTCCGCCGTCACCCCCGCCGACTCGGGGACGTATTCGGTCGTAGTCACCAACACCTCGGGTTCCGCCTACCTGACCACCCCCAGCGCCGACGCCGCCCTGGTCGTCAACGCCGTTCCCGCCAAGGATATGTATGAGGGCTTCGAAATCGGCGTGAAGGGTTCCTGGGCTGCCGGGACGCCCAATCCCGCCCTTCAGACCGGTGTCTGGAACCTCACGGACGCGCTGATCGGCAAATCCGCCGCCAATGGCGGCCTGGCCGCCGACAACTTCGTGGGTCTCCAAGGCGTGCGCATGCGCAACGCCTCCACCTCCGCAACGGGCAAGATGACCATGGCTTTCGATTGGCCCAACGGCGCGCAGAGCGTTTCCATCAGCCTGGCGAAGTACGCGACCGACCAAACGATCGGCACTCTCGGCCTGCGGTACTCCACCAATGGCGGCGTGAACTGGGTGGATCTCACCGACACCTTCACGCCCACCGGCACGACGCCCACCACCGTGACCTGGACCGTCGGCGTGAACCAGCCCATCCGGTTCGAGATTTTCCGGACGGACGCCTTGTCCAACGGCCGGGTCTGCATCGACGACTTCCACATCGTCGGCTATTGATCTAGCCTCCTCCCCCCCCCCAGGGAACTTGCACCGGAACCGCCCAGGCGGTTCCGGTTTTTTTTGCCGACACGTCCGGCCGACCGTCACAACACGAATGCTGGATTTATCAAATAAGCGAGAAAAGGAAAAATCCGTCCGTTTTGAAAACGCCTTGAAAACAATAGATTTTTCACGATAGACAGCCCTTTGTTGAAATGTTCTACTCCTTCATCATTTCCGAATTGATAAGTCCGAAACCCCAGGTGTCCGCCGTGACGGCAGGGCGGGTCCAGGACGCATCCACCCGCCACCTGTGGCCCCGCACGGGCCATCCGCATCCCTGATTCCGGGAAGGAGCCCCCATGGTCAAGAGGTTCGCCTCCAAGCTGTACAACTGGGTCGCCGTGATGATCGTCCTGGGCGCCCTCCTGGGGCACTTCTACCCGGCCACGGCCGTGCGGATGCAGCCCTTGGCCGACGGGTTCATCTCCCTGATCAAGATGCTCATCCCGCCGGTGATCCTGGTGAGCGTGGTGCTGGGGATCGCGGGCGCCGGCAGCATCAAGAAGGCGGGGCGGGTGGGGGCCAAGGCCATCCTCTACTTCGAAGTCGTCAGCACCTTCGCCCTGGTGATCGGGCTCGTCATGGCCAACGTCTTCGGTCCGGGCCGGGGCTTCCACGCCGATCCCTCCAAGCTCGACCCCAAGCTCGTGGCGGGCTACGTCACCCAGGCCGCCCACATGACGGTCACGGACCACCTCCTGAAGATGATCCCCAGGACCCTGTTCAGCGCCTTCACGGACGGCGACATCCTCCAGGTGCTCCTCATCTCGGTGCTCCTGGGCTTTTCCCTGGCGGCCCTCCCCGAGCGGCACAAGGCGCCGCTCCTGGCCTTGCTGGAGAACGTCAGCAGGATGTTCTTCGGGGTCATGAAGCAGATCCTCTACCTGGCCCCCATCGGCGCGGGCGCGGCCATCGCCTTCACCATCGGCAAGTTCGGCCTGAAGTCCCTGGTGCCCATGGCCCAGCTCATCGGCCTCTTCTACGTCACCTGCGCCCTCTTCGTCTTCCTGGTGCTGGGCACCATCGCCCGGGCGGCGGGGTTCAACATCCTCAAGGTGCTGCGCTACATCAAGGGCGAACTGCTCCTGGTGCTGGCCACCAGTTCCTCGGAATCGGCCCTCATCCCGCTGATGACCAAGATGGAGCACCTGGGCCTGTCGAAGTCCATCGTCGGCCTGGTCATCCCCACGGGGTATTCCTTCAACTTGGACGGAACCAACATCTACATGACCCTGGCGTCGATCTTCATCGCCCAGGCCATGGGCATCGAGCTCACCCTGGGCCAGCAGCTGGGCATCCTGGTGGTCACCATGATCACCAGCAAGGGCGCCGCGGGGGTCACGGGTTCGGGCTTCATCACCCTGGCGGCGACCCTGGCCGTGGTGCCGGGCATCCCCGTGGCGGGCATGGCCCTCATCCTGGGCATCGACAAGTTCATGTCCGAGGCCCGGGCCATCACCAATCACATCGGCAACTGCCTGGCGGCCGTGCTCATGGCCATCTGGGAGAAGGAGCTGGACTGGAAGCGCTTCAATGAGGTGCTCAACCGCCATGAGGACGAGCCCATGCCCGAGGCCGTCCTGGCCGGGGAGTAGCCGGCGCTCCGGCCGGGCTTCCAGCTGCCACTTTTTGAGTGCACTCCGGAATCCCCTTCCAGGGGGGGAAATGGGATGCCCGGTCCGGAGGGTTTTCCGCAGCCCTCGCGGAAACGGGTCCCGGGAACCCGCATCACGACTGTTTCTCGAAGTTATGGCGAAAGGGCGCGGCCGGTTCCCGGCTTTTTCAAAGTCCCGGGGATCACCGCCCGGGGGTTGCGGCCTCGATGGACGGAAGGCAGGCTTCGAGCTCCTCCCACAGGCTCCCGCGGTCCGGATGGGTTTCCCGCGCCTTCGCCAGGGCGTCCCGGAACGCCTCCAGGCTCAGCAGGCCTTCCAGGGGCGGCCGCTCGAGGCGGTTCCGGCAATGGGCCCTCCACCGCTCCGTTTCCGCGGGGGTGAGGCGTTCGGGCCAGTTCCGGGCCCGGTAGCGGAAAAAGAGTTCCGGGAGCCGGGGGTCCTTGAAGGCGGGTTCCATTGCGGCCAGTTCAGCGGGCGCGGCCAGGTGGATCCTGTCCAGCCACGCGCGGTCGGCGTCGGAAAAGAAACCGCCGTAGATGGAGAAATCCGGGTCGGCGGCGCCGGGCCCGGCCTGTGTGGGCGTGCAGGCCTCCACCAGGCGCGCCCGGAAGGCGGCATGGGCCTGGAGGGCGGCTCCCCGGGCTTCCAGGGCGGGCAGGTCCAGGCCGTGGCGTTCGGCCACCTCCGGGGTCAGCAAGCGCAGGTCCCGCACGACGATGGGGCACTTGTTGGCGTGCAGGGTCTTCACGCCGGGGCGCTCCCAGCCGCGGGAGGCGAGGTCCTCGGCCCGGGCGTACATCCGCTCCCGCAGGGACGGCGCGTCCAGGTCCAGGAACGGCTCGAAGGGGATCCGCAGGTCCCAGAGGACGATCTCGTTGGGGCGGTCCGGCACGTCCCCCACGGGCCACACCAGGGAGAACGACCCCTGGGCCGCCTTGAACATGCCCGAGACGTGGATGAGGGCCTGGGGGTGGCCGGGGTCGGCCTGGGCGCGGACCCACTGCTTGCTGCGCGCCTTGAGGGCGAAGTCCCAGAGCCGGGGTTGGGCCGCTTTCAGCAGGCGGGCCAGGGCGATGGTGGCGCGTACGTCGGCCAGGGCGGTGTGGGCCTCCCCGTGGGGGATGCCGTTGGCCCGGGTGAGGTCCCCCAGCCGGAAGGACGGCGTGCCGTCCTCTTGGTCCGGCCACGCCAGCCCCCCGGGGCGGAAGGCCCGGGCCAGGCGGAGCGCGTCCAGGAGATCCCACCGGCTGTTGCCGTTCTTCCATTCCCGGGCGTAGGGGTCCATCAGGTTCCGGAATAGGGTGGAGCGGGTGACCTCGTCGTCGAAGCGCAGGCTGTTGTAGCCCACGGAGCAGGTGCCGGGCCGCGCCATCTCCGTGTGGATGGCGGTGATGAATTCCGCCTCCCGCAGGCCCAGCCGGGCCACGGTCCCGGGCCCGATGCCCGTGAGCAGGCAGGCTTCGGGGTGGGGGAGGTAGTCCGGGGACAGGCGGCACCAGATCTCCAGGGGCGCCTCCACCGGGTTGAGGTCCAGATCGGTGCGCAGGCCGGCGAACTGCGCCGGCCGGTCCACCCGGGGATCCACGCCGAAGGTCTCGTAGTCATGCCAGTAGAAGGTGGGGCCCATGGGCGTGCCTCCGGCGCGGCGAGCCGCAATCCAACTGTAGCCCAGCTCGCCGTGAACGCCCCCAGGGTTCGGCATCCAGGGGCCTTGCGGTTACAGTGAAGGGTGGGCATGTTCCTGAATCAGCTGTGGATGATACTGGCGATCCTCGCCGGGTTGGGCGTAGCGTGCCCCCCCCGCGGACCGGTCCAAGGCGCATGGCGCCGCGCGGCGGGGTTGACGGAGGGCGCCTTCGTGGGCGTTCACGGTCTTCGCGGCGGGATGGCGGCCCCGGCCCCTGGGCGGGGATTGGCCAAGAAGCCATCCACCCGGGCCGAGGGTGACGTGCGCCGCAAGCAGCCTGGGCGGGCCGGGGATGGACCCGGGCCGCAGCCCGTGGGGGAGCCCGCGTCCCTGGGCTTCGTGAACGGGCCGCCCGCCGCCGGGGTGGTGGCGGCCAACCTGCATCGCGGGTTCGAAGCGACACCTGCCGGCATGGATCCGGAAGCGGCCGGCAAGCGCGGTCCGCCGGCGCGCCGCGCCTAGGCCCCATCCATCCCCGATCGCGCAGGCCAGGCGTCCNNCCCGGAAGGGGGACGCCGGCGCAGAGCCCTTTCGCGGGAGGCCCCGGTCCGGGCCCGCCCGCCCATTCAGAACTGGTTCCAAATGAAACAAGCGCCTGGAAAGCTCACGCAACAGGTTGACCTGTGGACCCGGCAGACCCTCGCATCGGGGAGTTTCCTGGTCCGCCTCTACCGTCGTCTGGGGGACGACAAGCAGGCCGCGGCCGCCCTGGAGGTCATGGCCCCCTCCGAGGAACGGGCCGCCCGCCTGGGCCTGACCGGGGTGGCCGCCTGCCCCGCGCCGCCCCCGCAGGACGAGACGGAGGCGGAAGCAACGGCATGGGAGGCGCTCCTCGAGGCCCAGGCGGGGTTCTGCTCCTTCCATGCGATGATCGACGGCCCCCGCGGGCCGAGGCGTTCGGCCGAAAGGGCCTATTTCAGGGCCGTCCGGGGCCTGGAGACGGCCTTCCCGGCGGAATGGGCCGCGGGCCGCCGGAGGGCCATCCTCCAGAAGGTCTCGACGCAATGCGCGGACCTGTTCGTCCAGGACCTGGAAGCCGAAGGAAGTCCGGAAGCCCGCGCGGAGCTCCACGAACAGATCGAATCCGGGATCCGGCAGGCGTTCCTCCAGATCGAATCCGCCGCGAAAGGCCTTTTCACCTTCATCGGCAGCGGGTGGGGTCCCGGCGCCGAACCCGAATGCCCAGCCGCCGGGGCGGGTGCATAATTGCGATGCCCCAAGGCCCACGAGGCGCATCCAAGAATGGAAACCAGGTTTGTTCCGATCAAGGCTCAACCGCTTCCCCCCGGAGACGCCCCATGACCCACTCCATCCTGCCGACCATCGCCCTCGGCCTCCTGGCCGCGTTCGTGCTGGCGCTGGTCCTGGCCCGCCTCCGGATCCCGGCCATCGTGGGGTACCTGCTCGGGGGCCTCCTCGTGGGCCCCCACACGCCCGGGTTCGTGGGCAACAGCGCCGCCGCGGGGGAACTGGCCGAGGTGGGCGTCATCCTCCTCATGTTCGGCGTGGGCCTGCACTTTTCCCTCCAGGATCTGCGCAAGGTGTGGAAGATCGCGGTGCCGGGAGCGGTGATCCAGATCATCGTGGCCAGCCTCCTGGGGACCTGGCTGGCCCGGTCCTGGGGGTGGCCGCTCCTTTCGGGCCTGGTGTTCGGGCTCAGCCTGTCCTGCGCCAGCACCGTCGTCCTGCTCAAGGCCCTGGAGAGCCGGGCCCTCGGCAAGCATCCCCACGGCCACATCGCAATCGGCTGGCTGCTGGTGGAGGACATCGTCTGCGTCGTCGTCCTCCTCCTCCTGCCCACCCTCGCGGCCATGCAGGGCGTCCAGGGCGGGGGCGGGTCCACCTTGCTGACGGTCCTCAAGCTCGTGTTCCTGGCCCTCCTCAAGATCGGGGTGCTGGCGGCGCTCATGCTCTTCGCGGGCACCCGGGGGGTGCGCTGGCTGCTTCACGAAGTGCTCCGGCACAATTCCAGCGAACTGTTCACCCTGGCCATCCTGGGCATCTCGGTGGGACTGGCCTACCTCGTCGCCATCCTGTTCAACGTCAGCTTCGCCCTGGGCGCCTTCCTGGCGGGCGCCCTGGTCAACGGCCAACCCAGCAGCCACCGCATCCTGAACAAGATCGAACCACTCCAGGACACCTTCTCCGTGCTGTTCTTCGTGTCCGTCGGCATGCTCTTCGACCCGCGGATCCTGGTCCAGCACCCCGTCAAGGTGCTCTGGGTGCTGGCCATCGTCCTGGGGGGCAAGACCGCCGCGGCCTTCCTTCTCATGCGCCTGATGCGCTTCGGCAACGACGCGGCCCGCGTCGTCTCCGCGGGCCTGGCCCAGATCGGCGAATTCTCCTTCATCCTCGCGAGCCTGTCCATGGCCGTGGGCCTGCTGACTCCGGAAGGCTACCAGCTGATCATCGCCGGCTCGATCATCTCCATCGCGCTCAACCCCACGCTGTTCGCCGGGGCCACGCGGAAGCGGCTGCCCGCGGAGGGCGCCGGCGTCCTCACGGGGCGATGACGGTTTCCAGCACGGCCACGTTCACCTCCGCTCGCAATTCGAAACCGAGGGTCCGGTAAAGGGCGATGGCGGGCACGTTGGACGCCCAGGCGTGGAGGAAGGCGATCTCCCCCCGCGCCTGGATGGCGGCGGTCACCGCCGCCGAAAGCCGCCGGGCCAGGCCCTTCCCCCGGAACTCCGGATGCGTGCAAACCCCGCTCACCTCCGTGAAGCCCGGGAAGCGCATGCGTTCCCCGGCCATGGCGGCGAGCCTGCCCCCGCGCCGGATGCCGAGGAACCGCCCCATCGCGTGAGTGCGGGGAAGGAAGGGCCCCGGCTCGGTCAGCGTGGCCAGGGCGAGCATCTCCGGCGCGTCGGCGTCGGTCAGGAGTTCGATCTCCCCATCCGCTTCGGCCGCCAGGGGGCGGGCCGCGACCATCTGCACGCCCTTGGCGGTCCGGGCCGCCCGCAGGCCGGGTGGCACCGTGATGGCCGGCACCTGGAGGAGGTACACGTGCTCCCCGGGACGCACCAGGTCCGCGAGCCCCGCCTGGGCCTCTTCCCCATCGTCCCGGGCGGATGCGAACAGGTTCACGTCGCGCAGGAAGCGCCTCGCGCGGGCGTCGCCCTCCGAAAGGGCCCGGTGGAACGTGGTGAGCGATGCCCAGACGGGCCGGTCCAGATCCCCCATGTCAGCGTTCTCCTTTCGAAAGGCGGCGCGTGCGGTCCACGAGGGGCAGATGCTCCAGGGCCGCTTCCAGCGCCGCGAGGTTCTCCAGCAGGCTTCCAGGGGCCTCGCCGCAGGCTTCGCGGACCGCGGCCTCGATCCCGGGAAAGGTGCCCTTCTCCAGCCGGACAAGCCAATTCCGCCCCGCAGGGGTGAGCTCCAGGACCCGGGCCCGCCGGTCGTCCGCCGCCGCCCTCGAGCGGATCAGTCCCGCCTCCTCCAGGGCCCGGGCCATGCGCGTCACGCCCGGCTGGCTCACCCCGAGGGACCGGGAGAGATCCCCCACCGTCAACGCGCCCCGCCTTTTCAGGCACGCCAGCGGCGGCAGGTGCGAAGCGGGCACCGGAACCCCAACCCCGTCGAGGATGACCTGGGTCTGCATCTGGAGCCTGTCGCCAAGCCGCTTCAAGCGCGTGCCGAGCGCGAGGTGGCCCAGGTCCTTGATGACGTCGTCCATGCCGGCTCCAATTGTTTAACAAGTTATATGCATGGTTATCTAATTGTCAAGGCGGACTCCAGCCGGGCTCGCGCCCTCTGCGAACCTGGATCACTGACCCTTTGCAGTGGCTTATCCCGGGACACCGGTCATGTGTTCTGCCAAGACCTCGATGACCCAGTTGATGAAAACACGCAGCTTTACGCTCGCCTGGCGGTTGGGGTGGAAGGCCAGGTACAGGGCATGGGGTCCGGTTCCCAGTCGGCGAACAAACGCGTGAGTTCGCCGCGTTCGACGTGTTTCTTGGCCATGTAGGTGGGCAGCCAAATAACGCCTACACCGGCCAACCCAGCGGCAAGGTAGGCGTTTCCATCATCCACGGCGGGTATTGGCGTGACCTGGCTCTATGGTTTCCAGTTTGAAATCAAGGTCATCGCCAAGCTCCCCGAAAACGTGGCGACGGAATAGCGCATTGTCCCGGGGGAGAAGGACTCGAGTGAAGCACCTTTCAGCGTGCTTCGGCGCCTCCGGGCAATGGCCTCAGCAACATGCGCACCGCGCCCGCGGCATCCTGACGAAGCGCGTCGCTGGCGGGTTCTCCCAGGAAACGAGCATAGGCCCCGGGGCCGAAGGCGTCGGGTCCATCGAAGTCCTGGGCCAGGTAACCCAGGGCCTTCCGGGCCGAGGGATGGTCCAGCATCGTCTCCATGATCTGGGCCACCTCCACGACAGGCTCCAGGCCGAAGAATCGGAGAAGGTACGCAAGGTCGTAAGCATCCTTTGGCTCGCCGCGCATGCGGAATGCCAGAGCCTTCAGCACCACGAAGGAACCCGGCCCGCAGACGGGGATGTTGCGCCTGGCGCGGTCTCCCCTCAAGGTCCACCCGGAAAGCTCCACCCAGCGCCGGTCGCGAAAGGCCAAGTCCAGGCCGGGAATGATGAAGGCTGCGAAGTCAGGTTCGATGTTTCGAAGCCGGCCTCCCTGATCAGCTGAACGGATCCCTGCGGCCGGTGGTCAGGGAGGTCAGATGCGTGAAGGCCCTTTCAAGTGCCCTGGCCTTCTGGAAGCCGAGCAGGGACCCGAGGAGGGTCGTGGTGCCTTTGAAACTCGCCCCATCCACGAGGAAATCACCCCCGGTGCCGCGGGACCGCACCCGCAGATCGAAAACCTCCGTACCGTCGGCGCTTCGCCGCTTCACCAGGATGAAATCGACGTTCCGGAGGGGGATCCACAGGGACCGGCCGGGATTCCGGAGGGTACCGGCCCGGAACGCGAACTGCTCGCCACTGGCGGAAAAAGCGACCTCAAGCATGGGCAGGGCCTCCGTCTCGTAGGACCGGATCTCCTGGACGATGTAGGTCATCGTTTCCGACCGGGTCTGGGCGGGAAGGTAGGCCGGTCCGGTTGAGATGAGGATCAAGGCGGCGGGGAGGGTTCCAGTCATGGGGTTGGGAATCCTACCGCGGGAGGCTCGAGGGGGTTGAACGTTCCCGCTTGCCAAAGTGGTGGTTGATCAACGGGGGATGGTTCAAGTTGAGTACCCCCGCGTAGTCCCTGCGAACGCCGGACGAATCGACTGTAAACGGGCCTGGCTGGTTCATCATGGCGACCCACAGATAGGCGAATGGATTGGGTGCTCCGAGGTGTTTGACGGTGACGGGGGGAACCCCGCCGGTAACAAGTTGCAACTCCATTTCGGACATTTCCTGCATGCGGATGGTCACGCGGGTCCTCCCTCCAAGGTCATGCCGGGGCCTGGGAATCCGGGCCCTGGGCGCCGCCCCGGTGGCGGTGTCTTCACGGAATGCGGGAAACGTGGGCCGGGTTTCGTGGGCAGGACAGAATGCCCGTATGGGGGATGCCCAGGCGCTTGAGGTTGTAAGGCTCGTCCTCGGCCACGACGATGAGCAGGGGGTCAGACATGGGCCCCGCGCCTGTGCTGGCTGATGGTGACCCTGGGTCTGCGGGAGCGTGAGGCCCGGCACGCCCGGGTGGAGTACACCGACCTGGCCAACCTCTGGAACATCCCGTACGACCCGGAGGTGGGCACGAAGGGCGGGGAGGCCCAACGCGTTCCGATCTTCCCCTGGGCCGTCCCGGAGAACGCAACCATGGTCGCCGGGTGCCGGGAGGGCCTACGGGTGCCGGGGCCCTTCGCTGGCCAGTCGTGAAGCGCTGCTTCACCCTCGAGTACGTGAAAGCGGCCGGGGTGGCGATGGGGATCCCGGGGCTGACGCCGCACTGCCTCCGAGGGGCCTGCGCCACCCTACTAAGCCTCGAGGGCGCCCATGCATTTAGATCGGGACCAGGCCCTGGCGGACGTGCTCCAAACTACCTGGTGAACACTTTCCGATTTGGAACCAGTTGCCAGAAAGTCCCACTCCCGAAGCCGCTCACCGAGACTCCTTAGT
>DBMS01000231.1 GCA_002297665.1 Holophagaceae bacterium UBA692 | reverse complement strand
TTCCTGGACGGCAAGATGTTCGCCATGATCTGCGACGACCGGCTGTTCTTCAAGCCCACGCCCGCGGGGCGGGGGATGCTGGGCGCGGTGGTGGAGGCTTCGCCCTACCCGGGGGCGAAGCCCTGCTTCCTCATTGCGGAGGAGGACTGGGACGACCGGGAACGGCTTTCGGCCCTGGCCAGGGCCACGGCGGACGGCCTGGAGGCGCCCCGGCGGAAACCGAGCCGGCGTCCGAAATGACCACCCCCTAAGGCCCCTCGACGCGCGTGGTCCGGTACCCGTCCCCATCCTGGACGATCCGCACCAGGTGGGGCAGGTGGGCGCCGGCCAGGACCACGTTTCCGGCCGCGGCCCGGCGGAAGAAGTCCAGGCGGGTCCGCACGGCCAGGTCCCCTTCCAGGTCGAAGCTGATGCCGGTGGCGGGCCGCGCGAACTGCACCTCGCCGAAGTGGATGAGGTCCCCGATGCACCACAGGTCCCGGCCGTTGGACCGGAACGCGTAGACGGTGTGCCCGGCGGTGTGGCCGGGCGCGGCCAGGGCCGTGACCCCTTCGGCCACGGCGTCGCCGTCCCGGGTCAGCACCAGATCGGATCCGTACGCCTCGAAGATGGCCCGCACCTTGGGGATGCGTTCCCACAGGCGCTCGGGGAGGCGATCCCGGGTCGTCCACAGGTCGTGCTCGACCCGGGAGACGCAGAGCTTCGCCCGGGGGAAGGCCCGGGCGCCGCCGGGCAGGAGCAGGCCGCCCACGTGGTCGAAATGGAAATGGGTGATGAGCACCAGGTCCACCTGGGCCGGCGTCACCCCGGCGGCGGCAAGGCCTTCGGCCAGATGGCCGGAGTCCTCCTCCGGATCCTTGCCCATGCCGGTGTCCACCAGGATGACCTTGCCGGCCTGGCGCACCAGGAAGGCGTTGACGGGGGTGGTGGCGGCGGTGCGGCCGCCCAGCATCCGGACCGCCTCCGCGGGCGCGATGCCCCTGAGGAGGGAGGTTTCCAGGGAGAGGGTGCCGTCAACCAGGGGGCGGACGTTCGGCCCGGGGGTCTGGGCGGTCAGGGTCATGGCGGTCACCAGGAGCAGGAAGGGTCGCATGACGGGATTCTACCCGGGACCTGGAAGGATGGGACCTTGCTGGTGTTAGACTTCGCCATGGCCGATTCCTCCCCTTCCCGGGCGCCGTCCCCCATCCTGGAAACCCTGGTGGTGGGTGCGGGCGTGGCCGGCCTGAGCTGCGCGGGGGCCCTGCGGCGGGCGGGCCGGGGCGTGGTGGTTCTGGAGCGGGCCCACGACGTGGGCGGCCGGTGCGCCACCCGGCGCTTCGACGGGCAGGCGGTGGACTTCGGCCCCCTGTTCGCCCACGGCCACCACCCGGACTTCCTGCGGGTGCTGCGGGAGGTGGACGCCCATCCCCTGCGGGACTGGCCCCGGCGGGTGGAAGGCGGGGGGCCCCCCTGCCAGCCGGGAGCCCTGGAGCCCACCGTGCGAAGGGTGGCGTTCGCCCAGGGCATGAAGGCCCTGCCGCGCCACTTGGCCCAGGGGCTGGAAATCCGCCTGGAGACGCGGGTCACGGCCCTCCGCGCGTTCGATGGCGGCTTCGAGGTGGCCTGCGGCGAGGGCGAGCCCCTGCGGTGTCGCGACCTGGTGCTCGCCCTGGCCCTGGAGCAGACCCGGCGCCTGTTGCGCACCCTGGAACCCTTTCCCCAGTCGGCGGGCCTCCAGGCCGTCCTGGGCCTCTTCGGCAGCGTCCCCTGCCTCACGGTCCTGGCGGGCTATGCGCTGGACGCGCCGGCGCCCGACTGGGACGTGCTCTACCCGGAGACCTCGGACGTCCTGCAACTGGTGGCCCAGGATTCCTCCAAGCGGGTGGCGCCCCGGTTCCGCACCTTCGTGGCCCAGGCCCGGCCGAAATGGTCCCGGCAGCGGCTGGACGTTCCCCCGGCCCAGTGGAGCCGGGAACTGCTGGAGGAGGCCGCCGACCACCTCGGCGACTGGGCGGCCACCCCCCTCTGGACCTACCCGCACCGCTGGCGCTACGCCCGCCTGAGCCCCACCAGCGAGCTGGCGGGACCCCTTCGCATCGATTTCCCCGGAGGCGCCCGCCTGGGGCTGGCCGGGGACGTCTTCTCGCCGGGAGGGGGCCTGCAGGCCGCCTGGCTTTCCGGGACCCGCCTGGCGGGCCGCCTCACCCAGGAGCCTTCATGAGCATGGATTCCAAGCTTCTCGATCTGGTCGAGCGCGACCGCGAGCACGAGTGCAAGGGCTTCGGCCCCGACCAGGTGTGCGTGCGCATCGTGGCGGTGGCCAAGCTTCCCAGCCGCTTCGGCGACTTCCGCATCGCGGCCTTCTGGAACAACCGCGACCAGAAGGACCACATCGCCATCATCCACGGGGACGTGGTGGGCGCCCAGGACGTGGCCACCCGCATGCACTCCGAGTGCCTCACGGGCGACGTGGTGGGCTCCCTGCGGTGCGACTGCCGGGACCAGCTGGAGACGGCGCTCATGCGCATCGGCCAGCTGGAGCGGGGGGTGGTGCTCTACATGCGCCAGGAGGGCCGCGGCATCGGCCTGGCCAACAAGATCCGCGCCTACGCCCTGCAGGACCAGGGGCTGGACACCGTGGAGGCCAACCTCGCCCTGGGCTTCCGGGACGACGAACGGGACTACGCCGTGGCGGCCCACATGCTGCACAGCCTGGGCATCGGCTCGATCCACCTCATGACCAACAACCCTTCGAAAGTCGAGCAGCTGACCCGCTACGGCGTGAACGTCAGCCGGCGCCTGCCGCACCTGCTGCCCCCCAACGTCCACAACCGCTTCTACCTGGAGACCAAGGCGCGGCGCTCGGGGCACTACATCGACTTCACGGGCATGCCCCACCTGCAGGAGCAGAGCGATCCGGTGATCGTGGAAGGCATGCCCGAGGATTGACCGGGGCGCGGGGGGGCCGCGCGGTCAAAGCCCCAGGGCGGCGATGCACCTCTGGATCTCCTGGATGTGGAAGGGCTTCTGGACGCTCACCACGGTGGGCCTGCCCTCCAGCAGCTGGGCGAGGTCGTGGTCGTTGTAGCCGCTGGCCATGATCACGGGCTGGCCGGGGCGCAGGAGCAGGATCCCGTGCAGGGTCTCGGCGCCGTTGATGCCGGGCATGTTCATGTCCAGGATCACCAGGTCCACCTCCAGGCCCCCCTGGAAGAGGTTCAGGGCCTTGAGGCCGCTGTCCACGCTCTTGGCGCGGTGGCCCAGGAGCTGGAGCATGGGGACCACGGACCCGCGGATGAGCTCGTCGTCGTCCACCAGGAGGATGTCCAGGGGCCGGACGGAATGGGCTGGGCCGGAGGACCCCGCCTGGGGCGCCCCTGGGTCCGTCCCTGCCGCGGGGGCGGGGAAGGTCAGGAGCACCTCGGTGCCCTGGCCGGGTTCGCTGCGGATCTCGGTGGAACCGCCCAGCGCCTTCAGGGTCCCGAAGACCATGGCCAGGCCCAGGCCGGTGCCCTGGCCCTGGGGCTTGGTGGTGAAGAAGGGCTCCATGGCGCGCCGGCGCACGTCCTCGGACATGCCTTCGCCCGTGTCCTTCACGCTCACCTGGATGGCGCCGTCGTCCAGGATGCGGGTGCGGATGCGCAGGGTGCCGCCCTGGGGCATGGCGTCCTTGGCGTTCACGCAGACGTTCATGAGCGCGTGGCTGAGGGTGCCGGTGTCGGCATGGACGAAGGGCAGGGGCTCCTGCAGGTCGGTTTCCAGGCGGACCCGCTTCAGGGTGGTGCGGGCCAGAAGCTGCACCAGGTCGCGCACCACGCCGTTGAGGTCCACCGGGCCCAGGGTCGCGGGGCCCTTGCGCGCGAAGAAGAGGAGGCTCTTCACCACGTCCCGCCCGCGAAGGCAGGCCCGGGTGATGGTGTCCATGGACTGCGCCAGCGGGTCGGCGGCGTCCAGGGCCTCCCGGTGGGCCGAGGCCAGGCTGAGGATGGCGGCCAGGACGTTGTTGATGTCGTGGGCGACGCCCCCGGCGAGGCTGCCCAGGCTTTCCATCTTCTGGGACTGATGCAGCTGGGCCTGGAGTTCCCGGTGGGCGGCCTCGGCCGCGAGGCGGTCGGTGAGGTCGGACAGGGCGCACTGGGTATGCATGAACCGCCCGGAGGCGTCGAAGGCGGCCGCGCCCTCGAGATTCACCACGAGGGTGGCGCCGTCGCCGCGCACCAGGGTGAAATCCGTGGGGGGGATCCGGCCGGCGCCGGCCCCGTGGAGCCTGCGCGCCGCCTCCGCCGACTCGGGCGTCATCAGGTCCCAGAAGGGGCGTCCGGCCAGGTCCTCCCGGCCGCAGCCCAGCATGGCCAGCAGGGTCCCGTTGACGTCCCGGATCCGCCCGGCCTCGTCCAGGGTCAGGTAGCCCACGGGGGACTGCTCGAAGAGCCTGCGGTACTGCTCCCCGCTTTCCTGGGCCTGCCGCTCCCGGGCGCGCCGGTCGGTGATGTCGTGGATGATGGAAAAGGCCACCGGCTCCCCTTCGATCTCCAGGAGGCGCGAGCTGACCTCCACGGGGAAGGTGGTGCCGTCCTTGCGCATGTGGGTGGCCTCGAAGCGCACCCGGCCGGTGAGGGATAGCTCGGCGAACTGCCTGCGGGCCAGGGGCCCGTCCCCGGGGGTGCGCAGGTCCGGCACCGAAAGACCCCGGAATTCCGCGAGGGTGTAGCCGTAGTACTCCAGGGCGCGGTCGTTGGCGTCCAGGATCCGGCCCTGGGCGTCGAACGTGAGGATGGCGTCGTTGGCCAGGCGCAGGAGGCTCTGGTACCGCCCCTCCAGGATCCGCGCCCTCCGTTCCCGGGCCAACTGCCCGGCGACGCGCGCGGTCTCCATCTGGCGCAGCGACAGGCTCACGCCCAGGGCCAGGAGCGTCACCAGGCCCAGCAGGGTCGCGCCGCTCACCCACCCCTGGGCGCGCAGCGGTCCGAAGATCTCCTCCTCGTCCACCTTGGCGACCATGGACCAGGGGGTGCCGGGGATGTTCCGGATGGCGGCCAGGACCGGGACGCCCCGGTAGTCCCGGCCCCGCATCAGGCCCTCGGCGCCCAGGGCGGCGTGGGAGGCTGGCAGGGAGGGGTTCCCGGCGATGGACATCCGCAGGGCCAGGGCCGTGCCGGCGCGGTGGCGGAGATCGTTCAGGAAGACCGCGTCGCCGCCCTCCCGGCGCACCAGGAGGGTCTCGGCGCTGGCGCTGGACCCGGGCCAGGACTGGAGCAGGGGGAAGAGGAAGGGCGCCGGGTCCACGCGCAGCAGGAGGATGCCGGGACCCGCGGGCACCCAAAGGTCCATATGGATGCCGGCGGCGTCCCGCACCAGGTCGTCCAGGACCACCTTCCGGGCCGCGAGGGCCGGCCTCACCCGGTCCCCGGGGTCCGGTCCATGCCCGGGCAGGCGCCGGCGGCCCTGGGCGTCGAACAGGGCCACGTCGCGGTAGACGCCCCCGCGGCGCAGCCCGTCCAGCCATTCCCGCATCTCCCCCTCGGGTCCGGTTCCCGCCAGGAACCGGGCCAGGTGGCCCTGAAGGAGGGCGGATCCCGCGATCTGGCGGGCGTCGGCCAGGCGCTCCCGGTGCCATTCGGCGATCTGGCCGGCCTTGAGGTCGGCGATGGAGGCCAGCCCGTCCTGTGTGGCCGCGCGGGCCTTGGCGAGCTGTCCGCGCAGGTAGAACGAACCGCCCACCAGGATGGCCAGGGCCGTGAGGACGTAGGCCGCCATGGGGCCCCGGCCCGGCGCGCCCGGCGTCGGGAAGAGGGCCCGGGGCCAGGTGTCCCGCCCCGGCAGCGCCGCCAGGGCCAGGGCGGTCATCAGCCCCGCCAGGGCCGAGGGCAGGGCCATGGGCGTGTTGCCGGACTGGTAGAGAAGGGGGGCGCCCGCCGCGTAGCTGAGGAGCACCACGGCGCAGATGGCCGCCGCGGCGAGGGCCGGCAGGGCCGCCACCTGGCGCTTCCACCGGGGCGCCAGGGGGGATCCGCCGGACATGGCGAAGGCCAGGCCGCCCAGGAGCAGGGTCACGGCGGTGACCTTGGAGACCACGCGGAGTTCCAGGGCGGCCCACAGCGGCCCTTCCAGCGCGAAGCCCGCCACCATGCCCAGGGTCAGGGCGATCACCAGGGCGCCGCACAGGGTGCCCAGGCTGCGCAGGAGCCGGGTGCGGCCCCGGCGCCGCAGGAGGATGGCCGCGTCCAGGAGGATGAAGAGCGCTCCGGCCAGGGGAGAGAGGGGCACGAAGCCCCGCCCCAGGCTGCCGAGCCCCGGGGCGTGGAACAGGCTGCCGGCCAGGGCCGCCCCGGCGATGACGGCTGAAAGCGCGGCCAGGGCCTCCGCGAACCAGGAAGGCCGGGAACGGCCAGGTGCGGGGGGCGTGGGCGTTCCCTCGGGTGTTGCCATGCGGGGGCCTTGGGGGGTCGGTGTTGGGAGGGGTGGGGGCGGAGACGGCACGAGTTCCAGCCCAGGAAACGGTCGATGGAATTCGCGCCTTCGACTTGCAGAACGAGGATCTGCACGGCAAGGCGTCCCGCCCTCTCGACGGAACATTTGGACTCTTCAAGCTTGGAACCAAATGGCCGGACGTCAAGAATATTCCCGAATTTTCGCATGAAGCCCCCCGGACTCCGCCCGGGCACTCAACCTTCGTTGATGTTGTAACCCAAGGCTCGCGGCCGGAGTCCAAGGGGCATATCCGGAAAGGGGATCCCATGGAGTTCACGCTCAACGGCCAGGCCCGGACCTTCGAGGGGGACCCCTCCATGGAGCTCCTGGCCTGGCTCCGGGACGAGGCCGGGCTCAAGAGCCCCAAGGACGGCTGCTCCGGCGAGGGCGTCTGCGGGTGCTGCACGGTGCTGGTGGACGGCAAGGCGCGGCTCAGCTGCCGCATGGAGGTCAAGGACGCCGAAGGCCGGGAGATCACCACGGCCGAAGGGCTCACGGCCCCGGAGCGCGACGCCTTCGCGGACGCCTTCGTCCTCAAGGGCGGCGTGCAGTGCGGCTTCTGCACGCCCGGCATCGTCATGAAGGCGGCCTCCATCCTGCGCCGGAACCCCGCCCCCACGCGCCAGGAGATCCGCGACGGCCTCAACGGGAACCTCTGCCGGTGCACCGGCTACAAGAAGGTGCTGGACTCGGTGGAATGCGCGGCCGAGGCCCTGCGCCTCCGGAAGCCGGTGGCCTTCCCCGCGGGCACCGGGGCCGTGGGCACCCGCCACCCCAAGTACGCGGCCCGGGAGGCGGTGCTGGGCGAACGGGTCTTCGTGGGCGACATGGTGGAGCCGGGCATGGCCTTCGGGGCCCTGCGCTTCTCGGACCACCCCCGCGCCCGGGTGCTGAAGGTGGACGTCTCGGAAGCGCTCCAGGTGGACGGCGTCCTGGCGGTGCTCACGGCCCGGGACATCAAGGGCCGGCGCGTCAACGGCATGATCTGCCGCGACTGGCCGGTCATGGTGCTGGAAGGGGAGGTGACCCGCTGCATCGGCGACGTGCTGGCCGCCGTGGCGGCGGTGACGGAAAAGGCGGCCCACGCCGCGGCGGCCCTGGTGCGGGTGGAGTACGAGGTGCTGGACCCCGTCACGGACATCTTCGAGGCCCTGGAACCCGGGGCCCCGCAGCTCACCGACCGCGGCAACGTCCTGTCGGTCACCGAGGTGCGCCTGGGCGACGCGGAGGGGGCCCTGAAGACCGCCGCCCACGTCACCCGGCAGCGCTACACCACCCAGCGCATCGAGCACGCGTTCCTGGAGCCCGAGGCGGCCCTGGCCGTGCCCTGGACCAAGGACGGCGAGGCCGGCGTGAAGATCTTCGACGGGGGCCAGGGCGGCTACGAGGACCGCCGGCAGATCGCCGAGCTCCTGGACCTTCCCGAGCGCCTGGTGAACGTGGTGCTCGTGCAGAACGGCGGCGCCTTCGGCGGCAAGGAGGATCTGATGGGCCAGCACCACGCGGCCCTGCTCTGCATGGCCACGGGCCGCCCCGTCATGGTCCGCTTCGACCGCAAGACCTCCCTGCGCACCCACGCCAAGCGCCACCCCATCGTCATGGACTACGAGGTGGGCTGCGACGCCGCGGGGCGCCTGGTGGCCCTGGTGGCCCGCATGCATTCGGACACCGGCGCCTACGCCAGCGTGGGCATGAAGGTCATCGAGCGCGCCGTGGCCCACTCCGCCGGGGCCTACGCCATCCCCAACGTCCACGTCACGGGCACGGCCGTCATCACCAACAACGCCCCCTGCGGGGCCATGCGGGGCTTCGGCGCCAACCAGGCCTGCTTCGCCATCGAATCCAGCGTGGACGAGCTGTGCGCCCTGGGCGGGTTCGACCGGTGGCAGTTCCGCTGGGACAACGCCCTGACCGAGGGCAAGGCCACGGCCACCGGCCAGGTGCTTCGGAGCGGCGTGGGCGTGAGGGCGTGCCTGGAGGCCCTGGAGGCCCGCTTCCGGGCCGCGCGGTACGCGGGCATCGCCGCCGGCATCAAGAACACCGGCATCGGCTGCGGCATGCCCGACTCCGGCAAGGCCAAGCTGGAGATCCTGCCCGGGGGCCGGGTGGTTCTCCACCACGGCTGGTGCGAGATGGGGCAGGGGGCCCACACCATGGCCCTGCAGACCCTCGTCACCGAGACGGGCATCGACCCCGCCCGCATCGAGGTGCGGGTGGAGACCGACGCCGAGACCTGGTGCGGCATGACCACCGCGAGCCGGGGCACCTCCCTGGTGGGCAACTCCGTGCGGGAGGCCGCCAGGGGCCTGAAGGCGGACCTGGCCGCGGGCGCCTCGCTGGCCGACCTCGCCGGCCGCACCTACCGGGGCGAGTGGGTCTGCGACTGGACCACCAAGGTGGGCGCCCAGCCCCCCGAGGGCCGGGAGATCGTCACCCACTATTCGTACGGCTACGCCGCCCAGCTGGTGGAGCTGGACGGGGAGGGGCGCATCGAGCGGGTCACCGCCGCCCACGATGCCGGCAGGATCCTGAACCCCACGCTCTTCGAGGGGCAGATCGAGGGCTCCCTCCACATGGGCCTGGGCTACGCGGTCACCGAGGACTTCCCCTACCGGGACGGCTGGCCCGTGTCCTGGAAGATGGCGGACCTGGGCATCCTGCGCGCCCGGGACATGCCCGAACTGGAGGTCATCGGCGTCGAGGTGGCCGACGCCCACGGCCCCTACGGCGCCAAGGGGGTGGGCGAGATCGGCCTGGTGCCCACGGCCCCCGCCGTGGCCAACGCCCTGCGCCAGTTCGACGGCGTGCGGCGCACCTCCCTCCCCCTTCGCGAAATGCGCCTCCTGGGCAGGAACAAACGGAATTGAAAGGACCCCCGATGGGCAAACCCTTCCGCGTGGCCAAGCTCGAGATGCTCGCCGGCTGGATCTTCCGGGACCTGGAGGCCCGGGACACCGTCATGGGAATCCCCAAGGCGAACTTCCAGGTTCCCACCCCCGCCATGGCCCGCGAGATGTTCGGCCACACCGTCGCCGCCCCCCTGGGGGTGGCCGCGGGCCCCCACAGCCAGCTGGCCCAGAACATCGTCTCCAGCTGGCTCTGCGGCGCGCGCTTCATCGAGCTCAAGACCGTGCAGATCCTGGACGAGATCGAGGTGAGCCGGCCCTGCATCGACGTGGAGGACGAGGGCTACAACTGCGAGTGGAGCCAGGAGCTCAAGCTGGAGGAATCCTTCACCGAATACCTCAACGCCTGGGTGCTCATCCACGCCCTCGCCCACAGGCTGGGCCTGCCGGGCCCCGGCACCCACTTCAACATGAGCGTGGGCTACGACCTCAAGGGCATCCAGGCCCCGCGGGTGCGGGCCTACCTCGCGGCCATGCGCGGCGCCGGGGCGGCGCTGGACGAGGCCGTGGCCCAGGTGGCCCGGGTGTACCCCGCCGTGAGGGACGTGTCAATCCCTGCCGAGCTCTCCAACCACGTCACCCTCTCCACCATGCACGGGTGCCCCCCGGAGGAGATCCAGCGCATCGCCGCCTTCCTGCTCACGGAGGTGGGGGTTCACACCTGGGTCAAGCTCAACCCCACGCTCCTGGGCGCGGGCCGGCTGCGGGGCCTGCTCAACGGCGCGCAGGGCTTCGACATCGAGGTGCCCGACAGCGCCTTCGACCACGACCCGGGGTTCGACCAGGCCATGGCCATGGTGCGCAACCTGGCCGCCGTGGCGCGGGACCTGCCGCTGCAGTTCGGCCTGAAGCTCACCAATACCCTGGAGGTGACGAACCACCGCACGGTGTTCCCCCCGGCCGAGAAGATGATGTACCTCTCCGGCCGCGCCCTGCACCCCCTCACCCTGAACCTGGCCCACCTGGTGTCGGAGGAACTGGACGGCCAGGTGCCCATCAGCTTCTGCGGCGGCGCCGACGCGGGCAACTTCCCGGACCTGGTGGCCGACGGCCTGGGCCCGGTCACGGTGTGCACGGACCTCCTCAAGCCCGGCGGCTACGCCCGGCTCCAGCAGTACCTCCGCAACCTGGAAACGGCAATGGGGGACGCCGCCGACCTGGACGCCTACGTCCGCGCGGCCTCCGGCGGGCACGGGGCTCGCTTCAACCTGGCCCGGCATGCGGTGAAGGTGGTGGGCGACGACGCCTACGCCCGCCGCCCCCGGCCCCTGCGCTTCAAGGGCCCCCGGGCCCTGGGGCCCTTCGACTGCATCTTCGCGCCCTGCGTGGACAGCTGCCCCACCAATCAGAACATCCCCGACTACCTCTGGCTGGTGGCCCACGGCCGGCCCCGGGAGGCCATGGAGGTGATCCTGCGCACCAACCCCCAGCCGGGCATCACCGGCAGCGTGTGCGACCACCCCTGCACCGGGACATGCGTGCGCATGTTCTACGACGCGCCGCTGGCCATCCGCGAGATCAAGCGCTTCGCCTTCGAGCAGGGAGGCGCCTTCCCCGAGGCCCCCGGTCCCCGGACCGGCCCCGGCGTGGCCGTGGCGGGCGCCGGCCCCGCGGGGCTTTCGGCGGCGTACTACCTGGCCAGGTTCGGCTTCGACGTGCACGTGTTCGAAGCCAAACGCGAGCTCGGGGGCATGGTGTCCGGGGTCATCCCCGGCTTCCGCCTCGCGGGAGAGGCCCTGGAGGCCGACCTGCGCCGCCTGGCGGACCTGGGGGTCACCTTCCACCTGGGCCAGGCCCTGGGGCGGGACCGGACCCTGGCCGGACTGCGGGAGGCGTTCCCGTACGTCTTCCTGGGGGTGGGGGCCCAGCGGGGCAAGCGCCTGGGCATTCCGGGCGAAGGGGCCGAAGGGGTGGTGGACGCCCTGGACTTCCTGGACCGGGTGCGGGCCGGAACGCCCATGGACCTGGGCCGGCGCGTGATCATCATCGGCGCGGGCAACACGGCCATGGATGCCGCGCGCTGCTCGCGGCGCCTGGTGAGAGACGGCACCGTGACCATCGTCTACCGCCGCACCCGGGCGCAGATGCCCGCGGATCCCGCCGAGGTCGTGGACTGCCTGGAGGAGGGGGTGGACCTGCGCGACCTGCTCGCGCCGGTGCGGGTGGTGGCCGAAGGGGGCAGGGTGACGGGCCTGGTCTGCGCGCGCATGGCCCTGGGGGAGCGGGACGCCTCGGGCCGTCCCCGGCCCGTGCCCGTGGAGGGAGGCGAGGAGCTGCTCCCGGTCGACACCCTCATCCCCGCCATCAGCCAGGAACCGGTGCTGGACTTCCTGGAGGGCCTTCCGGTGGCCCTGCGCCGGGACGGCACCTTCGAGGTGGACCCCGCCACCCGGGAGACCTCCGTGCCCGGCCTTTTCGCCGGAGGGGACGCGGTCCACGGCCCCTCCTCCATCATCGAGGCCATCGCCGACGGCCGGGCCGTGGCCGAGACCCTGGCCCGGCGCCACGGCATCCCGGTGCCGGGGGAAGCCCATCTGCCCAAGGGCGCCCCGGAGGCCGCCCTCCTGGAGAAGAAGGCCCGGGTGGCTCCCGCCCGGCAGGTGCCGGTGCTGCCTCTGGCCGAGCGGCGGGGCTTCGAGGAGGTGCTCCACCCCTTCACCCCCGAGGAGGCCGTCCGGGAAGCCTCCCGGTGCCTGGACTGCGACGACCTGTGCAGCCTGTGCGTCACCGTCTGCCCGAACCGCGCCATGCTGGCCTTTTCCATGGCCCCCCTGCGCCTGTCGCTGCCGGTCCTGGAGCAGCGCGGCGGCCGCCTCGAGGTGGTGAGCCACCGCCCCTTCGTCGTGGACCAGGCGGTGCAGACCTTCAACGTCGCCGACTTCTGCAACGAGTGCGGCAACTGCACCTCCTTCTGCCCCACCGCGGGCGCGCCCTACCGCGACAAGCCGCGGTTCTGGATCGACCGGGACGGGTTCCGGGACGCCCGGGACGACGCCTTCCGCATGGAGCGCGCCGGGGAGACCCTCGTGCTGGAAGCCCGCATCCAGGGCCGGGAGCACCGCCTGGAGGCGGGCCCCGGGGGCGCCCTCTACCGCAGCGGCCCCTTCACGGCCCGGACCCGGGCCGGCTCCTGGGAGATCGCGGAATGGGAGGTGAAGGGCAAACTGGCCGAGGGAACCCAGGTGGATCTGGCCGTCTATGGTACCCTGGTCGCACTTCTCAACGCCGGGGCCTCGGCGCCCCATCTCGCCGAAAGCTTGACCTGAACGGTTCGGTCTCCTGGAAGGAGGGGCATGTCCTGGCTGTCAAGGTACCTGGAACGGCAATCGCCGGCGCTGTCGCCCGTCCTGCAGCCCGAGGTCCAGGCCCGCATGGAGGCGGTGGCCCCCGCGGTGGTCCTGCCCGTCTCCGGGGGCACGGGGCTGGGCATCCTGCGCAACCTGGGCCGGCTCGGGGTCCCCATGGTCGCCCTGGACGACAATCCCGCCTCCATCGGATTGACGTCGCGCTACGCGGTCCCGCTGGTCTGCCATGACCCGCGGCATCACGGCGAGGAGGCCCTCATCCAGGACCTGGAGCGCCTGGGGGAGGCGCTGCCGCAGCGCGCGGTGCTCTTCCCGGCCTTCGACGACCACGTGTGGGCGGTGTCCCGCCACCTCGAACGGCTCTCGAAGCACTACCTGATTCCCCTCGCCGGCTGGGACGTGATGCGGCGGGTGGAGGACAAGGAGCTGCAGCTCAAGGCCGCCGCCTCCGTGGGCGTCGATATTCCCAGGACCGCGTACGTCCACGGCCCCGAGGACCTGGCGGCCGCGGCGGCGGACATGGCCTTCCCGGCCCTCTTCAAGCCCATCCGGCCCCAGGAGATGCGCCGGAGGTTCGGCTACAAGGTGATCGCCGTTCCCACCGCGGCCGATCTCCCCGCCGCCTATGAGAGGGCCCGGGTCTGCGGCCCGCTTCTCCTGCAGGAGATCATCCCCGGGGAGGACACCGCCTTCTTCACCTGCGGCGCCTACCACGACGCCGCCTCCAGGCCGCTGGGCCTTTTCGTCTCCCGGAAGCTGCGCCAGCACCCCCGGGACTTCGGGGAGGCGCGCATCGCCGAGAGCGAATGGAACGACGACGTGGTGGCGGCCACCCTGCGCCTGCTCACGGAGCTCTCCTTCCACGGCGTCTCCGGCACCGAGTTCAAGCTCGATCCCCGCGACGGGCGCCTCAAGCTCATGGAAGTGAACGCCCGCCACTGGCTCCACCACACCCTGGCCACCGAGGCCGGCGTGAACCTCTCCCTCATCGCCTACCGCGACGCCCTGGGAAGTCCCATCCAGGGCCCCCGGCAGCAGGACGGCGTGCGCTGGACGGACCTCAAGCACGAACTGGAGGACAGCCTGGGCGAGCTCGTCCACGGGACCCTGGGCTTCCGGGAGATGCTCGAGGGCTTTCGCAACGCCCGGACCGACGCCTTCTGGAGCCTCGACGACCCGCTGCCGGTGGCGCGCCAATTCGCCACGGCGGTGGGGCGGCACCTGCCGGGGGCGAAGTAGGCCCTTCGCGCTGGCCAGAGGCTGGGGACGCAGGATGAAGCGCCGGTGGAGGTCTGTCTTAAAAACAACTAGTTGGGAATAAAGGAAACTACTTAAACAATTTTATAAAAAAACAGCATTGCAACGTAAAGGCGATCTGATCATCCTCTATTGGAGGGTGACGCTCGCTTCCTGGAGCTGCCTCCACCGGTCCTTCCCTTGGGATGGGCTGACTTACCTATGCCATAAACCGCTCGATCAACCGTGCGCCCGAGGGCGCCCTTCCCGAAAGGAATGCCCATGAAAATCCTCGCCCTGCTCCCCCTGGCGGCGCTGCTCGCCGCCCCCCTTGCCGCGGAGGACAAGGGCAGCGACACGAAGGGGAAATACTATTTCAAGAAGAACTGCAAGGTCTGCCACGTGGCCGGCGGCTCCGCCGCGGCGCTCACGCCGCTTTCCAGGACGCAGGCCCAGTGGAAGAAGTTCTTTGACGCCGGCGTGCACGGAAAGGGCGGGGAGAAGCTGACGCCCAAGACCTGCACCCCCGCGCAGGCGCTGGACATCAAGACCTTCCTCATGAACCACGCCTCCGATTCCCCGCAGCCCGAAACCTGCGGCGGCTGATCCCCTTCCCGAACCCGGAGCCCTACATGCGAATCACCCGTCTCGCCCTCACCCTCGCCTTCCTCGCGCCCCTGGGCCTTTCCGCCCAGGAGGACGTCAAGCGGGAACTGGCCGACCTGAAGGAGAAGGTCGCCGCCCTGGAAGCCAGGGCCAAGGACCAGGAAAAGGTCCTCACCAAGGTCGAAACCAAGGTCGCCCAGGACAATATCGCCTGGGGCGGCGACCTGCGCACCCGTTTCGACAGCCTCCAACTGCACTACAAGCCCTACCAGCAGTTCCTGGGCTTCGTGCAGAATCCCGCGCCCGGCGCCTCGAATCCTTATCCGTTCATGCCCGTGACCCAGCAGATGGGCGCCCAGGACTGGTCCAACTCCGTCGAATGGTCCACCCGCCTGCGTCTGCGCATGACCATGAACATCAGCGAACACGCCAAGATCATGGGCCGCCTGACCATGTTCAAGGTGCACGGGGGGGCCGACACCCCGGTCTTCAACGGTTCGCCCAACACCGTGCAGAACGGCTTCAACGATGCCAAGGTCCCGGGCAACGATGTCCTGCGCGTCGAACGGGCCAGCTTCGTGTACGACTGGCCCGCGCTGGGGGTCCTTTCCATCGGCCGCCAGAACACTTCCGACGGCCCGCCCCTGGAAGTGCGCGAAGGCACCGAGCGCCAGGCGACGCCCCAGGCCCTGGCGGTCAACGCCCTGGTGGACGGCATCGGCTGGAAGTTCCACCTGGACAAGCTGGGCTTCCCGGAGCACTCCCTCCTGGGCATCTGCTACGGCGTGGGCTTCGAAAGCGGCTTCGGCGGCGGCGGCTCCGTGAAGAACACCTACGTGCCCGTGGGCTTCAACTTCACCAACGCCACCGCGGCCAATCCCGCGGGCGCCGTCCTGCAGGTGAACCCCGTCGCCTCCCTCAAGGACAGCACCGTCCTGGGCGCGATGCTGGACGTGCCGCTGCTCTTCGAGGGGCTGGGCACCGTGCATTCCGCGAACATCTACGTGGGCTACAACCGCTTCGGCAACATGACCGACATCCCCTTCGGGAACCTCACCCAGTTCCCGGTGCCCGCCATGCCCGGCATGGGCGGCATGCCCAGCATCCAGTACGTGACCGCCACCAACAACCTGGGCGACATGGACCAGTTCACGGCCACCTGGAAGCACAAGATCGGCGACACCTTCACGTACTTCGGGAGCTTCGGCTACATCAAGAGCCACCCCAACGGGAAGACGTCCCAGTACGGCGCCTACTGGGACATGCCCGCGCAGATGGGCGGCCCCGGCTACCAGCTCACGGGCTTCGGCGGCCTCCTGGGCGACGCGCACCAGAGCCGGACCGCCAGCGCCTACTACCTGGGCATGCGCTGGGACCCCCGAGCGAACCTGGGCCTGGGCCTCGAGTTCAACCACGGCTCCCCGCGCTGGTTCACCTACGATCCCGCGGTGGGTGAACCCACGGACAAGCTCGGCACCCGGGGCGATGTGCTGGAGGCCTACGTGAGCTGGGAGTTCGTGAAGAACGTGATCCTGAAGGTGGGCTACCTGGACTACACCTACAGCCATGCCTTCAGCGGCTGGCACATCGCGCCCGCGCCCATGGCGGGGGGCTGGGAATCGGCCTACGACCTGGACCGGAACCCCATGCTGCAGTACGCCTCCCCCGCGACCATGAAGAACACCTACCTCTCGCTGGAAGTGAGGTTCTAGGCCCCATGACGAACATGACGAGCCCGTCGGGCCCCATCCGTCCGCCCCGGCCGGGGCGGTTCATCCAGGCCCTGGCGGGCCTCATGGTCCTTTTTCTGCCGGTCCTGGCCACCCAGCCGCCGCCAGGGCCGGCGCACGGCGCCTACGGCCGCGTGCGGGCCGAGCGCAATCGCGACGTCACGGCCGACCACACCAGGTTCAAGGTCCTCCAGGGCCCCTTCAAGGACGGGGACGGGTCGGCCGTGACCCGCGCCTGCCTGACCTGCCACGTGAAGGCGGCGGACCAGGTCATGGCGACCCGGCACTGGAACTGGCGCCCCGCCGCCACGGACCGGAAGGGGTACGGCAAGTCCACCCACCTGGTGAACAACTTCTGCATCTCCACCCTCGGCGGCAACCAGGAGGCCTGCTCCCGCTGCCACGCGGGCTACGGCATGACGGACCGGACCTTCGATTTCACGAAGGCCGAGAACGTGGACTGCCTGGTGTGCCATGACACCACGGGGGACTACGAGAAGGTCAAGGGCGGCTATCCCAACCCCGCCGTGCCGCTGGCGGAAATCGCCCAGAAGGTGGGCCGCACCAGCAACCAGACCTGCGGCGTCTGCCACTTCTTCGGCGGGGGGGCCGACGCCACCAAGCACGGGGACCTGGACGACACGCTGCTCAAGGCCCCCCGTTCCCTGGACGTGCATCTCTCCCGGGACGGGGCCGCCATGAGCTGCACCGACTGCCACGGCGCCCGGTCCCACGAGGTCGCCGGCCCGGACTACGGGGCCCCGGCGGACCGCCGGGAACAGCCGAGGTTCGCCGGGGAGGCCGTGAGCCGCATGGCCTGCACGGCCTGCCACACGGCGACCCCCCACGCCTCCTTCGTGCTGAACCGGCACTACCGCAAGGTCGCGTGCCAGACCTGCCACATTCCCGCCTATGCCCGGGGCGGGCTGGCCAGCAACTTGAGCTGGACCTGGTCCACGGCCGGGCGCCTCAAGGGCGGCAGGCCGTACGAGGACAAGGACGCGAACGGGCTGGTGACCTACAACACCATCCACGGGGACATGGTCTGGGCGAAGAACGTCAAGCCCGAGTATGTCTTCTATGACGGCAGCATGGACTTCACGCTCCTGACCGACCCGCTCCCCGCCACCCGCCCCGTCGTCCTCAACCCGCTCCATGGTTCGTACGCGGACCCGGACGCCCGGATCTGGCCTTTCAAGCGCCATGACGGGGACCAGCCCTTCGACCCCGTCCAGAACCGCCTCGTGGCGCCCTGGACCGCGGGGCCCAAGGGGTCCGGCGCCTACTGGGGCGACTACGACTGGGACACCGCCATCCGCCTGGGCATGGAGAAGGCGGGCCTCCCCTACAGCGGGAAATTCGGCTTCGTGAAAACCTCCATGTGGTGGCCCATCACGCACATGGTCGCCCCCAAGGAGCAGGCCCTGGCCTGCGGGGAGTGCCATTCCCGCCAGGGACGGCTGGCCCGGGTGAAGGGGTTCTACCTGCCGGGCCGGGACCGCGCACCCGGGCTGGACTTCCTGGGCTGGGGCCTGGTGCTCCTGACCTTTTGCGCCACCCTCGTCCACGGCGCCAGCCGCGTCCTCGCCAGCCGCTCCCGGAGGAACCCATGAGCCGGATCATCCTGTACACCCGATTCAACCGGTTCTGGCACTGGACCCAGGCGCTGCTCATCCTCCTCCTGGCCGTGACGGGATTCGAGGTGAGGGGCACCTTCCGGATCTTCGGGTACCTCCGGGCCGTGAACCTGCACCACGGGCTGTCCCTGGCCCTGATGACCCTCGTCCTGTTCGCGGCCTTCTGGCACCTGACCACCGGCGAATGGCGCCAGTACCTGCCCACCCGCGTGTTCCTGAAGGAGATGGCCGCCTTCTACCTCACCGGCATCTTCCGGGGCGCGCCGCACCCGGTGCGCAAGGAACGCACCGCCAAGCTGAACCCCCTGCAGCGCCTGGCCTACCTGGGCTTCAAGGTGCTGATCATCCCCGTGCAGTTCACCACGGGGGCCCTGTACTTCTTCTACCCCAACCTCAATGCCCACGCCTGGCCCGCGGGCTTCCTGTGGGGGGTCTCCACCCTCCACGTCCTGGGGGCGTTCGGGCTCCTGGCCTTCCTCGTGGGCCACGTGTACCTCACGACCACCGGGCATACGCCGCTGGCGAACCTGAAGGCCATGCTCGTGGGCTACGAGGAGGACGCCTAGGCCAGCCGCTCGATGAAGGGGTAGAAGTCCTGGTCCTCCGCCCTCAGGCGGCGCTCCAGGGACCGCAGGACGTCGAGGGTGGCGGTGCGGAAGGTCTCGGGGTCGGCGAGGACGTCCGTGGTGGCCAGCCAGCGCTTGAGGTGGGCGGCCATGGCGTCCTTGAGGCCGCCCACCTCGCCCATGTAGGCCAGGGTCTTTTCCCGCACGGCGGCGTCGGGGCTCTTGAGGAGGGTGGGGTACAGGGCCCGGTCCTCGAAGGCGAGGTGGATGTTCAGCCGGGCGCCCAGGGTCACCAGCAGTTGCCGGGCGCCCAGGGCGTCGAAGGAGCCGGGCTGGAGGCGGTGGTGCAGGTCCTCCAGGAGGCCGTGGATTTCGGCGTGGTGCTCAACGTAGCGATCGAGGTTCATGGGGGCCTTTCCGGAGGCCTCGGCCTCCTCTTTCACCCTGAACCCTGCGGACCGCCGGCGAATTGATGGGGATCAAGGATCCCGCTTCAGGCCATGGAATGCAGGCCGAACATGTTCCCGTCGGGGTCCAGGGCCAGGGCCACGAAGCCGTACTCGCCGATGGCGAACTTCTCCCGGGCGATCTTGCCGCCGGCCTGGGCGACGCGTCCGGCCTCCACGGCGCAGTCCTGGCAGCTGAAGTACACCAGGGTGGCGTTGCCCCCCGAGGGGCAGCCCTTCATGCGCACCAGGGCCCCGGGCGCGCCGTAGCTCGTCATTTCGCCGGGGAACGCCCACATCTCGGAATCGTCCTCGACGCCCAGGCGCGCCAGCTCGGTCTGGAAGACCTTCTGGTAGAACGCCTTGGCCCTTTCCATGTCCTGGACGTAGATCTCGAACCAGCCCACGGGATTGCCCATCGCCGACCTCCTTCGGGAATGCGATCCGCATTGTGGAACGGGCCGGGCGCCGGTTCAAGGAGAATGGGACTCAATGAATCACAATTCCCCTTCCGCGGTCCGCTTCGGGCAGGGGAGGAGGCGGCGCAGGGCGTCCAGGAGCCCGGGGTTCCGCGCCCGGCTGGCCGCGCTGGCCAGGGGCTCCTCCGGGGCGGCCGGGGTGGGCCCGCCGCTGGAGGAGGCGGCCAGGGCGGTGGAGCTGCCGGGAGCCTCCTCCGCCGAACTGGAGACCACGGCCAGGACCCAGGCGGCGGGGCCGGTGCTGGAGGTGGCCCCGGGCGCCGTGGGGGCGACGGGTCCGGAGCTGGAACCTTCCGCTTCCCGCCCGTCGAGGTGGGCCATGCTCTCGGCGTTGAAGGCCTGGATGACCTCCGCCAGCCAGGCCCGGGAAAGGGCCGCGATCCGCAACAGGTCGAAGCCCTGGGAATAGACGGAGGAGGCGGAAAGGGCCACGGCGCTGGAGGCGGTGATGAGGCCGGCGGCCTCCTGGGCGTTTCCGGCCCGCGAGGCGGCGTTGCCCGCGATGAGAAGGCCCCGGGCGCCGGCGAACAGGCCGTTTCCGAAGCCCAGGGCCCGGTCGCCGGCGGCGGTGACCAGCCCCGCGAATTCGTCGTAGTAGGTGAAGGTGTCCGAGCGGGTCCGGGCGTCGGAGAGGGGCGTGGTGGGGCAGGGCGCCTGGCGGCCCCTCAGGATGCCCGCGGTCAGGCAGGCGATGCCGTGGTTGAACAGGTGGGCGATGGTGGCGTTCCGGTTCCGGAACGTCTCCGTCAGGGTGCCCCCGCACACCGGGAGGTCCAGGTGGTGCCGGGCCGCCAGGGCGCAGCCCTCGTCCATGCCCAGGAGGGCGGTCTCCAGGGCGGGCAGGGGAGAGACGACGCCGGTGAGGCCATCGGGCTCCCCGGGCCCGGGGGCGCCGGTGCAATTGAGCGCCTTGGCGTCCTGGGCGTTGGCGTAGCGCTGGTAGATGGAGCGCTTCGCGCCGGCCAGGCCGCTCAGCTCCCCGTAGGCGTCGCCCACGGCCCCCAGCACGTAGGCGGCCACCGCCAGGCCGTCGCCCACCTGGCCCAGGGTGAAGGCGGCCGCGGCGGCGAGGGCCCCGTCGTCCGCGGCCAGCAGCGCCGCCTGGCCCGTGTGGAGGCCCGAGCCCACGGCCTGCAGGAGGAAGGCGTCGCGGTTGAACTGGTACATGAGGGCCGAGCCCTGGGCGGCGAGGCGGTCGAATTCGGCCAGCTGGTCGCTCTGGATCAGCGCGATGCGCTCCTTGGCCTCGGGCACGGACTCGCCCACCAGGCACCAGCCGGCGCCCAGCGCCTCCGGCGCCTGGAAGAGCCGGCGCGCCCGGACCTGGATGTCCCGGGCCTGATCCGCCACCCCGGACCGGTACCCCGGTTCACAGGGGGGCAGGGCGCGCCCCGCCAGGGCCGCCGGCCCGCACACCGCGTCCAGGGCGTCAAGGCCGCGGGAGGCCTCGTCCAGGTAGGGGTCGAAGGGTTCCGTCTGGGCGAGCGATGGGAGCACCGCGGGTTCGGTCCAGGCGCCCAGACCCAGGATCAGCAGGCAGAAGACGCCGCTGAGCCGTGGGCGCGGCGGCGCGGGCCGGGCCTCCGGGAGAGGCGACGGGGCGGGAAGGACAGGGAGGGCCGCCGGTTCCAGCGCCCGGCGCGCCTCCCGCCCGGCCTGCTTGGCGACCCGGATTTCCCGCTGCAGGCGCCGGGAATGGGCCAGCGCCTTCTGGCGGCTGGTGGGCGCCGCCTGGGCCAGGGCCCCGGCGGCGAGGATGCAGATCAACCCCGCCAGCAGCCTGGAAGGGGAATTCGAGGTCAAGGGCATGGCACGCCTCCCGGTCGTCGGTTACGGGAAGGGTGCCGATGATTTATGAATGGTTCCAGGTGCGGCGAGTCCGCGCAAAACAGCAAGCCCTGGATCCTACGCTGCAAAACCCGGGCTCAGTGGCCCTCGCCGCTCAGGTGGCGCCCCAGTTCCCCCACCACGGCCTTCGCGTCCCCGAAAAGCATGAACGTCTTGTCCAGGAAGTAGAGGCCGTTGTCGATGCCCGCGAAGCCGGGGTTCTTGGAGCGCTTGATGGCGTACACCGTGCGGGCGCGGTCGGCGTCGATGATGGGCATGCCGTAGATGGGGCTGGTCTTGTCGGTGCGGGCGGCGGGGTTCACCACGTCGTTGGCGCCGATGATGAGGGCCACGTCGGCCTGGGGCATGTCGCCGTTGATGTCGTCCATTTCCAGCAGGTCGTCGTAGGGGATCTCGGCCTCGGCCAGGAGCACGTTCATGTGCCCGGGCATGCGCCCGGCCACCGGGTGGATGGCGAACTTGACGTTGACCCCGCGCTTCTTGAGCAGGTCGTAGAGCTCGCGCACCTTGTGCTGGGCCTGGGCCACGGCCATGCCGTAGCCGGGGACGATCACCACCAGGTCGGCCTGGGCCATGATCTGGGCGGCGCTCTCGACGGTGTCCTCCTTGTAGGCCTGGGCCGCGGCCCCGGCGCCCTGGGCCTGCGTCTGGCCGAAGGCCCCGAAGAGCACGTTGGTGAAGGACCGGTTCATGGCCTTGCACATGATGATCGAGAGGATCAGGCCCGAGCTGCCGTCCAGGGCGCCGGCCGTGATGAGGAGCTTGTTGTCCAGGACGAACCCCATGGCCACCGCGGACAGGCCGGCGTACGAATTGAGGATGGAGATGACCGTGGGCATGTCCGCGCCGCCGATGGGCAGGATGAGCAGCACGCCGAAGGCCAGGGACAGGACAAGGACGCCGCCGAAGGCCGCCGGGGCCCAGGGGGCCAGCGGGTGCAGCACCAGGGCCGCGCCCAGGGCCAGGGCCAGGGAGAAGAGCCCCAGGTTGATGACGTTCTGGAAGGGGTAGGTCACGGGCCGCTGGGGGATCCACTTGACCTCCTGCAGCTTGCCCGCGGCCAGCAGGGAGCCGGTGAGGGTGAGGAAGCCCAGCAGCACCTCGGCCACCAGGGCCACCATGATGAAGGGCGTGAGGGCGGCCGCGTCGCGCTGGCCGTAGTACAGGAAGAACTTCCCCGTGCCCACGAGGCCCGCGGCCATGCCGCCGAAGGCGTGGCTCAGGGCGGTCCGCTGGGGCACGGCGGTGAGGGGCACCTGGGCCAGGGGGTAGCCCACCGCGGCGCCCAGGACGAAGGCGCCCAGGATCCACAGGTAGTGCGTGCCGCCGGTGGCCAGGACCCCCGCGAGGGTGCCCGCCACGGCCAGGGCCATGGCCGCCACCCCGGACAGCACGCCCTTGCGCGCCGTCTCCGGGTCGCTCATCCACCGCAGCGACATGATGAAAAGGGCGGTGCCCGCGAGGTACAGGAGCTGGACGAGGGATTCCAGGTTCACTTGCCGCCCTCCCGCTTCTTGAACATCTTCAGCATGCGGTCGGTGATGAGGAAGCCGCTGACGATGTTGGTGGTGGAGCAGAAGATGGCCGCCAGGCCCAGGGCCGTGACCCACCAGGGCTGGTGCGCGCCGGACGCGACGATGATGGCGCCCACCACGGCGATGGCCGAGATGGCGTTGGTCAGGCTCATGAGGGGCGTGTGCAGCAGCCTGGACACGCGCTGGATGGCCATGAGGCCGATGAAGCTGGCCAGCATGAACACGAAGAGCGCGCCCATGAGGTCCGTTGTGCCGTGGGTGCCGTGGGTCACGGGCGGCTCCTTTCGAGGGCCTTGAGGGTGGGGCCGTGGACGATCCCGCCGTCCCGGGTGATGGCGCAGCCCTGCTGGATGTCGTCCTCCGGGTCCAGGCGCAGGCGCCGGGCCTCCTTGTCCCAGAAGGCCAGGACGAAATTGAGGAGGTTGCGGGCGAAGAGCGTGCTGGCGGCGCGGGGCAGGGTGGCGGGCAGGTTGAGGGGGGCCAGGATGCGCACCCCGTGGGCCGTCACGGTCTCGCCGGGCCGGCTCAGGGTGCAGTTGCCGCCGCCGTCGGCCCCCAGGTCCACGATCACGGAGCCGGGCCTCATGGTGGCGACGATGGCCTCGTCCAGGAGCCTGGGCGCGAAGACGCCGCCGATCAGGGCGGTGGTCACCACCACGTCCATGCCCGCGCAGTGCGCGGCCAGCATGCTCGCCTGGAGGGCCTTGTCCTCCGCGGACAGCTCGGCGGCGTAGCCGCCGCCGGCCTGGGCCTTCACGTCGATGCCCACGTACTTGCCGCCCACGGACTCGATCTGCTCGCGCACCTCGGGGCGCACGTCGGTGGCGCTGACGCTGGCCCCCAGGCGCCGGGCGGTGGCGATGGCCTGGAGCCCGGCCACGCCCGCGCCGATGACGAAGACCTTGGCCTGGGGGGTGGTGCCCGCGGCGGTCATGAACAGGGGGAAGTAGCCCGGGAATTCCGCCGCGCCCAGGAGCACCCCCTTGTAGCCCGTGATGTTGGCCTGGCTGGACAGGGTGTCCATGGCCTGGGCCCGGGTGGTGCGGGGGATGCAGTCGGTGGAGAAGGCCGTCACGCCCCGGGCCGCCAGGCGCTCCATGGCGGCCGGGTCGCGGGTGGGGAACAGGGACGCCAGCAGGATCGCCCCGGGCTTCAGGAGGTCCGCCTCGTGGGCGCCGCCGGGCCTCTCCCGGGGGCCGTTGACCTTCAGGACCAGGTCGGCGTCCCAGGGCTCGCCCAGGGCCGCTCCGGCCTGGCGGTAGGCCTCGTCCGGGAAGAAGGCCCGCGCCCCGGCGCCCGGCTCCACCACCACCTCGGCCCCGGCCTGCACCAGCTTCCGGCACGACTCCGGGTCCAGCGCCACCCGGTTCTCACCGGGCCGGACCTCGACTGGGACGGCGATCTTCATGGAGCCTCCGCGACTCCATGATGATACGCGGACTCAGATGCGCCGGGGAAGCGTCATGCGACCCATTCCTCCTTGCGCACCTCGCCGTCCACGCCCACCACCACCACCTTGAGGGGCACCCGGCGCGTCGCGGCCTGGGCCGCCACCTGGGCGCAGCGCAGGAGGCCGCCGCAGCAGGGCACCTCCATGATCATGACCGTGATGGTGTTCACCTGGGCCTCGTCGATGAGGGCGGTGAGCTTGGCCACGTAGGACTCCTGGTTGGAATCCAGCTTGGGGCAGGCGATGGCCACCTTCCTGCCGGGGAGCCACCGCTGGTTGAAGTCGGGCAGGGCGAAGGCGACGCAGTCGGCGGCCAGGAGCAGGTCGGCCTTGTGGAAGACCGGGTTCATGGGCGAGATGAGGTGCATCTGCACGGGCCAGTGGGTGAGCTGGCTCTGGAGGCCTTCGGCGGCGGCGGGGGCCGCGGCGCGCTCGAGGTTGCGGGGGGCGGAACCGGGGCAGCCCATGGGTTTCTCCTTGTAGTCGGGAACGGCCACGCCCAGTTCGGCCAGGTAGGCCTCGGCCTCCCGCAGGTAGGCGGCCTGGGCGTGGTGGTGCAGGTGCTTGAGGTGGGCCTTGAGGGTGTTGGTCCCCATGGGCAGGATGTTGTCGACGGTGCGGCGCTCGTCGTACGGGGCGGCCTCCCGCACCTCGACCTCGATGGCCCCCTGGGGGCACTCGCCCACGCAGGCCCCCAGCCCGTCGCAGGTGATCTCGCTCACCAGCCGGGCCTTGCCGTCGATGATCTGCAGGGCGCCTTCGGGACAGCCCTGGGCGCAAAGGCCGCAGCCGTCGCAAAGCTCCTCGTCGATGCGGATGATCTGGCGTTCCATGGCGTCTCCCTGGAACCCAGCATGACGGGCGGGCGGAAAGGGCGCCTTGATCTGCATCAAGAACGGGAAAACCGCCCCCCGCGCCCGAGGGGGGGCGCCCTGGCTTATGATGGTCCCTGGAGACCGTTCATGGCCAAGAAGACAACCGACCAGCCCGAGATCATCTATTCCATGATGCGGGTGAGCAAGTTCTACAACAACAAGCCCGTCATCAAGGACATCTCCCTGTCCTATTTCTACGGCGCGAAGATCGGCGTCCTGGGCCTCAACGGCTCGGGCAAGTCCACGGTGCTGCGCATCATGGCGGGGGTGGACCAGGACTTCAACGGCGAGGCCGTGCTGAGCAAGGGCTACACCACCGGCCTCCTGGAGCAGGAGCCCCGGCTGGACGACACCAAGACCGTGCGCGAGGTGGTGGAGGAGGGCGCCGCCGTGAAGGTGGCCCTGCTTCGCGAATACAACGAGATCGGCGAGCTCTTCGGGGAGCCGGACGCGGACATGGACGCCCTCCTGGCCCGCCAGGGCGCGCTGCAGGACCAGATCGACGCCCTGGACTGCTGGGACCTGGACGCCCAGCTGGAGCAGGCCATGGACGCCCTGCGCTGCCCGGACCCGGAGACCCCCGTGAGCGTCCTCTCCGGCGGCGAGCGCCGCCGGGTGGCCCTGTGCCGGCTCCTCATCCAGCAGCCCGACATCCTGCTGCTGGACGAGCCCACCAACCACCTGGA
>DBMS01000230.1 GCA_002297665.1 Holophagaceae bacterium UBA692 | reverse complement strand
CCCTCCGCCCCGGCTGGAGGGCGTTGCTCTTCTACGTGGCGGCGGCCTTCGGCTACCGGCTGCTGCTGGAAGCCGCCCCCGGCGTGCCCAGGGCCGCAGGGCTCTGCGCAGTGCTGCTCCTGGTCTCCTGGATCTTCGTCGCCCTGGAGGGCCGTTCCCTGGCCTCCCTGGGCCTGCGCCCGGGCGCGGCGTGGGCCCGGGAGTTCGCCCTGGGGGGCGCCCTGGGCTGCGGCATCATCCTCCTCTCCGCGCTGCTGGCGTACGGGGCTGGCGGCTTCCATCTCGTCCGGGGCGCGGGGGCGGGGGCCCTGGCCTCCGGGGCGGCCTTCTACCTGCTGCCGGCGTTCAGCGAGGAGCTGGGCTTCCGGGGCTACCTCTTCCAGCGCGTGGAATGGAGCCTGGGCACCCGGGGAGGCCTCGTCCTCATGTCCCTCCTGTTCGCCGCCGCCCACTTCTCCAACCCCGGGATGGCCGGCTCCACGCGGGTCCTGGCCGCCGTGAACATCTTCCTGGCCGGCGCCCTCCTGGGCCTGGCCTACCTCGGGACCCGCAGCCTCGCGCTGCCGCTGGGCCTGCACCTGGGCTGGAACTGGTGCCAGGGCTCGCTTCTCGGCTTCGGAGTCAGCGGCACCCAGGCCCTGGGCTGCTTCGTTCCCGTGGCCCATGCCAGACCCCTTTGGGTGACCGGAGGAGCCTTCGGGCTGGAGGGGAGCCTCCCCTGCACCCTCGCCTGCCTATTGGCGTGTTACCTGGTGGTCCACCATTGGCCCATCAGAGAACCCAAAGACCCTTTTTTCAAGAAATGAATTGTAGGTAAAAAATTTTTTTCCAGTGAAAATTTTTTATTGATCTGCGGGTCGTTTGTTCCCACAATGATCCTGTCAACGTGGTCCAACCTTGAAATTCCCCATTCGCGGGAGCGGCTTCATCAAGCACACCCGGCTGTGATCCAGGCCCGGTGCGGCCGCCCCTATCCTTTCCCAACCGGGGTGCCCGGCGCCGTCGCCGGCGGGCCGACCCCCCACTCCACCCGGAGGACTCCATGTCCAGTTCAGGCGTCTTGACCAACCTCGATACCCGCATCTCCGAACTCGCGGCCAAGTACCTGCCGCTGGCCTCGGAAATGCTGCGCGAAGCGATCCGCATTCCCGCGGATTACGTGGACAAGCCCGTGGACCAGGGCGGCGATCCCGCCTGCGGCACCTCCAACCACGAGTTCCCCCGCATCGACTACCTGCGCAGGAAGATCGTGGAGATCAAGGCCGTGCGCCGCGACGAGGACGCCTTCTTCGACGAGTTCGGCAACCTGGTCTGGTTCGTGGACGACCCCAACGACGGCATCGATCCGGACAAGAAGAAGGTCATCTACATCGACGGCCACACCGACACCGTCAAGCCCCTGCGCGCGCAGTGGCTCGCCAACAGCGGCGTGGACTGCTTCGACGGGATCGTGGACCCCTCCAAGGTGAACAAGACCTTCCTCAACAAGGAACTGGGCTACCTGCCTCCCGAGAGCGAGTGGAACCACCTCATCTTCGGCCGCGGTTCCGCGGACCAGCTGGGCGGCGTCATCAGCGCCGCCATCGCCACCAAGATCATGCTGGAGCTCGAGGCCGAGGGCGCCCTCAAGGGCGTCATCGTGCGCTCCTACGCCACCGTCTGCGAGGAGGACAACGACGGCGCGGGCCCGATGTACCTGGTCCGCAAGGTCTTCCCCACCGCCAAGCCCCAGATCGTGCCGGACGTGGTGATCCTCACCGACAGCTCGGGCTGCTCGAAGAACGGCGCCCTGGGCATCTACCGCGGCCAGCGCGGCCGCATGCAGATCGAGGTCACCATCACCGGCAAGTCCTGCCACGGCTCCATGCCCTGGGAGGGCAAGAACCCCCTGGAGTTCGGCGGCGCCATCCTGAAGGAGGCCGCCGAGAAGTACGACCGCCGCATCGGCTTCCTGGACCACCCGTTCCTGGGCCACGGAACCCGCACGGCTTCCTGGTCCAGGCTTGACACCCCCAGCGACTGCGCCGTTCCCGAGAAGTTNNACCTTCCGCTTCGACCGCCGCCTCACCATCGGCGAGACCCCCGAGCAGTCCTGCGCCGACGTGGAGGCCCTGGACGCCGTGGCCGCGGCCCGCAAGGCCGGCCTCGGGGTGGACATCTCCATCCCCACCTACACCGAAGCCAGCTGGAAGGGCTTCGTGCTGAACAACCCCCAGGTTTACGTCGGCTGGGTCACCCCCGAGGAGCACCCCGCTGTGCAGGCCGCCGTGGCGTCCTACAAGAAGGTCATCTCCCCCAACGTGGACGGCAAGGTCGGCACCGGCGGCGTGATCACCAAGGAGCCCCGGGTGGACCGCTGGGTCTTCTCCACCGACGGCGTCGGCTACCCGATGCCCATGGACACCAGCGTCCCCGGGAGCAAGGACAAGAAGTGGGTCGAGAACGGGATCTACAAGCACCCCGCCATGATCGGGTTCGGCACCGGCATCGAGCAGAACACCCACAAGATCGGCGAGTGCCTGGATGAGCGCGAGCTGCAGCACGCCGCGGCGTTCCTGGCCCGCTTCCCCACCGTCTACGCGGCGCAGTAGCCCCCAACCACCCTGCCCCCCAAGCCAGACAGGTACCCCCGATGGAAAAAGCTTTCCGCCCCGCCCCGCTCGAGCTGATGGCCCGCTGGATCTTCCGTGATCTCGACGCGCGGGAGACGGTCCTTGGCATCCCCAAGGCCAACATCCAGATCCCCCACGCCAAGCTGGCGACGGAAATGTTCGGACACACCGTGGCCGCCCCCCTCGGGGTGGCCGCGGGACCCCACACCCAGCTGAGCCAGAACATCGTGGCCAGCTGGCTGTGCGGGGCCCGGTTCATCGAGCTCAAGACCGTCCAGATCCTCGATGAGCTCACGGTGAGCCGGCCCTGCATCGACTCCGCGGACGAGACCTACAACTGCGAATGGAGCCAGGAGCTCAAGCTCGAGCAGTCCTTCGACGAGTACCTCAACGCCTGGGTGCTCATCCACGCCCTGGCCCACCGCCTGGGCCTCAAGGACCCCGGCACGCACTTCAACATGAGCGTGGGCTACAACCTCGAAGGCATCCGGACCGATCGCGTGCAGGCCTTCATCGCCCACATGCGCGACGCCTCCGACGCCCTTCCCGGGGCCGTCGAGAAGGTGGCCCGTGTCTACCCCGCCGTGCGGGACCTGGCCATCCCCTCCCGCATCTCCAATCACATCACCCTTTCGACCATGCACGGGTGCCCACCCGCCGAGATCGAGCGCATCGCCACCTACCTCATCCAGGACCTGGGCGTGGACACGTGGGTCAAGCTCAACCCCACCCTCCTGGGCCCCGAGCGCCTGCGGGGCATCCTCAACGACACGCTGGGCTTCGACATCGAGGTGCCCGACGAGGCCTTCGGGCACGATCCCAAGTTCGCCGACGCCATGGCCATGGTGAAGAACCTGGCCGCCGTGGCCGAGGGCCGGCCCAACCGGTTCGGCCTCAAGCTCTCCAACACCCTCGAAGTGGTGAACCACCGACCGGTGTTCCCCGCCGGCGAGAAGATGATGTACATGTCGGGGCGCTCCCTGCACCCCCTGACGCTCACCCTGGCCAGCCTCGTCACCGAGGAGCTGGACGGCGCCGTGCCCATCAGCTTCTGCGGGGGCGCCGACGCCAACAACTTCCCCGACCTGGTCGCCGACGGCATGTATCCCGTCACCGTGTGCACCGACCTGCTCAAGCCCGGCGGCTACGCCCGGCTCCAGCAGTACCTGGTCAACCTCGAGGACGCCATGACCTCCACGGGCGCCGCGGACCTGCCCGGCTTCGTGAAGGCGGTCTCCGGCGGCCACGGAGCCCGGTTCAACCTTTCCCGCCACGCCATCCGCGCCGCCAGCGACGACACCTACTCCCGCCGCGCGCGGCCGCTGGTGTTCAAGGGCGACCGTCCCCTGGGATCCTTCGACTGCATCGCCGCGCCCTGCGCCGAGGCCTGTCCCACCCACCAGAACATCCCCGACTACATGTGGCTCGTGGCCCACGGCCGGCCCGGGGAGGCCATGGACGTCATCCTGCGCACCAACCCCCAGCCCGGCATCACCGGCAGCGTGTGCGACCACAAATGCACCGAGCGCTGCGTGCGCAACTTCTACGACTCCCCCCTGGCCATCCGGGAGATCAAGCGCTTCGCCTTCGAGAACGCCACCCCCGCCGCGCCCGTCGCGGGCCCCGCCAGGGGCGTGAAGGTGGCCATCATCGGCGCGGGCCCCGCCGGGCTTTCCGCGGGCTACTTCCTGGCCCGCATGGGATTCTCCGCCGAGATCTTCGAGGCCCGCACCGAGATGGGCGGCATGGTCAGCGGAGTCATTCCCGGCTACCGGCTCGCGAAGGAGACCCTCGAGGCCGACCTGGACCGCCTGCGGGCGCTGGGCGTCACCTTCCACTTCGGCAAGGCCCTGGGGCGCGACTTCACCCTCGAAAGCCTGCGCAAGGACTTCCCCTTCGTCTTCCTGGGGGTGGGCGCCCAGAAGGGCAAGCGCCTGGGCATCCCGGGCGAGAACGCCGAAGGCGTCATGGACGCCCTGGAGTTCCTGGACAAGGTGCGCTCGGGCGCCCCCATGGACCTGGGCGCCAGGGTGCTGGTCATCGGCGGCGGCAACTCCGCCATGGACGCGGCGCGCAGCGCCCGGCGCCTGGTGAAGGACGGCGAGGTCACCCTCGTCTACCGGCGCACCCGGGCCCAGATGCCCGCGGACCCCGCCGAGGTGGAGGACTGCATCCTGGAGGGCATCGGCCTGCGGGACCTGGTGGCCCCGGATTCGGTGGAGGTCACCCACGGCAAGGTCACCGGCCTGGTGTGCGGAAAGATGAGGCTCGGGGAGCGCGACGCCTCGGGCCGGCCGCGTCCCGTGGCCATCGAAGGCGCCTTCGAGACCCTGCCCGCCACCACCATCATCCCCGCCATCAGCCAGGAGCCCGTGCTGGACTTCCTGGAAGGCCTCGGCGTGCGCCGCAGGAAGGACGGCACCCTGGAGGTGGATCCCGGGACCCGCGAGACCAGCCTGGAGGGGCTCTACGCCGGAGGCGACGCGGTGCACGGACCCTCGTCGGTGATCCAGGCCATCGCCGACGGCCGGGCCGCGGCGGAAGCCATCGCCCGCAGGCACGGCGTGGCCATCCCCACGGAACCCCAGCTGGCCAAGGGCATCCCCGCGGCCGCCGCCATGGACAAGAAGAGCCGCACCCTGCGCGCCCAGACGGTCCCGGTGCTGCCGCTCACCGAGCGCGAAGGCTTCGCGGAAGTCATCCACGCCTTCAGCGCCGAGGCCGCCGCCCTGGAAGCCAGCCGCTGCCTGGACTGTGACGACCTGTGCAGCCTGTGCGTCACCGTCTGCCCCAACCGGGCCAACCTGGCCTACGCGGTCGAGCCCTTCACCTTCCAGGCGCCCACCCTGGTGATGCGCCAGGGGCGGCTCGTGGCCGAAGGGGCCCGGGACTTCCAGGTGGCCCAGGGCGTCCAGACCTTCAACGTCGGCGACTTCTGCAACGAATGCGGGAACTGCGACACCTTCTGCCCCGCCAGCGGCGCGCCCTACAAGGACAAGCCCAAGTTCTGGATGGACGAGGAAGGCTTCAACGAGGCCAAGGGCGACGCCTTCCGCTTCGAGGCCCTGGACGGCGGGGTGGCCCTGCGGGCCCGCCTCGGCGGCGAGGACCACGCTCTTGCCGTTCGGGACGGCGTGGCCGAATACCGCACCGGAAGGATCGTGGCCCGCTTCCAGGCCCCCGGGTGGGACCTGCTCGGTTTCGAGGCCGTGGGCGCGCTGCCCGAGGGGGCCCAGATCGACCTCGCCCCATGCGCGACGATGCTCGGATTGCTGTTCGCCCAGGCCGAACTCCCGGCCTGATGAAAAATTTTCCAGGGACTGAAATTTTTTGTTGACGCGCGGGTCGTCTATTTTAAACTTACAGGCAAATCAAGCGATCTTGCCCCCGCGCCGCCGCCAGGAAGCCATGCAGCCCCTCCCCTTTCCATCACGCCCGGAGGGGCGCATCCACGGAGTTTGAAATGAGCAACAAACCTGGGGTCCATCCCGTAGACGAGGTCCTGCCGCTGGGCAGGCTCTCGCTCCTGGGGATCCAGCACGTGCTCGTGATGTACGCGGGCGCCGTGGCGGTTCCCCTCATCGTCGGCGGCGCGCTCAGGCTTCCCAAGGAGCAGTTGGCCATGCTGATCAACGCCGACCTCTTCGCGTGCGGCGTCGCCACCCTCATCCAGGCCCTGGGCTTCGGGCGCTTCGGCATCCGCATGCCCGTGATGATGGGCGTGACCTTCGCCGCGGTGAGCCCCATGGTCGTCATGGCCGCCAACCCGGCCATCGGGATCACGGGCATTTTCGGCGCGGTCATCGCCGCGGGCCTCTTCGGCATCCTCATCGCGCCGGTGGTGAGCTGGCTCCTGCCCCTGTTCCCGCCGGTCGTGACGGGCAGCATCATCTCGGTCATCGGCATCTCCCTGATGAAGATCGGCATCAACTGGGCCGCGGGCGGACCCCATCCGGGCATCCCGGGCTACGCCTCCCTGGGCAACCTGGCCATCGCCGCCGCGGTGCTCGCCGCCATCCTGCTCATCATCAGGTTCGTGCGGGGGTTCTTCGCCAACATCGCCGTCCTGGCGGGGATCATCCTGGGCATGCTCATCTGCATCGCGCTGGGCCGGGTGAGCTTCGCCAACATCGGCGCCCAGCCCTGGTTCGCCGTCGTCAGACCCTTCCAGTTCGGCTGGCCCACCTTCCACTTCGGCGCCGTGCTCACCATGTGCCTGGTGATGGTGGTGGTGATGATCGAATCCCTGGGCATGTTCCTGGCGCTCTCCGAGATCACCGGCAAACCCGTGAACCAGAAGGACCTCTCCGACGGCCTTCGGGTGGACGGCCTGGGCACGCTCATCGGCGGCGTCTTCAACACCTTCCCCTACACCTCCTTCTCGCAGAACGTGGGCCTGGTGGGCGTCACGGGCGTACGCAGCCGGTACGTGTGCGTGGCAGGCGGAGCGATCCTCCTTTCCCTCGGGCTCATCCCCAAGCTGGCCTTCGTGGTCGCTTCGGTGCCGGTCTACGTGCTGGGCGGCGCCGGCATCGTGATGTTCGGCATGGTGGCCGCCACGGGGATCCGCATCCTGGGCGGGATCGACTTCCAGAGGAACCGGAACAACCTCTACATCGTGGCCATCAGCATCGGGTTCGGGATGATCCCCCTGGTGGCCGACCGGTTCTTCCAGGAAATGCCGAAACCCCTCGAGCCGCTCCTCGGCAGCGGAATTCTCCTGGCCTCCCTCGTCGCCGTCGCCCTCAACCTTTACTTCAACCAGCTCAAACGCCGCGATGAGGCGAGCGAGGAATCCATCACCGCCACCAAGGCGAGCGAAGCCTGAGCACCCAAAAGAGGACTTTCAGGTCATCATTTCTTCAAGTTTCCCCCCCAACCCATTTGGCCACGCTGTTTCAGCCCGGCCCAAACAAAGGAGAACACGAATGAAGAAGCTCACCCTCGCCGCCCTGGGCATCCTCGCCCTCGCCACCCCCGCCAGCGCCGCCAACTGGAGCGACACGTCCATCGCCATCCGCCGGGGCAGCCAATACAAGGAACCCGGCATCGCCGTCTCCATCGCCAAGACCTACGTGGCCCTGAACCACGTCTCCGGTTACGCCTACGGCGGCAACTTCTTCAACGTGGACCTCATCCAGTCCGACAGCAACGACCCCATCAACTCCGAAGGCCCCGGCACCTCCGGCGGTGCCCATGAGCTCTACGCCACCTACAAGCACACCCTGAACCTGAGCAAGGTCTTCAACACCAAGACCGGCTTCGGCCCCGTGCGCGACGTCGAGTTCACCTTCGGTTTCGACTACGCCTCCAAGAACACGCGCTTCGCCCCCGCCGTGTACAAGCTCATGGCCGGTCCCCAGCTGTCCTTCAACGTTCCCGGCTTCCTCACCGTCGGCCTCCTCTACTACAAGGAGAAGAACCACAACTCCTTCGGCACCTTCAACCCCAAGGGCACGATGGACGTGACCTTCGACCCCACCTACCAGGTGGCCGCCGCCTGGGGCATCAACCTCCCCCTCGGCAAGGTCAACACCTCGGTCAAGGGCTTCGCCACCTACACCGGCGCCAAGGGCCGTGACGGCTCCTACGTGGAGACCAAGCCCGAGACCCTCGCGAACCTCCACTGGATGTTCGACGTGAGCCCCATCCTGGGAGCGAAGAAGGGCACCTTCCAGATGGGCCCCGGCATGCAGTACTGGGACAACAAGTTCGGCGATCCCACCAACGAAACGCTCGCGTCCACTCCCGCCGGCCAGGTCGTGAACCCCCGGACCACCGCCTTCCAGTTCTCCGTGGAATACCACTTCTAGAACCCGGCCCCAACGCCGCGCGGGGGTTCGCCCCCGCGCGTTTTCCTCCAGGACACCCGCCATGACCCCATTCAGCTACCGGTGCACGGACTGCGGCAGAACGTATTCCCGCGACGAGGTCCGCTACCTGTGCCCGGAGTGCGGGAAGTCCTACCGCCCCGGCATCCCCCTCACGGGGGTCCTTGAGGCGGTCTTCGACTACGGCGCCATCGCCGCCGCCTTCGACCGGACCCGCCCCGACTGGAACCTCTTCTGCCCCGTGGAGACGGAGTTCCATCCGCCCCTGCCCGTGGGCAACACTCCCATGTCCCGGGTGGAATGCCTGGGCGCGGAGCTGGGCCTGGGGGAACTCTGGGTCAAGAACGACGGCCTCAATCCCTCCGGCAGCCTCAAGGACCGCGCGTCCTTCCTGGTGGTCGCCGAGGCCCGGCGGCTGGGCATCGACCTCATCGTGGCCGCCTCCACCGGCAACGCCGCCTCGGCGCTGGCCGCGGTGTGCGCCTCCAGCGGCACCCGGGCCCTCATCTTCGTGCCGGAGAAGGCCCCCAAGGCCAAGCTGGTGCAGATGGTCCTCTACGGGGCGACCGTCGTACCCGTCAAGGGCACCTATGACGACGCGTTCCGCCTCTCCCTGGAATACACCGACAAGCTCGGCGGCCTCAACCGCAACACCGCCTACCACCCGCTGACCCTCGAGGGCAAGAAGACCGTGGGGCTGGAGATCTGGGCCCAGGCGGGCTTCCGGGTTCCCGACGCGATCTTCGTGTCCGTGGGGGACGGAGTCATCATCGGCGGGGTGCACAAGGCCTTCGTGGACCTCAAGCGGGCCGGGCTCATCGACCGCCTCCCGCGGCTCATCGGCGTGCAGGCGGAAACCTCGGACGCCATCCACCGGTACGTGGAGACCGGCGTCTATTCCGACGCGGCCAACCCGGCCACCCGGGCCGATTCCATCTCCGTGACCTGCCCCAGCAACGCCCACGGGGCGCGCCGGGCCATCCTGGAGAGCGGCGGCCTCACCCTCACCGTCACCGACGGCGAGATCCTCACCGCCCAGGCCGCCCTGGCCGCCCGCACCGGCATCTTCACGGAGCCCGCCGGCGCCACCGCCCATGCCGGGCTGGTCAAGCTCCAGGGGAGCGCAAAGGCTCTTCCCTCCGGTTCACGCGCGGTTATCCTTGCCACGGGCAACGGCCTGAAGGACGTCGAGGCCCCCCTGTCCCGCATCTCCATCCCCCCCGCCATCGAACCCCGGCTGGAGTCCGTACCCCGATGAAGCTAGCCATCCGAAACGGCCGCGTGGCCCAGGGCGACACGCTCGTGAAGGCCGATGTCCTCGTGGAGGACGGCCTGGTCAAGGCCGTCGGCCAGGTGGGTCCCGCCGACCGGGACCTGGACGCCGCGGGCTGCTACGTGCTGCCCGGGTTCATGGACTTCCACACCCACGTGGACGACCACATCGGCCGCTTCTACCTGGCCGACAGCTACGAGACCGCGACCCGGGAGGCCGTGCTCAACGGGATCACCACCCTGTGCACGTTCGTGACGCAGGCCGAAGGCCAGACGCTGCGCCAGGCCATGGCCGCGGCGCGCGCCAAGGCCCTCGACCACTGCCACGGGGACGTGCTCTGGCACCTCACGCCCACCACCTTCGAACCCGGCGACCTGCGCTTCCTGGCCGCGCTGCTGGAGGCCGGGTACCGCACCCTCAAGCTCTACACCACGTACCGGCCCGCGGGGCTCTACGTGAGCTACCAGGACCTGGGCGAGCTCTTCGGGCGCCTGGCGCCGCTGGGCGCGACCTTCATGGTGCATTGCGAGGACGACGACATCATCGCCCACGTGGAGCCCTCGGCCCTGGACCTGTCCAAGGCCGCGTCCCATGCGCGGCTCCGGTCGGAGGAGGCCGAGGTCGAAGCCATCCGCAGGGTGACGGCCCTGGCCGTGGCCAAGGGCGCCTCCCTGCACGTCGTCCACGTCTCCACCCTGGAAGGCGCCCGCGCCATCGTGGCCGCCAAGGGCGAGGGTGACGTCACCATGGAGACCTGCCCCCAGTACCTCTACCTGGACGACACGTTCCTGGAACGTCCCGACGGCCACCACTGGCTCTGCTCCCCCCCGCTGCGCGGGCATCGCGATGCCTTCCGCGCCCTGGCGCGGGAAGGCGCCTTCGACATGGTCGCCACGGACCACTGCGCCTTCCGGCCCGAGGACAAGGACAGCTGGAACGGCAAGGACCTTCGGCAGGTCCCCAACGGGATGCCCGGCCTGGGCGCCCTGCCCCACGTCACCTGGAAGATCTGGGAGGATGATCCGGACCGCTCCGCCCTGGGCCTGGCCACGCACCTCGCCCTCAACCCCGCCCTGAGGGCGGGGGTCGGGGACCGCAAGGGGGCCATCCTGCCCGGCATGGACGCCGACATCGTGGTTCTCGACCCGCGGGGTCCCGAGCGTCCCGTGCGCTCCACGGGCGTCCCCACCTTCGAACCGTTCCCCGGCTTCACCACGAAGCTCCATTTCCGCTCGGTCCTGCTCCGGGGCGTCCCCCGGGTCCAGGATGGGCGCCTGCTGGAACCCGACCGTCCCCTGGGGGTCCCCCTCCAGCCCGATCCCGAAACGCTTCCCTTCACCTGATTCCCCTAGGAGGATCCCCATGACCGCGACCCCCACCATCACCGAGAACCTGCGCGCCTTCCAGGGCCTGAAGACGGACCTCTTCCACAAGGACTTCCTGCTCACCTGGGAGCACCCCGAGGAGGAGATCCGGGCCATCGTCACCCTGGCCGACACCCTCAAGCAGCTGCACAAGGCCGGCCACTCCTACAAGGCCTTCGACACCGGCCTGGCCATCTCCATCTTCCGCGACAACTCCACCCGCACCCGCTTCAGCTTCGCCAGCGCCGCCAACGCCATGGGCCTGGGCCTTTCCGACCTGGACGAGCAGAAGAGCCAGGTCGCCCACGGCGAGACCGTGCGCGAGACGGCCAACATGATCAGCTTCCTGACGGAAGTCATCGGCATCCGCGACGACATGTTCCTGGGCGAGGGCCACACCTACATGAAGGAAGTGGGCGACGCCCTCACCGACGGCACCGAGCGCGGCGTGCTCCACCGCCGGCCCAGCATCGTCAACCTCCAGTGCGACGTCGACCACCCCACCCAGTCCCTGGCCGACCTGGCCTGGCTGCGCCAGCACTTCGGCAGCCTCGAGAACCTCAAGGGCAAGAAGATCGCCATGACCTGGGCCTACTCCCCCAGCTACGGCAAGCCCCTCTCCGTCCCCCAGGGCATCATCGGCCTCATGTCCCGCTTCGGCATGGACGTGCGCCTGGCCCACCCCGAGGGCTACGGCCTCATCTCCGACGTGGTCGACCTCGCCGGCAGGCAGGCCGCGAAGTCCGGAGGGAAGTTCACCGTCACCAACAGCATGGAAGAGGCCTTCGACGGCGCCGACATCGTCTACCCCAAGAGCTGGGCCCCCTACCAGGTCATGGAGCGCCGCACGGAGATGCTCAAGAAGTCCGACAAGGAAGGGCTGCGCGAACTGGAGAAGGAGTGCCTGGCCAACAACGCCAAGTACACCAACTGGGAGTGCACCCGCAGGATGATGGACCGCACCGCCGACAAGAAGGCGCTCTACATGCACTGCCTGCCCGCCGACATCACCGACGTGAGCTGCAAGGCCGGCGAGGTCTCCGCGGAGGTCTTCGAACAGTACCGCATTCCCACCTACCAGGAAGCTGCCTACAAGCCCTTCATCATTAGCGCCCTGATGTTCCTCACGCGCCTGAAGGATCCCGGAGCCAAGCTCGAGCACATCGTCAACCGCGCCCAGGCCCTTCACCTGTAGGTCCCCGAGGAGTCACCCATGTCCAGAATCGTCAAGACCTACAACGAAGAAGTCGTGAAGCGCACCGCCAGGCGGTGCAAGGACCGGGGCATCATCATCCCCACCTTCGCCCAGATGCGCCACCCCGAGACCGCCCCCGAGTCCGTCAAGGCCCGCCTGAAGAACGTGGGCCTGTGGGACGTGGATCCCGCCAACCTCTTCCGCATCACCTGGAAGAACGACCCTGAGACCGGCCTTTTCGGCGGTCCCAACCACCTGGAGATCCCCCGGGAGATCACGGGCGTCAAGGCCCGCATCATCGGCCTGGTCGGCAAGTACTTCCCCACCGGCGCCCACAAGGTGGGCGCTGCCTTCGCCTGCCTCGTGCCCCGGCTCGTCTCCGGCGAGTTCGACCCCGACAAGCACAAGGCCGTGTGGCCCTCCACGGGCAACTACTGCCGCGGCGGCGCCTTCGATTCGGCCGTGCTGGGCTGCACCGCGGTGGCCATCCTCCCCGAGAACATGAGCCAGGAGCGCTTCACCTGGCTGGCGGAGATCGGCTCGGAAGTGATCGCGACCCCCGGCTGCGAGAGCAACGTCAAGGAGATCTACGACAAGTGCTGGGAGTTGAAGAACGATCCCATCCACATGATCTTCAACCAGTTCGAGGAGTTCGGTAACCCCGTGTGGCATTACAACGTCACGGGCCCGGCCCTGGAGGACGTGTTCAACGGCGTCAAGACGCCCGCCACGCGGCTGGCGGCCTACGTCAGCGCCACCGGCAGCGCCGGCACCATCGCGGCGGGCGACTACCTCAAGGCCCACCACCCCGGCGCCAAGGTCATCGCCACGGAAGCCTGGCAGTGCCCCACGCTGCTCATGAACGGCTTCGGCGACCACCGCATCGAGGGCATCGGCGACAAGCACGTGCCCTGGGTCCACAACGTGCGCAACACGGACGCCGTCGCCGCCATCGACGACGAGGACTGCATGCGCATCCTGCGCCTGTTCAACGAGCCCGAGGGCCAGAAGCACCTCGCCGGCCTCGGCATCAGCCAGGACGTCATCAAGAAGCTGGGCCTTCTTGGCATCAGCGGCGTCTGCAACCTGCTGGCCGCCATCAAGGCCGCCAAGTACTGGGAGCTGGACGAGAACGACGTGATCTTCACGATCTTCACCGACAGCGTGGAGATGTACCGCTCGCGCCTGGAGGAGCAGACCGCGGAGCACGGCGCCTTCACGGCCGTCGACGCCGCCACGACGCGCATCGGCAGTCTCGAGCGCCAGGGCGTGGACCACTTCAAGGAACTCACCTTCCCCGAGAAGAAGGCCATCCACAACCTGAAGTACTACACGTGGGTGGAACAGCAGGGCAAGACCTACGAGGAGATCTGCGCCCAGTGGCAGCCGGAGTACTGGACCGAGCTGTTCACCCAGGAAGCGGCCCACTTCGACAAGCTGATCGAGCAGTTCAACCAGGAAGTGAGCAGGTCCTAGTCTTTTCTCTGTGATCCTCCGCGAGCCTCCGCGCCTCCGCGTTTAGTTCTTTTCTGTGATGTTGCCGAAGCATCGGGTTCCATCCGAGCGCTTCAGCAGATTTAGGAAAATGATTGAACGCGGCGGCGCGGAGATCTCGCGGAGAGGAGACGCATGCGTCTCCNNCCTCGGAGAAAGGCTTTTTATTTCATCCCCTTTTTTGCATTCCGGTGGCATCCATGGCTTCGCGCATCCTCATCCAGAACGGCACCATCATCACCTTCGGGTCCCCCTGCAGGGTCCTCGAAGGCCAGGCCCTGCTCATCGAGGACGGCCGGATCGCCAGGATCGCGCCCAAGGACCAGATCCAGGGGCCCTTCGACCAGGTCCTGGACGCCCGCGGCCAGCTGGTCATGCCCGGCCTGGTCAACGGCCACATGCACTTCTACTCGACCCTGGTGCGCGGCCTGGGCAAGGCCGCGCCCAGCGCCAATTTCCAGGAGGTCCTCGAGAACCTCTGGTGGCGCCTGGACC
>DBMS01000229.1 GCA_002297665.1 Holophagaceae bacterium UBA692 | reverse complement strand
CCGCAGCGGCGCTGCTCCAGGTCGGCCGCGGGGGCGGTCTGGCCCGCGGGGGCGATGTCCCGGGCCGAGAGGGTGGGCGCCGCGTCCGGCAGGGCGGGACCGGCGGTGAAGAGGGAGGCGATGCCGATGAGGGTCGTGATCATGGTGCGCTCCGCGCGGCACAGGCCGCACTGGGACCCCGGGGGATCCGGAAGGATTGGGGGCCCGGCGGGGGCAACCACCGGGCGGGTGGAGGGGACAGGGTTTTTGTCCAGGCTTAGCGTCTCGATTACCACTGCTACCAATCGGATGGCTCAAGAATGGACTTGAGTGGAATATTTGAATTAAATTTCAATTATTATAGCGTTTAGACACATATTAAAAGCCAGGGTCCACGGCCTGGAAGGCGGTGGACCCTGATCTACTTACGTTAAATTAATTCGACCACCCTCACTTGGCCGTGGGTTCCTTCCCTTCCGACGAGGTGGGAGCGGGAGCGGCGTGGGGCCAGTCCACCAGGGCCTGGTTCAGGCGCTCCCAGTGGCCCTTGAGGGGGACCTTCTGCTGGGTGAACTCCATGCCCTTGGGCACGAGCCGCGTGAGGTGGTCGCTGCCGGCCCGGTAGTACGCCAAGCGGGTCCGCTGCCCCTTGCGGGTGGCCTTGTAGGCGAACAGCCAGTGGTTCCTGGGGCCCGGCACCCCCGGCTCGATGCCCTTGAGGTCGGCCTTCATGGTGATCACCCCGTGGGCGCCCACGACCCAGACCTGGTGCTGGCCCGGGCGGGTGTAGGCCAGCTGTTCGGTGCCGTCGCCCAGGAAGTCGCCCGTGGCGGCCAGGAGGTCGGCATCCACCGTGAGCTCGCTGGTGTCGGCGGGGATCAGGTCGGCTTTCGGCGCGTCGGCGTCCTTTTCGAAGTTGCCGGCCACGAAGCCCTGGGAGGGCTGCCGGAGCCGGGCCCCGTTGGTGAGGACCTTCCAGCCCGGTGCGCCCTTGCGGGCGTAGATGAGGTCGGAGACGCCGGCGCCCGTGAGGTCCAGGGGGGCGATGAAGGTGTCCTCCCCCAGGTCGGCCAGGTCCGCCGGGCCGGAGGCGCCGGGAGCCGCCAGCATGGGGAAGGCCATGGTTTCGGCCGAGTCCTGGGCCACGATGCCGAAGCTGCCCTTTTCCACGGTCGCGAGGCGCTGGAGGGGCTGCAGCGGATGGATCGCGCCCTCGCCCTTGGTGTCCTTGGCCTCGGCTCCGGGCTTGAAGACGCCGTGGACGAGGGAATGGGTGAGGGGCGTGGCGGCGTGGGCGGCGCCCAGGCCTGCGGCCAGGACCGCTCCGATGAGGATGCGTTGCATGGGATGCTCCTTTATGGATAAAAAATGGACGTTATGGCGCGCCATTTCTTGAATGCCGCGAGAGGCCCCCAGGTTCGCGGCGATCTCCCGCGGCGGGGCTGGGGATCCGGCCGATGGGACGGCGCGGGTTCAGGGGCCCGGCTGCCCTGAACGGGGCGAACCGCCGGATCGGGGATCCCCCGTTCCGGCGGGCACTCCGCCTTGATGATTCCCGGACGCTCCGGGGCGTCAGGCTTCTTCGGCCCGCTCCTTTTCCATCTGGCCGAGGAATACTTCCAGCCACTTGGTGGAGAAGTCGCCCTTGATGAAGTCGGGGTGGTCGATGATGCGCCGGTGGAGGGGGCTGGTGGTCTTGATGCCCTCCACCACGATGGTGTCCAGGGCCCGCCGCATGCGGGCCAGGGCCTCGGTGCGGTCGTTGCCGTAGGCGATGAGCTTGGCGACCATGGAATCGTAGTAGGGCGGGATGACGGCGTCCTGGTGCATGGCGGTGTCCATGCGGATGCCGGGGCCGCCGGGGAAGTGGAGCGCGGTGATGCGGCCGGGGCAGGGGGTGAACTTCCAGGGGTCCTCGGCGTTGATGCGGCACTCGATGGCGGCGCCCCGGAGCACGATGTCTTCCTGTGCGTAGGAGAGCTTGCGGCCCGCGGCGATGCGGATCTGCTCCTTGACGATGTCGACGCCCGAGACCAGCTCGGTGATGGGGTGCTCCACCTGCACCCGGGTGTTCATCTCCATGAAGAAGAAGTCGCCCCGGGCGTCCAGCAGGAACTCGATGGTGCCGGCGTTGAAGTAGCCCACGGCCCGGGCGGCGCGCACCGCCGTCTCGTGGATGCGCTTGCGCAGGTCGGGCGTGAGCGCCGGGCTGGGGCTCTCCTCGATCAGCTTCTGGTGGCGGCGCTGGATGGAGCACTCGCGCTCGTTCAGGTAGATCACGTTGCCGTGGCTGTCGCCCAGGATCTGGATCTCGATGTGGCGCGGCTCCTGCACGAACTTCTCGATGAAGATGCGGTCGTCGCCGAAGCTGTTGCGAGCCTCGTTCTGGCAGCTCGCGAAGCCTTCGAAGGCCTCCTTGTCGTTGAAGGCCACGCGCAGGCCCTTGCCGCCGCCGCCGGCCGAGGCCTTGATCATCACGGGGTAGCCGATGTCCTTGGCGATCTCCACGGCCTGCTCGGGGCCGGCGATGGCGTCGTTGTAGCCCGGAATGGTGTTGACCCTGGCCTCGTTGGCGAGCTTCTTGGAGGCGATCTTGTCGCCCATGGCCGCGATCGAATGCGCCTTGGGGCCGATGAAGGCGATGCCCTCGTCCTCGCAGCGCTTGGCGAAGGCCTCGTTCTCCGACAGGAAGCCGTAGCCGGGGTGCACGGCCTGCGCGCCGGTCTGCTTGCAGGCCTCGATGATCTTGTCGGCCAGCAGGTAGGACTCGCGCGAGGGCGCGGCGCCGATGCGCACGGCCTCGTCGGCCAGCTTGACGTGGCGCGCCTCCTTGTCGGCGTCGGAGTAGACGGCCACGGTCTTGATGCCCATCTTGCGGGCGGTGGCGATGACGCGGCAGGCGATTTCACCGCGGTTGGCGATCAGGATTTTGGTGAACATGACGAGTTCCTCAAAAGGGAATTCAAAAACCAGTAACTAAAACGGCAGGACAGCGCTGGCGCAGGCTGTCGACAAAGCGCTGCTTCTCGCGCGGAGACACGAGAATGCTGCGGCCGGCGCCGTAGCGGATGCGCAGGCGGTCCAGCGACAGCGCGGGCGACGAAATCCAGCTACGCGACGGCGAGACCTCGCGCACATCGCCCAGGGCGATGCGCCAGCGGAACGGGCCGCTGCGAACGCGCAACTCGTCCTCCGTCATCGTGTAGTTGGTATCCAGCAGCAGCCACAAGGGAAGGAGCAGCGTGAGCAGCACAACCGCCGCAGCCACCGCCACATCCAGTCCTGCATGCGACTGCAGGGCCAACGGCAGCGCAACGGAGGCCGCGGCCAGGCCCGCGATGGGGCCGATGGCAAAGAGCCATGCATCCACCCGGGATGTGAAGAATGCTCGAGATTGCGCCATTGCTGCCGACCTGCGCCTGCTTACAGCGGGATGTTCCCGTGCTTGCGCCACGGGTTCTCGATCTTCTTGTTCTGCAGCATCACGAGCGAGCGGCAGATGCGCTTGCGCGTCTCGTGCGGCAGGATCACGTCGTCGATGAAGCCGCGTGCGCCCGCCACGAAGGGGTTGGCGAAGCGGGCCTTGTACTCGGCCTCGCGGGCGGCCAGTTTTGCCGGGTCGTTCTTGTCCTCGCGGAAGATGATCTCCACCGCGCCCTTGGCGCCCATCACGGCGATCTCGGCGTTGGGCCAGGCCAGGTTCACGTCGCCGCGCAGGTGCTTGGAGGCCATCACGTCGTACGCACCGCCATAGGCCTTGCGCGTGATGACGGTGATCTTGGGCACCGTGCACTCGGCATACGCGTAGAGCAGCTTGGCGCCGTGCTTGATGATGCCGCCGTACTCCTGGCTGGTGCCGGGCATGAAACCGGGCACGTCCACGAAGGTGATGACGGGGATGTTGAACGCATCGCAGAAGCGCACGAAGCGCGCGGCCTTGATGGAGCTCTTGATGTCCAGGCAGCCCGCCAGCACCAGCGGCTGGTTGGCCACGATGCCCACGGTCTGGCCTTCCATGCGCGCGAAGCCGATGATGATGTTCTTCGCGTATTCGGGCTGCAGCTCGAAGAAGTCGCCATCGTCCACCGTCTTGGCGATCAGCTCCTTCATGTCGTAGGGCTTGTTGGGGTTGTCGGGCACCAGGGTGTCGAGCGACAGGTCGGCGCGGTCGGCCGGGTCGTTGCTCGGGCGCACGGGCGCCTTTTCCTTGTTGTTGAGCGGCAGGTAGTTGTACAGGCGCCGCAGCATCATGAGCGCCTCGACGTCGTTCTCGAACGCCATGTCGGCCACGCCGCTCTTGCTGGTGTGCGTCACGGCGCCGCCGAGTTCCTCGGCCGTCACCTCCTCGTGCGTCACGGTCTTCACGACCTCGGGGCCGGTCACGAACATGTACGAGCTGTCCTTGACCATGAAGATGAAGTCCGTCATGGCCGGCGAGTACACGGCGCCGCCGGCGCAGGGGCCCATGATCATGCTGATCTGCGGCACCACGCCGCTGGCCATCACGTTCTTCTGGAACACGTCGGCATAGCCGCCGAGCGAGGCCACGCCCTCCTGGATGCGGGCGCCGCCCGAGTCGTTGAGGC
>DBMS01000314.1 GCA_002297665.1 Holophagaceae bacterium UBA692 | reverse complement strand
ACGCCATGACCACCAACGAGACCCTCTGGTTCCGGGACGCCCATCCCTTCGCCATCCTGCGGGAGAAGCTCCTTCCGCCCCTCGCGGACGGGATCCGGCGAGGAGACCGGGGCCGGGTCCGCATCTGGTCCGCGGCCTGCTCCACGGGCCAGGAGCCCTACTCCATCGCCATGGTCATCCTGGAATTCTGCCGCCTCAACCCCGGCGTCAGCCCCTCCCAGTTCGAGATCCTCGCCTCGGACATCTCCCCTTCCGCGCTCTACCTAGCCAAGGGCGGGCGGTACGACGAGAGCGCCATGCGCCGGGGCCTCCCGCCCGGGCTGAGGGACCGCTACTTCCAGGCCGACGGCGCGTCCTGGGTCGTGAACGAGGAGGTCAGGCGCCTGGTGACCTTCCGGCCGTTCAACCTGCAGGACCCCATGGATCCCCTGGGGCCCTTCGACGTGGTCTTCTGCCGGAACGTGACGATCTATTTCGCCGACGACTTCAAGCGGCGGATCTTCGCGGGCATCGCCGGCCTCCTGGCCCCCTCGGGCCACCTCCTGATCAGCGCGGTGGAATCCCTCCGCGGCGTCGCCGACGCCTTCCTGCCCATGACCCACGCCGGGGGAATCTACTACCGGTGCGACCCCTCGATTCCCGGAGGCGAGCGATGAAAATCCTGTCCGTTGACGACTCCACCACCATGCGAAGGATCATCGGCCGCGTGGTAGGCATGCTGGGCTACGACTTCGCCGAGGCGGCCGACGGGGCGGAGGCCCTGGAACTCCTGGCCCGGGACGCCTCCGACATCGCCCTGGTGATCATGGACATCAACATGCCGGAGATGGACGGGATCACCTGCCTGCAGCGCATCAAGGCCGACCCCGCGCTCAAGCACCTTCCCGTCATGATGGTCACCACCGATTCCGACCGCGCCCGCATCATCCAGGCCGTGCAGGCCGGGGCCGCGAACTACGTGACCAAGCCCTTCACCCACGACGACCTGGTGGCCCGGATCGCGGCGACGCTGGGCGAGGACGAGTTCTAGGAGGCTCTAGAACCTCAGGCTCAGATCCACGGACGGAGCGCTGTGGGTGAGCGCGCCCACGCTCAGGAAATCCACCCCGGTCTCCGCCACCGCCCGCGCGCGCTCCAGGGTGAGGTTTCCGCTGGCCTCCAGGAAGACCGGGCTGCCGGCCCGCAGGGCCACGGCCTCGGCCATCTGCGCGAGGGTCATGTTGTCCAGCAGGACGCCGTCCACCCCGGGGGTCGCCAGGCACTCGGCGACTTGCTGCAGGGTCTCGGCCTCCACCTCGATGCGCACCAGGTTCGGGGCGACGGCCCGGGCCTGCTCCACGGCCTCGCGGATGCCGCCGGCGGCGGCGATGTGGTTCTCCTTGAGCAGGACGCCGTCGCCCAGGGTGAGGCGGTGGTTGAACCCGCCGCCGCAGCGCACGGCGTACTTCTCCAGCAGCTTGAGGCCCGGCGTGGTCTTGCGGGTGTCCAGGATGCGGGCGCCGGTGCCGGCCACCGCGTCCACGAAGGCGCGCGTGAGGGTCGCCGTGCCCGAAAGGCGCTGCAGGAGGTTGAGCATCACCCGTTCGGCCATGAGGATGGCCCGGCTGGACCCCTCGATGCGCATCACCACGGCGCCCGCGTCCACGCGGTCGCCGTCCTGGGCCCCGGGAACGACCTTCAGCGCCGGGTCCACGGCCCGGAAGACCTCCGCGGCCACCGGCAGCCCGGCCAGCACGAGGCGCCCCTTGGCCACCACCCGGGCCTCCATGGGGCGGTCCGGCACCGAGGCCGAGGTCCAGTCCTGGGTGCCCCAGTCCTCCCGCAGGAAGGCACGGACGGCATCCGCATAGGTCAGGGGGTGCGGCGCGTTGAACATGGCTAGACCATCCTTCCGGCCATGGGGCGCCCGCCCAGGAGGTGGAAGTGCAGGTGGAACACCGTCTGCCCCGCGTCGGGCCCGGCGTTGGACACCAGCCGCCACCCCGAGGCCACGCGGCCTTCCTCGGCCGCGAGCTTGCGGGCCACCAGGGCGATCTTCCCCACCACCGGCGCCAGTTCGGGCGTGACGTCGTTGAGTCCGGCCAGGTGGACCCGGGGGATGATCACGATGTGGGTGGGGGCCTGGGGCGAGATGTCCCGGAACGCCACCACGTCCTCGTCCTCGTGGACGAAGGTCGCGGGGATCTGCCTGGCGGCGATCTTGCAGAAGATGCAGTTGGGGTCGGACATGGTGGCTCCCGGTTGCCCTGTATTTTGCCCGGATTATGATCGAAGGTATCGAAAGGTTGAACCCGTGCCCTTCCACATCGTGCTCCACCAGCCCGAAATCCCCCAGAACACGGGCAGCATCGGCCGCCTCTGCGTGTCCACCGACACCCGGCTGCACCTGATCCACCCCCTGGGCTTCGACACGTCGGACTACTACCTGCGCCGGGCGGGCCTGGACTACTGGGAGCGCCTGAACCCCACCCACCACGCGTCCTGGGAGGCCTTCCTGGCCGCGGAGCCGGAAATGCGGCTGTGGTTCTTCAGCACCAAGGGCGACCGCCGGCACACCGACGTGAAGTGGCAGGATGGCGACGGCCTCGTGTTCGGCCGGGAGACGGTGGGCCTGCCGCCGGAGATCATCGAAGCCCATCCCGAGCGCCTGGTTAAGATCCCCATGCGCGGAGCGTTCCACCGGAGCCTCAACCTGGCCCAGGCGGCGGCGGTGGGACTCTACGAGGCGCTGAGGCAGACGGAGGGCTGGTAGCGCCGTAGGAAAGCGGGTATTCCCACCTACGAGGATCTCCCACCATGCCCGTACTTCCTTCGAAGGATGAAAACTGAAATCCCCCAAACCAGCAGCTTGCTACAACGATCGGTTGGGGCACTATTGCAACGTTATTTGAGAATCAATCTGCCAGTCCATTCAGAAGGGGCAATCCGCCGTCACCCGCATGGGAAAAGCCCCCGGCTCCACCGTGATCTCCGCCCGGTCCCGCTCCGGCGCCGGTTCGCCGTCCATGTGCCAGGGGCAGGACCGGTCCAGGCGCACCACCGCCCGCAGGAGGCGCCCTTCCTGGCGAAGGGGCGTGCGTCCGCCCTCCCGGAACAGCTGGGGCACCTCGGCCAGGATGTCGAGCACGCCGGGACGCTTGAGCCGGACCCAGCTGAGCATCCCGTCGGCGGGGTGCGCGCCGGGCGCGATCCAGAGGCCGGAGCCGTACTGGGGCAGGTTGGCGAAGCACAAGCTCCAGGCGGAGGCCGGCAGATCGGGCTCGGGGCCCCTCCAGGCGGCCCTGAGCTTGTCCATGCGGCCCCAGGTGTCCTGCGAGGGACGTTCGGCCTCCCACCCCAGGCCCACCTCCTTGTGGTTCCTCCAGAGGCCCACGCATTGGCGCGCGTAGGTCCGGAAGCCCCGGCCATGGGCCCGGTCGAAGGCCAGGGCCACCTCGGCCTCGAAGCCGGTGCCGCAGAGGTTGAGGAAGGGCGCGCCGTCGAGGCGGCCCAGGTCCATGGCCAGGTCCCGGCCCTCCAGGAGGCGCAGGACGGCGCCGGCGGGGTCCAGGGGGGTGCGCAGGCCCCGGACGAGGCCGTTGCCCGAACCGCCCGGTACCGCGCCCAGGGCCACCGGCAGGCCCAGGGCCGCCAGCGCGGCTCCGGCGTGGTGGATCGTGCCGTCGCCGCCCCACACCAGGAGCGGTCCGCCCGCGGCCAGGGCCTGGCGGATCCAGGGTTCGTAGTCGAAGGGGAGTTCCAGGGGCACCGGCTCGAGCCGGTCCCGCACCTCCCGGGGGAGCCGAGCCAGGAGCGCGGCGGGATCCATCCCCCCCTGCCCCGACCGGGGGTTGAAGACCAGGGGCGCCCGGATCACGCGGGGTCCCCCATGAACCGCCCCGGGGGCGCCACCAGCTCCATGGGCGCTCCCGTGACGGGGTGCTCGATGGAGAGCTTCCACGCGTGGAGCCACAGCTGGTCGGACTTCTCGCCGAAGTAGAGGCCGTCGCCGAAAACCGGCGCCCCCAGGTGGGACAGGTGGACCCGGATCTGGTGCGTGCGCCCCGTGCGGGGCGTGGCCACCACCCAGAAGCCGGGGAGGAAGCCGCGGGTCTCCTCTTCCGTGGCCGGGCGGAACTCGGTGAGGGAGGGGCGCGGGTCCAGGAGGTCGCCGGTGCAGCCGAACCTCGCGGGCTTCGAGTTGCGCACGCGCCCGATGGGCAGGTCCACCGCGCACGGCTCCAGGTGCCGGGAGACCCGGGCCAGGTAGGTCTTGGCGATGGTCCGGGCCTGGAACTGCGTGCCCAGGTGGGCCGAGGGGTGCTTGGCGATGACCAGGATGCCCGAGGTTCCCTGGTCCAGGCGGTGCTGGAGGGCCAGGAACTGCCCGGGACGCTGGCGCTGGAGGAGGGCGGTGAGGTCGTGCGCGTCCGAGGCCTGGGTTCCCTGGGAGGCCATGCCCGCGGGCTTGTCCACCACCAGCAGGAAGTCGTCCTCGAAGAGCACGGGGACGGCAATGTCCAGGGGCGCGCCCAGCGCGTCGTCCACGGACACCGACACCTCGGTGCCGGCCTTGAGGACCTTCGAGGCGACCTTGATGCGCTTTCGGTGGGCCTGGACGCCGCCGAGCTGGAGCACCTCCCGCGCCTTCCTGCGGCTCAGGCCGGTGCGGGCCGAGACCAGCTGGTCCAGCCTCATGCCCTCCTCGGCGGGGTCTACCGTGAATTTCCAGCTCTGGGTCGCCATGCCATTAGCTTACCGTGCCTGGACTTGGTAGGGTGAAGGCATGAAATCCGAAGGTCCCGCGTTCAGGCTGCTCGCGCTGCCCGGGGAGGCCGCCCGCGGTCTCGGGGGAAACGTCCGGTCGGCCTTCGCCCAGGTAGGCTCACTCGCTTGGCTCTTCATCGCCTGCGTGAAGGGGAGCCTGCGCCTGCGCGGCGAGCAGGTGCGGGTGGTGCTGGAGGTGACCCGCACGCAGATCCGGTTCACGGCCCTGGACGCCCTGCCCCTGTGCACCCTGGCGGCCCTGCTCATCGGCGGGGTGACGCTTCTTCAGGTTTTCGGACAGCTCTCGGGCTTCGGCATGGAGAACTACATCTGCCAGATTCTCGCCCAACTGGTCATCCGCGAACTGGGGCCCCTTCTCGTGGGCATCGTGGTCATCAGCCGCAGCGGCACCGCCATCGCAACGGAGATGGCCTCCCGACAGCTCAGCGGGGAGATCGACGCCCTCTACCTCAACGGGGTGGACCCGGTGCAGTATCTCCTCGTGCCCAGGCTCCTGGGCGGCATCATCTCGCTGTTCGCCCTGATCATCTACTTCGACACGGTGGCCCTCATGGGCGGGTTCCTGGTGGCCTGGCTCCGCCTGCCGCTGTCGTTCTCGGCCTTCGTCGACGCGCTGGTGCGGGCCGTGGGCCCCCGGGAACTGGCGGCGACCCTTTGCAAGGCCCTGGTGTTCGGCACCGCCATCCCTCTGCTGTGCACGTCCTACGGCCTGCGGGTGAGGATGAGCACCACCGAGATCCCCCAGGCCGTCACGAAGGCCGCCGTGGGCTCCCTGGCGATCCTGCTCCTGGCGGGAGCCTTCCTGTCGGTGCTGATCTATGCCTGAGCCGCTCCTCGCCCTGGAAGGCGTCTCCCTGGCCTCCCCCGACGGCCGCATGGTGTTCGAGGGCCTCGACTGGCGCCTTGAGAAGGGCGCCCGGTGGCACCTCCAGGGGGGCCTGGGCACCGGGGCCACCGCCCTGCTGAGGCTCTGCGCGGGCCTGGTCCGGCCCCAGGCGGGGCGGGTGCTGCTGGAGGGCAGGGAAGTCGACCTGGACGCCCTGAGCCACCCCTACGTCAATTCCGGTGACCTGGGCTGGGTGCCCACGGACGGCGGCCTCGCCGTGAACCTGACCCTCCTGGACAACGTGGCCCTGCCCCTGCGCTTCGCGCGCAAGGCCGGACGGGACGAGGCCCAGGCCGAGGCCATGCGCTGGCTGGAGCGGGCCGGCCTGGAACGGTCCGCCGCCGCCAGGCCGCGCATCCCCGCGGACCGGGTCAGCTGGTTGACCGCCCTGGCCCGGGCCGGCGCCAAGGGCGCCAGGCTCTGGCTCGTGGACCGGCCCGCGGGGGGCCTGGACTCCGGAAGCCGCCGGGCCGCCCAC
>DBMS01000194.1 GCA_002297665.1 Holophagaceae bacterium UBA692 | reverse complement strand
GCCGGCGCGAACGCGCGCGGCCCGCACCGCGGGGGTGCCGAGAAGGCCCCGCACCACCTGGTCGGCCAGGGCCCCGTCGTCGGCGAAGCACGCGGCGCTGGCCGAAGGCGCCACCACGTCCAGCAGCGCCTGCAGCGCCTGCTTCTGCCGGTCCCCCTCCCAGCGCCGGGCCAGGGCCCCTCCGCCGAATCCCAGGGAGAGGAAGCCCAGCACCAGGGCGATCCCCGTCACCTGCAGGGTCATCCTCACCACGATGCTGTCCCGAAGCCTCACGGTTCCTCCTTCCCGTCCAGCACCAGCACGGCCTTCACGCGGCGGTCCACCCGGCCCTGCTCCACGAACCCCACGGCGCCCCGGTTGGCGCCCACCACGCGCAGGGTCTCCTCGGCGTCCCCGGTCTGCCTCGGCGGCTGGGCCTGGCCCGAAAAGTAGAGCCGCGCCCAGTACGCCTTTACCTGCGCCAGGGTCAGCCCGGCCAGGAGCCCGTAGAACCGGGCCCGGAGCCCCTCGGGTTCCACCTGCTCCACGGGCAGGGCCACGAGCCCCGACGGAAGGCGCCGCGTGCGGCCCATGAATATGCCTTTGGCCTCGGCGCGGGTCAGGCGCGTGACGCCGCTGGCGGGGTTCACGATCACCACCAGCGGTTCCTCCGCACGCAGCGCGGCGGCCAGGGCCAACGCCAGGAGGCGCCGGATCACGCCGGCCCCTTCCCGCTCAGCACGAGCACCACGCGCACGCGCCGGTCGAGCTTCTCCTTCTCCACGAAACCGATGGCGCCGCGGTTGGCCGCGACGATGCCCAGGGTCTCCTCGGCGGAGCCGGTCTGCAGCGGAGGCTGGGCCTTGCCGGTGAAGTAGAGCCGCGCCCAGTAGGCCCTCACCTGGGCCACGGGCATGCGCACCAGCCGCGCGTAGAACTGCTCGCGCGTCGCCTCGGGGACCACCTGCTCCACGGGCAGGGCCATGAGCTCCGAGCGCAGGTACCGCTGGCGGCCCAGGAAGAGGTTCCGCGCCTCCTCGGGGCTGACGCTCACCACCCCGCTGTCGGCGTTGACGACCACGGCCAGGTCCCCCACCTGCCCCCAGAGCCGGCAGGCCGCGACGAGCAGGAATGCGGCGCGGCCGATCATCGCCCGCCTCCCACCTGGAAGTCCAGGGTGACGCTGAAGACCGTCAGCCTCCCGTTCCAGGGCGGCGGGTCCCCCTGGGTGGGAACGTAGAGGTTGCCCGTGCCGCGGTCGGGGGAACGCAGGCTGTCCACCTGGAACTTCAGGTCGGCCCCGGGGGCGAAGTCCCAGCGCAGGCCGGCGGTGTAGGTCCACTGGTTGGCGGCCCGGGCCCGGGCGATGGTGTCCACGGCGTATGCGAGGTACGCCGCCTGGGGGGCCATGGGCCCCGTGACGGTGCGCAGCGGACCCAGGTCGGGCACCCGGGGGGCGCCCACTTCGAGCCGGGCCGCCATGGCGTAGGGAACCAGGCTCCCCAGGCGATGGCCCAGGGAGGCGTAGCCCTGCCAGGTGGCCGGGGACGAGAAGGCGTTGGAGATGACGCGGCCCACGTACCCCTGGACCTCCCAGGGCCCCTGCGCCCACACGGCGTGGACGAAGGCGGTGGAGAGGGTGCGTCCCCGGCCGTCCAGGGCATCGGCGGCCCGGGCCGGGCGGGGATCCCCCAGCGCGCCGCCGAAGCCGCGAAGGAGGGTCTGGATGGTGGGGATCGGCTCGGGCACGTTGGTGGTGAACTTCAAGGCCGCGGCCCCGGCGCCGATGCGCCATCCGCCGGTGTAGAGGACGAGGCGGGCGCCGCCGGTGGGGGAGCCTGTGACGTCCCAAGCCCCCACGTGGTCAATGGGCTGCTTGACCAGCAGGGTGCCGTACTGGGCCGAGGCCTCCAGGGTCGCGCCCGGCCAGGCCTCGAAGGTCCTGGCGACCCAGATCCCGCGCACGGTGGTCAGGCCGCCGCCCATGACCTCCACCGGGGGCCGGGCCCACAGGTAGGTGTGGCCCACCTCCATGTTGTCTCCGGCGGGCGTCTCGTTGAAATTGAAGACCCCCGCCCTCACCTGCAGCCCGGGCGCGGGGCTCCAGGTGAGGGTGGCCCATGGGATGCCGGGCTTGAAGGAGCCATCGTAGCGCTCCCGGCTCAGCACCTGGACCGTGGCCAGGAGGCCGGGGCGCAGCTGGGCGCTGGCCTGGACCCCGAGGCGGCTGTCCAGCTTGCCCGAGAGCTTCGTGAAGATCCCGTCGTACTGGACCCCGTCCCGGCGGAACCCCACCAGGTCCGAGTCCGTGCGCGCCAGCCCCAGGGTGCCGAAGGCGCTGATCTGGAGGTTGCGCGCGGGTTCCTGGGCCCCCAGGACGGTCGTTGCCCAAACCGCCAGGCCGTACGCACCCGACACCCGCATGAATCTCCAATCGAATAGGACTCGCCTGGACACGATATTGAGTCCAGCTGTCATAATCAAATCAAATTTTTCGCATCGGGTCCGGTGCAGGTAATTTCATGAGTCGAGGTTCCCTTCCATGCTGCAGCCCGCCGTCGCCCCCCCCTTCCCCCTGGCCTGGGGGTTCTCCACCCGCCTGGACGATCCGTCCACCCTGCCCCCCGTGAGGCTCCGGCAGATCCACGGGTGCGGGGTGGTGGCCGCCTCCGGCGACGTCCAGGCCGCGGACGGCATCTGGACCCGCGAACCCGGGTGCGCCGTGGGGGTGCGGGTGGCGGACTGCGTCCCGGTGCTCCTGGCCGGCCTGACGCCCCGGGGACCCTGGGCGGCCGCGCTCCACGCCGGCTGGCGGGGGGCGGTGGCGGGCATCCTGCGCAAGGGGGTGGCGGTCTTCCGGGACCAGGGGGGCCGGCCCGGGGACCTGGCCTGGGCCCTGGGCCCGGCCATCCTGAAGTGCCACTTCGAGGTGGGCGAGGAGGTGCTGG
>DBMS01000171.1 GCA_002297665.1 Holophagaceae bacterium UBA692 | reverse complement strand
ATACATGGACAGCCTCCTAGGGGATCTCCACCGCCGCCTTCGCGCCCGCGGAGCGGCCCTGGTGGGTCACGCAGCGCACCACGACGGTTCCGGTACCGGACTGGGCGAAGACGCCATCGGCCTTGATGGGCTGCCAGGTGAAGCCGTCGCCTGAGCGCCGCTCGGCCAGCGTGCCGTCGGGCTCCAGGAAGTCGGCCGTATAGGCGATGGGTAGGATGGCGTTCGGGCCGCCCTGCATCGTGAAGCGGGCCTGGCAGGTGCCGCCCAGCGGGTCGACGGCGCATTCCAGGGCGACCGTCCACGCCTGGGGCGCGCCCCCCAGGCCAAGGCTGGCCACCGCATTCCCCGCCGCGACCAGGGAGCGGCTCCGCGAAAGGGGCAGGAGCGCCCGCGGTCCGGAAAGGGCGGCATAGGCTCCGTCCAGGGGCACGGTCATGCCGTCCCGGAGCAGGCCCCAGCGCGTGGTCCCGAGGGCGGGGTCGCCGGCCAGGGTGGTGAGGGTGCCCTGGTCAGGCCGCCACAGGCGCACGGCGTTGTTGCCGCGGTCGGCGATCAGGTAGCCCGGGTGGCACGCCTTGATGTCCCAAGGGTCGTTCAGGCAGGGAACGAGGCGGGATTCCTGGGCCTGGCCAAAGTCCCGGAAGCCCGGCGCATCCACCTGCCCGAGCCGGGTGGTCACCCGGCCGTTTCCCAGGTCCACCTCCCGCACCGCGTGGCCGTCCAGCACATAGAGCTTGGTCCGGTCGGCCAAACGGCGAGGAAGCACGATGCCCTTGAGGTTGGTGAACTGAGCCGCGCGGGGCAGGCCGTCCCGGGTGCCGGGATTGCCGGGCTGGCCGGCAAGGGTGGAGACCCGGTCGGACAGGGACAGCTTGCGCACCACGGCGTTGCCCTGGTCCGCGATGTAAAGAGCCGCGTCCAGCCGGTTCCAGGCCAGGCCCATGGGCGTGCTGAAGCGGGCCAGGCCCGGGTCGTCGGCGGCATTGGCATGGCCCGCCTCGCCGGGCATGCCCGCCAGGGTCCCGACGGTGCCGTCGGCCGCTACGGTACGGATGACGTGGTTCCCGCTGTCCGCCACCAGCAGGCGCCAGGACCTGTCCCCCCAGGCCATCCGGGCCGGGGCCAGGAAGGTGGGCCGGTTGAACCGGGCTGGATCCTTCCGGGCCCCCGTCAGCAGGGCCAGCGCGCGGCCCAGGCAGGTCCGGGGCCGGGGCGTGTCGAGGTGGCCCGGCTGGCCCGGGTCCCCGCACCAGGTCCGGATCCCGCCCTCCCCGTCCAGGAGGCGCAGGACGTGGGCCCCGGAATCCGCCACCAGGGCGAGGCCCTGGGGGCCGCGTCCCGGCTTCAGGGCGGCCATGCCGGAGGGCTCGCTGAACCAGCCCGGCGGGGCTTCCGGGTGGCCCGGCACGGGGAACAGGCCCCGGGGAAGGATGGGCAGGCTTTCCACGCAGCTGGCCCAGGCCGTGTCCGGGTCCGGGATGAGCGATTCCACCCGGCACATGTCGGCCCAGGCGCTCAGGGTGAGCAGGGCCCTGCCCTGCCCGGAGACGTCGCGCCGCACGGTCTCCGCCCCCTCCCGGCAGGTGAGCAGCGTGCCGGCGGCTCCCGGGCGGGGCCTCCAGGTGAGCTGGGCGGGCAGGCCATAGCCCGCCTCCAGGGGCTGGGCACGGATGGAATCCTGAATGGGAAGCGCGGCGCCGGGACGCCGGTGGGCGTCCCAGTCCAGGAAGGGCAGGGCGGCGGTGTAGGGGGCCACCCAGTCGGGACCCAGCACCTGCCCCACCAGGCCCACGGGGACATCGGGCAGGGGGAGGGCCGTGACCACGGCCTCCCCCCAGATGTCCGGCTGGCCCGCGAGGGTGGCGCGGACCCGCGTGCGATGGGGCCGTCCCTCGGCCGGCGCCGTGAAGACGCCCCGATCGTCCAGGGTGCCACGGCCCCCCTCCGGGAGGGTCCAACGCCACAGGCAGGGATCCTGGGCGGCCCAGGAGGGCGCCTTGGCGGGGACGGCGGCGGGGGCCTGGGCGAAGGTGGCCCGGAAGGCGCAGGCCTGGCCTGCCCCCAGCACCACCGCCTGCGGCGTCACCTGCACCTGGGCCAGGACCGGGAGGCCGGCCAGGACCGCGCCCGCGAACGAATGCCTCATGGCCCACCCCCGTGCCGAGTGGGTGCGTCCTCCGGGATCCGGGTTCCCTACGGCCTGAAGGTCACGAAGCCCGTGATCTCCGGCGTCGCGAACGTCCCGCCCTTTTCCGTGAAGCCGAAGCGCCACCGGGGCAGCCGCTCGTGGCTGAAGACCCAGGTCTGCTGGAGGCCGTACTTGTCCACGCGCGTGAGATGGGTTCGGTAGGGGGTCTCGTTGTAGGCGAAGGAGAGGTCAAGGCCGAAGCCCTTCCAGAAGGAGCCGCCCGGGCCCTGCCAGGCCAGGCCCGCCCACGCGCGCCAGAACTGGCCGCGGGTCACCACGGTGCGCAAGGGGCTGTGCCGGGGCAGGCTGATCCAGATCTCCTCGCCCTGGGCCCAGGCGCGGAAGGGGCCGAAGGAGGTCCAGGCCGCCGCCCCCGCCAGGAAGTTGGTGCCTCCGCTGCTCTGGAGCTCCAGGGAATGCCCGGTGGGCACCTGGGCGGTGATGCCCGCGCGCCCCCCCCGGCGGCGGTCCCCCCAGGGCATCACCCAGCCCAGGTCCACGCCCTGGACCTGGAGCCGGGGCTTGTCCAGGTCGAAGACCGTGACGCCGTTGCGCTCCAGGTGGTAGCGCTCGTCGAAGGTGGGGTCCTGGTCCCGGCCGCCCTGCTCCACCCCGAGGATGTCGTGCCAGTTCATGATGGCCCGGGAGGCGATGCCCGAGGAACGGTAGGCCAGGCGGGTCCGCACGTTGAGGCGGCCCGGGCCCAGGGCCCAGGCCAGGTCGGAGGTGAGCTGCCACTCCTCGCCCTGGAGATGGGCGTGGGTGACGCCGTTGTTCGTGATGTCCCGGCGGTCGGATCTCAGGAACTGGTTGGTGGCTTCCAGCGAGAACTGGGTGACCCCCTCCGGCAGGGGCTCCGGGAAGATCGTCAGCCAGGCCAGGCGGTTGGGGTGGGGGGTCTCCTGGGCCTGGATCGGCAGGAGCGCGGCGAGCAGCGCGGCCAGAAGGCGCGGGGGCATGGAGGCTCCTCTATCTCAGGGTGACCTGTTCGCTGAGGAGGGCCGAGAACGTGGCGTCCAGCTCGTAGGGCCTCACCACCAGCTGCGCCACGCCGTGCCTGCGCGCGGCCAGGACGATGGCGGCCGAGATGTCCTCCGCGGCCACCACGACGGGAGGCAGGTCCTCGCAGGTCGACTGGAGGCGCCTTACGAACTCCAGCGTCTCCACGACGGTCATGTTCCCGTCCAGGAAAAGGACGCCCAGGTTGGGCTGGCGCAGGAGCTCGGGGATCTCCTCCGGGAAGGTCGTGGTGAGCACCCGCCCGAAGCCGTCCTCCTGGAGGAAGCCCCTGAGGATGTCGTCGAAGGCCGCGGTGCGGGAAAGCGCCACCACCGCCCGGCTGCGCTTCTTCAGGCGCAGGAGGCTGTCGCTCCGGGCGGCGGGCTGGGCCTCCTCCTCCGGGGGCGGCGGTTCCGCAGCCCTGGGCGCCTCCGCCTTGGGTTCCGCCGGCTTGGGTTTGGGTTCCTCCGCCTTGGGCTCCACCGGTCTGGGCCTGGGTTCCTCCACGGGCCGAGGGCGCGCCAGGGGCTCGTCCGCCAAGGAGCCCGAGGACGCCGCCTCGGGCCTGCGCCTGGCCTTGGAGGGCAGGGAGGCGGGAATCGCTGAGGTGCGGGAGGCCACCAGCCCCCGGAGGGCCGCGGCCACGTCCGCCTTGGGGCGCGCGAAGGCGAATCCCATCGTCAGGCCGCCGCCGCTGCCGTCGAGGTAGGCGGCCTTGCCTTCCAGTTCCATGACGGCGGGGCACTTGGGGAGCTTGTTGAGCTTGATGAGGATGAAGGGCTGGCCCACCGGCACCAGCCCCGTGCCCAGGGGCAGCCGCTTCTCGCCCTTGATGGCCATGCCCTTCTCCACCCGCACCCGGGCGCCGGACTCGGAGATGTTCTCGATGGTGCCCGTGATGCCCACGCCCTCGAAGAGCCCCGTGAGGGCCGTGATCGTGGCCCCTTCCTTGGGGTTGAGGCGGGCCCGGGGCGCGCCGCGGCGCTCCTTCAGCTCCAGGGCGTCGGGCAGCTCCAGGACCGCCACGCCGCTGCGGGTCTCCAGGAGGCGGGCCGACCCTCCGATGCGCAGGCCTTCCTGGATGAAGAGCAGTTCGACGGTGTTCCCCTTCTCCGCGATCAGGGGCCCGGTGATCTGGAAGGTGGCCGTGCCTTCGGATTCGTCCAGGCCCTGGAGGAAGGCGGGCACTTCGGTCTTGCGGGGCCCGGAAAGGGTGAACGCCGCCCGCACGCGCTGGGCGTCCTCCAGGTAGGCCAGCACCTGTTCCTGGGCGCCCCCGCCGTCCTTCTTGTCCTTTCCGAAGCCAAAAATGGCCATATGACCTCACGGTTTCCTGATGCTAGCATCGGCGGGCCGGTACCTGTCCTTGAACTGAAGTGAACCTAGGATTTGATGGTAACCTCGTTCCCTATGCCAGAGCTCATTCCCCGATGTTTCCTGATCGCCCACCAAGGACCCCAGGACCGGGACAGCGATATCGAAGTGCATCTGGCCGAGCTGGAGGAGCTGGCCCGGGCCTGCGACCTGGAACCCGCGGGCCGGGAGCGCCTGAAGCGGGCCACCGTCGAGTCCCGGACCTTCTACGGCAAGGGCCAGATCGAGACGGTGGCCCAGAAGGCCCGCAACCTGGGCGCCACCCTCCTGCTGTGCGACAACGAACTTTCCGGCAGCCAGATCCGGAACCTCGAGAAGGCCACCGGCATGACCTGCCTGGACCGCACCGGGGTCATCCTGGCCATCTTCGAAAGCCGGGCCCAGACCCGGGAAGCCAAGGCCCAGGTGGAGCTGGCGCGGTACGAGTACGAACTGCCCCGCCTGAAGGGGGCCTGGACCCACCTGGAGCGCCAGGTGGGCGGCGTGGGCGTCCGGGNNAGACCCAGATCGAGGTGGACCGCCGCATGACCCGCCTGCGCATCAGCCAGCTCAAGAAGGAGCTGGAGCACCTGCAGCGGGTGCGGAAGACCCAGGGCCAGGGCCGCAGCCCGAAGGCCCCCCGGGTGGCCCTGGTGGGCTACACCAACGCC
>DBMS01000249.1 GCA_002297665.1 Holophagaceae bacterium UBA692 | reverse complement strand
TCACGACCGGGCCGGAACCCACCCCGGGGGCCACCGGGATGCCCTCCAGGAAGGCGCACCCGGCGCGGGCGAGGATCCGCCGGACGGCGATGCCGGCCCGGGTCCCGGGCCGTTCAGCCTCCTCCGGCGCGTCGCAGGCCAGGAATTCGCCGTGGATGAACCCGGACAGGTCCGCCAGCGCCTTCTCCCCCGCGGGCCCCTCGGCCTGGATGCGGCAGGGGTCCAGGTGGCGGGTGTCGGTGGCCAGCAGGCCCAGGAGGTTGGCCAGGGGCGCGCGGGCCCCGGTGCGGTCGTTGACGAGCACGCAGCGGGCGTCGAAGGCCAGGGCCCGGTCCCGCAGGACGGCCGCGGGCCGCGCGTGGAGCCCGCCCGGGAGGGGGAAGGGGAAGGCGGCCTCCAGGGTCATTGGAGGCGGCTGAAGATCTCGGCGGGGTTCCGGATGGCCTGCTGCACCGGCACTTCCAGGACCCGGGGCACGGCGGCGAAGCGCTCCCGGCCGGTCACGGGGATGTCCGCGGCCAGGATGAGGGCGTCGGCCGTTTCGATGTCCTTTTCGGTCAGGCGGTTCTCCACGCCCATGGCGCCCTGGGTCTCCACCTTGACCTGATGGCCCAGGCTGGTCCCGGCGCGCTCCAGGCACTCCGCCGCCATGTAGGTGTGGGCGATGCCCGTGGGGCACGCCGTGATGGCGATGATCTTCACTTGGCCTCCTTGGGCCCTTGGACCCGGATGAGATTCATGGCGACGGCCACGGCGAGGGTGCCCGCCAGGATCGCGACGAGGTACCCCAGGCGGTGGTCCACCACGGGCATGACGATGAGCCCGCCGTGGGGGGCGTGGTCCCCCACCCGGCCCAGCATGGCCAGCGCGGCCCCCAGGGCGGAGCCGCCCATGATGACCGGGATGACCCGCAGAGGGTCGGCGGCGGCGAAGGGGATGGCGCCCTCGGTGATGCCGATGGCGCCCATGGCCAGGGCGGCCAGGCCCGATTCCCGCTCCTGGGCGCTCCAGCGGGACGGGGCCAGCAGCGTGGCCAGGCCCAGGCCCAGGGGCGGGATGCAGATCGCCGCGGCGCAGGCGCCCATGACGGCGACGTTGCCCTCCTTGATCATGGCCACGCCGAAGAAGAAGGCGGTCTTGTTGACCGGGCCGCCCATGTCGAAGGCGATCATGGCCCCCAGCACCAGGCCCAGGAGCACCTGGTTCCCGCTGCCCAGGCTCCGGAGCGCGTGGCCCATGCAGGCCATGAGGTCCCGGATGGGCGCCCCCAGGAGCCCGTGCATGAGCAGGCCCACCGCCAGGGACGAGAGGACCGGGATCACCAGGATCGGCATGATGGGCCGGAACATCCGGTTCACGGGAATCCGCTTGAGGAGCATCACGGCGCCCCCGGCCAGGAGCCCGGCGATGATGCCGCCCAGGAAGCCCGCGCCCACGGCGTTGGCCACGAAGCCCCCCACGAAGCCGGGCACGAGTCCGGGCCGGTCCGCCATGCCGAAGGCGATGTAGCCCGCCAGCACCGGCACCACCAGGGCGAAGGCCGCCGACCCGATGTCCAGGACCACCTTGAGCAGGGGCGCGTTGGCGAAGTCGGGCCCCAGCCCGGGCCGCATGGGGGCCAGGGCGATGGAGAAGGCGATGAGGATGCCTCCGCAGGCCACGAAGGGGATCACGTGGGAGACCCCGCACAGCAGGTATTCCTTGAGGTGCTTCAGGGCTTCGCGCATGACCGCTCCGGGGGGACATGGAGAGCATAGGGGCCGGGGGACCCCCCCGGATAGCCGCACTTCTGGCAGAATGTTTGCACTTTCTGACACCGGACTCCGCCCATGCCCGAACTCGCCACTTTCGCGCCCAGCCCCCTCGAGGAGGCCTGGGGCCTCTACGCCACGGCCGTGGGTTCCGTGGAGGGCGGCATGGACGCCCCGGCCACGGGGTGGCGCCTGGTCTACCTGGTGCGCGGCGAGGCCCTGCTGGGGCGGCGTCCGGAGCGGGTGGAGGCGGGGGAGGTGGTGCTCCTGGACGGAAAGGGGGGCTGCGGGCTGGTGCCCGATGCCCGCCGGGGCTGCACCCTCCACCACGTGGACTTCGGCGGCGCCTGGATGGAGCGGTGGGCCGGGCTTGACCTTTTCGGCACCCTGCCCCGGGTGGTGCGGGCGGGGTTCGACGAGAGCCTCCTGGGCGCCATCGTCAAGCTGCGGGAACTCGCCCGCGACCCGCGCCCCGGCGCAGGCCTGCTCATGGCCGGGGTCCTGGGCGACCTCCTGGCCAGGCTGGAGATCGCCGCGCGCCAGGGGGAAGGCGAGGGGAGGCGGGGGCGCCTGGTGCGCGACGCCCGGCGCATCCTGGCCGATCCCGCCGTGGACCGGCTCAACCTGGAGGCCGCGGCCGCCGAATTGGGGGTGAGCTACTCCTGGTTCCGCCGCAGCTTCCGGGCCCAGACGGGGCTCGCGCCCCAGCGGTACCGGCTCCTCCTGCGCCTGGACCGGGCCTGCCGGATGCTGGCGGACTCCAGCCTCACCGTGGGCGCCGTGGCCCAGGCCCTGGGTTTCAGCTCCCAGGCGTACTTCGCGCGCATGTTCCGCCGGGAGACGGGGCTCTCGCCCACGGTCTGGCGCTCGAAACGCGTGAACCTTGAGGGCCGTTCCGGCACCTGAGGGGCAAGGAGATCCCCATGGGTTCCAGGATGTTGATGATTGCGGCGGCCCTCGCGCTGGTGGCGGGCCCGGCCTTCGGCGCGGAGCGCACGCTGGTGATGGTGAAGGCCGCGGCCGTGCGGAACTCGGCCCGGACCTTCTCCTGGTCCGTGAGCGAGAACGGCGTGTTCTCCGCCCCCCGGGCCGGCGAAGCCTTCCGGGTGCCGGCGGGCAAGACCCTCGTGATCACCGAGGCCTCCTTCACCCTGCGCGGGAAGGTGAACCGGTCCGCCCGGGCCGTGCGGCTGGGCATCGTCATGAAGCAGGGCAGCACGTCCTACGACCTGGCGGGAATCACCACCCGCCTGGAGTCCCGCCTCACCGCGAACGTCGTGGGCAAGCGCTTCTCCCCAGGCCTCCTGGTGCCCGCGGGCTCCGAGGTGCGGGGCGAGCTGGCCGAACTGGAGGCGGGCGGCACGCCGGTGACCCTGGACGTCGACCTGTACGGCTACTACCAGTAGCCGGCTACGGCGCCGGCGTGACGGTGAGGGCCAGGCTGGTCCTGGGCGCGGGATCCTCCACCAGTTCGGGCGTGAGGACGATCATCAGCTCGGTCTTGGCGGAGTCCGCCAGGGTGCTGGAGAACAGGGATCCCAGCACGGGGATGCGCCCGAGCCAGGGGATCCCGTTGCGGGTCTTCGCCGAGCTTTCCTTGGTCAGCCCGCCCAGCACGAGCACTTCGCCGCTCACGGCCTTCACCGTGGTCTGTTCCTCCGAGGTGATCACGTTGGGCACCTGGGCGCCGTTGATGAGCGTGAATCCCGCCACGGCGGTGACCTGCGGGTAGAGGCTGAGGACCATGTCGTTGTCCATGCCCACCTGGACGCCGACCTGGAGGTACACGCCCACCTTCATTTCCGCCACCCCGAAGATGGGCTGGCCGTTGTTGTCCCGGGCCTTGAAATCGGGATAGCTGTATTTCTGGCCGTCGAGGATGAAGCTGCGCTCCCCGTCCAGGATCATGAGGGTGGGATTGGAGAGGGTCTTGGCGAGCCCCTTCTGCTCGAGGGCGTTGAGGGTCGCCGAGACCACCAGGGGGGAATGCGCGAACTTGCCCATGCGGATGCCGTCCACCAGCGCCGCGCCCGAGCTCGGGGAATCCTTGAGCGGGTTGCCGACGCCGTCGACGTTGGGCCTTTCCGATGCGCTGAGGCTCAGCGAATTCATCCAGTCCACGCCGAGGTTCTTCTGGGCGCTTTCGCTGATGGAGATGATCTTGACGCTAAGGCGCACCATCTTCCGGGGCCGGTCGAATTTCTGGGCGAGCGTCAGGGCCCGGCGGACGAGGTCGGCGGGCCCCGAGATCACGACGTCGTGGGTGCGGTGCATGATGTCCGTGGCGCCCATGGCCTTGATCGCCGAGGCCTGCGAATCCCCGTTGGCGCCCTCCTTGAGCTCGGGCGAGAGGAACAGGGGCCCCGGTACGACCTTGACCCCGGGCAGGAGGCTGGCGAGGGTGGTGGCCAGGGAGGTGGCGCTCACGCGCCGGCAGCGATAGGTGGCGTCCAACTCGGTCTCGCCGGCCTGCGGGTATTTCAGCCGCAGGTCCAGGGACTGGCCCACCACGTAACCCTCGTCCACCTGGCGGTAGTCCAGGCCTCCCGCCGCCAGCACCTGGGCCAGGGCCTTCTCGAAGGGCAGGTCCCTGAAGCTCAGGGTGACCAGTTGCAGCGGCATCTCCAGGATGGACATGGGCCTGCCGCTTTGCCGGGCCAGTTCCTTGAGGATGGCCCTCACGTCCTGCTGGGTGGCGTCCAGGGCGAAGCGCGGCCCCGGTTCCGCGGGCGGGGCGGTGCCGTTGGGATTCAGCACGGCGAAGGGGGGATTCTGCGACGTGCTGAAGACGGGCGTTACCGGGCTCTGCGCGGGCGCATTCTGGGCCGCGGCGGCTCCGGCGGCGGCCAGCGTCAGAAGGAGGAGGCTCGGGAGGGTTCTGCGGGGCATGGGGGGTCCTGGAGGACGGAATTCCCAGGGGAACCGGATTCCGCCGCGGGGGCGGGAAGCCTCATTGCGCCCGGAAATCCCTGGTCGGATCGGGGTTGGGAGACCGGGGAAGGGTTTCGCAGAAGAAGCCCACGACCTGGGCGCCGCTGGCCGTGAGGGTGAGCCTGCCGCCCTGAACCGTGGCCTTCTCCACCGAGAAGGGGCCCAGGGCCTTGACGTTGGCGGCGCCGCCGGACCAGGCGCCGGTGAGCACCAGGTTGCGCGAAAGCAGCACCCCGGTGACGATCAGCGGCATGATGCCGGGATCCCGGTCCGCGGGGTTGCCGGTGGAGACCATGGTGAACCCGCTGCTCTTCCAGAGGCGCCAGCCGGAGCCCTTGAAGATGCCCGCGTCCATCCAGGGCCGGGCGAAGTTCACCCGCTTGGTGTCCATGGTCAGGGTCACGGACCCGAGGAAGTCGGCGGGCAAGGCCGGGGAGGCGCCCGCCGACTTCTCGAGGGGCACGGCCAGGTTCGCGGGGGCCAGGCTCTTTTCCGTCTGGGTCAGGGTGAAGGGGTTCCAGCCCGCCGCCTGGAGCCAGGTCTCGGGGGGCGGGGAGCAGGTGACGGAGAACCACTCCTCCCCGTGGCTATGGTTCGACCAGGCGACCAGTTCCGAGGTGAGGTTGTTGAACAGGGCCTTGACGTTGGCGTTGTAGTGGTTCTCCAGGTCCTTCTGGGCGGCCTCGATGGCCTGCTGGTTGCCCTTTTCCTTCAGGTCCCGGGCGGCCTGGGCCACCGCCGCCTCGAGGTGGGCGGGCACGGGCTTGCCGGTGGTCTTCTGCTCGGTCCGGGCCAGGGTCAGGGCGTCCATGGCGGAGGCCCAGGCGGCCTGGTATTTCAGGTAGTCCGCGTAGGCCGCTGTGGGCTTTCCGGGGCGGGTCTTGTCGTAGATGCTGCGGCGGGCCAGCAGGGCCTTCTGCTTCTTGGCCTGGTCCACGAAGTTGGTGATTTCCGCCGAAGCCAGGATGGCCTGGTAGGTGGAGGAGACCCTGCGGCCTCCGGAGACGTAGTAGCGGGCCGGAAGGGGGATCCGGTCCGCCAGGTTGGCCACGTGGAAGGGGTCCGACAGGAAGTCGTCCGTGACGGCCACGCCGGGATGGGCCAGGAGGAGGAAGTCGCCCTTCTGGCCCAGGGCCTCCCCCGCGGAAAAGGATTCCGCCAGTTTCGCGTAGACCTTTTCCACGAGGGCGGTGTCGGGGCCCGCCAGCAGGACCGGAGCGGCGGCGAGGAGGGTGGCGGCGAGGCGCTTCACGGGAGGCGTCCGGGGCGCGAAGCTACTTGACCCAGGACGCGGGAGACCGGTCGGGAGCCGTGCCGATCAGGCCGAGGATCTGCACGTCCGGGGCGCTCACGCCGGTCGTGGAGAAGGTGGTGTTGGACTTCTTGCCCGCCTGGGTCTTGTCGTAGCCGCCGGCGAGGGTGAAGGGGCCGAGGCCGATCTTGGCCTTCACGGACATCTTGTTCTGGTATTCGCTCAATTCGGCGGCGTCCAGCTTGGTGTCCAGCTTCAGGTCCTTCACCAGGAGCATCGCCGTCGTGAGCACGGGCATGGCGCAGGTCTTGTTGCGGTTGGCGACCAGGTCGCCGAAGGAGATCTCCTTGAAGCCCACCATGGCCGGGAGGGTCCAGGCCTCGTTCTTCAGGACCAGGTCGTCGAACCAGCTGCGGTAGATGTTCACTCGCTTGACCTTGAACGAGATCTTCAGGTCCTCGTGGTCCATCAGGGACGAGGCGCTGTAGTCCGTCTTGGAGAACTTGGCGTCGATGCTGAACCAGGAATGCGAGCCCTTGACGCTGGCATTGATGGCCTCCTTGCTCATCTTGTTCTCGTCGACCTTCTTGGCGTAGTCGAAGGTGACGTCGGTCCAGCCGTCGTTCGTCTTCCAGTCCTTGGGCTGGGGGTAGAAGGAGGTGCCGTAGTTGTGATCCACGCTGGCCGCCTCCAGCCGCTCGTTCAGCGCCTGCCAGTAGGCGTCGCCGCTCTTGGCGCCCAGGCTCCGGAGGATCTGGGCCTGCTTCTCGAACTCGACCTTGCCGCCTTCGGTCTCCCATTTCAACTTGGCGGCGGCCTTCTTCTGCTTGTAGATGTTGGAGGGCTCCTTGCCGTTCTGGGTGGCGGCCTCCTCATTGGCGAGGGCTTCCCAGTAGGCTTCCCGGAACTTCTCGTATTGCTGGACGTTGGCCTTGTTGGTGACGTGGGCCTTCGCCGCCTTCAGCAGGGCCTGTTCTTCCGCGGAGAGGGTGACCCGGGTGACGGGCTGGGCGTTCTGGGCGATGGCCCGGAAGATGGTGGAGTACCGCATGTTGCCATTGGCCACGAAATTGGGGTTGGCCATGGGGACGGCGTCCACGATGTCGTTGAGCATCACCTTCTGCTCCCGGCTCGTCTCGGAGAAGTCGTCGGGCAGCATGGTCCCGGGGCGCTGAAGGATGAGCATGCTCTTCGAATTGCCGACGCCGAAGAGCAGGTTGTTCAGCTGCATGTAGAGCTTGGTCATCCCGTCTTCGGCCCGCTGCGAGGCGGGCTTGGACTGCGCGACGGCCTGGGAGCCCGCGGCGAGGAGGCAGATGACGAGGGGGGTCAGGACCTTTCGGTTCATGGAGAACTCCATTGGGAGGGTGATGGCCCTGGACCTGGAAGCGTGGGGCCGGGAAGGGAAGTGCGATTGCCCGTGGACGGTTGGCAAGTTGATCCTCAAGTTAGGAACGCGGCGGCGGCTGTCAATGAATGATTTCTAATTTGATTTTGCCCAACCCCTCATGCAAGTGCTGAATGAAGGCCTTGATTGAATTGTGGTCTTGCCTGGGGGTCAATTTGGAATAAATTATAAATCGATTTCCTGCCCATCCCGCCCCCCTCCGGGCCCTGATCCGGGTTGCGACCATGCCTTTCCCCCTCCGCTGGCTGACCGGCCTTGCCCTCCTCGCCCTGCTGGCCTGCGGAGGGACCCCCGCCACCACCACCGTCACGCTTCACGGCCCCCTGGACCCCATGCCCGCGCCGGGGTCGGCCGTGGTCCTGGAAGCCAGGGTGGTGGACACCGGGGCCGAACCGCCCTCCCACACCTTCCTGTGGCTCAAGGACGACGTGGAGCTCGAAGGGGCCACGGGCCCGGCGCTGGTCCTGGACCCGGTGGGGCTGGAGGACGCGGGCGCCTACCGGGTGCGGGTGATGGGTGGGGACGCGCCCGTGACGTCCGAGCCCTACGACCTGCTGCCGGCGGACAATGCCTGGATCGTCACCAGCGCCGCGGACGACGGGCCCGGCACCCTCCGGGAGGTGCTCAAGGGCGCCGAGAGCTTCGAGGGCGTCAACGGCATCCAGTTCGGCCTTCCGCTGGACCAGCCGTGGACCATCCGCCTCCAGGCCGACCTTCCCCCCATCACCGCGAAGGTCCGCATCCTGGGCCCCTCCGGCCGGATCCTGACGGTGGACGGGGGCGGGGCCCACCGCCCCTTCGCCGTGGACGGAGGGGACGTGGTGTTCGACGGGTTCACGGTGGCCAACGGCCTGGCCAAGGGGGGAGACGCCCCGGGCGGCGGCGGCGGGGCCCCGGGCATGGGGGGCGGCCTTTTCATCAACGACGGCAAGGTGGTCCTCCGGCGCATGACCTTCCAGGACAACCGCGCCGTCGGCGGGGACAGCGCGCCCGGCAGCGACGGCGAGAACGGCGGCGGGGCGGGCTTCGGCGGCGACAG
>DBMS01000093.1 GCA_002297665.1 Holophagaceae bacterium UBA692 | reverse complement strand
GGGCCATGCCATCGCGCCCCCACGCCCCTCCCTGGTGGGGGTGCGCACCGAGCCCGTGTGCGCCGCCCCGGGCCTGCGCCTGCGCAACGTGAACCTGACCCTGTGGGTGGACGGCCGGAAGAAGACCAGCGAATTCGGCGAAGCCGAGTTCACGGACGCGGGCCTCGACGGCCCCATCGTCCTGCGCCTGAGCCGGCAGATCGTGGACCACCTGGCCGCCGGGCGCAGGGTGGAGGTGGCCCTGGACCTGAAGCCCTCCCTGGAGGTCGCCACCCTGGAGGCGCGGCTGGAACGGACCTTCACGCCGGCCACGCCCCTGCGCGAGGTCCTGCGCTCCCTCCTGCCCGCCCAGCTGGTGGAGCCCTTCGCGGCCCGCCTCGGCCCCGCCCCCCGCCGCGGGCAGATCATCGCCCTCCTCAAGGACCTGCGGTTCCGGGTCACCGGCCACGGATCCTGGGACACGGCCATCGTCACCGCCGGCGGCGTGGCCCTCAAGGGCGTGGATCCCCGCACCCTGGGGTCGCGGTCGGTGGCGAACCTCTTTTTCGCGGGCGAAGTCCTGGACCTGGACGCCAACACCGGCGGCTACAACCTGCAGATCGCCTTCTCCACCGGGTGGTTGGCGGGGGAGTCGGCGGCGAAACGGGCCGCCGCCGGCATCCCCTGATCAATTGTCGCTGGCCTTCCGGAAGATCGAATACTTCAGCTTGACCCTGCGGCCGGTGTTGTAGGCGCCGGAGGGGTCGTACTCCTCGTATTCCACCACCTTCACCTTGGCCAGGCGCTGCTCCCCGGTCTTGATGAGGTAGACGTCCCCCAGGTTGGAGCCGTCCACCTGGTAGGCGGAGACCACGTCCAGGTTGGCGGCGTACAGCTGGGCCTCCTGGCTGGTGAGGCTGTCGTAGTCCACGGAGGCCGGGAGCTTGCAGCTGGTGATGCCGGTGCGGGGGCGAAGCTCGGCCTTGCCCCGGTAGGCGTTGTAGACCAGCCAGAGCTCCATGGTCGTGTCAGGGCACATGGGGTAGCTGTCTCCCGACACGGAGCCTTCCTCCCAGCCCCAGCCGTAGATGCCGCTGTCGTCCAGGTCCACCGCCCAGCTGGACCAGTCGTCGGTCCAGTACCAGCCGTAGTAGGCGTAGAGGTGCGTCTGGCCCACGTGGTAGGGCGAGACCTCCTGGAACCGGGCGCCTCCCAGGGTCGAGTAGAGCCCGTCGCTGGTGAAGGCCACCAGCTCCGAGGACGTGAGCAGGTTCGCCGCCGGGGCCGGAAGCTGCGCCCGCCAGCGGTTGGGACGGCGGTAGGCGTCGGGCACGTGGTCCAGGGGGACGAGGGCGTACGACCCCGAGAAGGGGTAGTAGAGCTCCACCCGCGACAGGACGGTGCGGGGATCGGGCACCACCTCGGCTTCCAGGAAGGAGGTGGACGCGCCCTCGGCGTCGGTCACCTTCTCCACGGTGGCCCACTTGATGTCGGGCGCGGTGGGCACCGGGACCACGTAGATGCCCGAGAGGGTCTGTTCGGCGACGATGCCCTTCACGTTGGTGACGCGGATCTTCTCCTTGCCGGTGAAGCGGTACCCGTCCGGGTAGCTGGCGAGGTCGGCCAGGGGGTAGTACACGTAGAAGTCCGATCCCGGCAGGTCCTGGGCCATGGGCCGGGCGACGCCGGCGCCGTCGAGGAACTCCACCTTGGCCACGCCGTTGTAGTCGCTCACCACCCCGCTCACGCTGCCCAGGGAGCTGTCGTAGAAGGCGTAGTAGATGTCGGGCAGGAGGGGGTACTGGGGATCCGGGTTCACCCGGGGCGCCCGGGCGAAGATCACCGAACTGGGGTTGAGGCGCAGGTCGAAGATGTTGGTGCCCGCGGGCAGGGGCGCGCCCTTGACCAGGCCGTTGGCGGAATAGGTGCCGCCGTCCATGCACACCGTCCAGTTGGCCAGGTCCATCTGCTGGGACAGGCCCGCCAGGTCCCGGTAGTTCACGCCGAGGCCCTGGCTGGTGAAGCCCCCGATGGCCCACAGGAAGGCGTCTCCCAGGGTCACCCGGGGCGAGGTGGGGGAGTTCCCCGCGTAGACGAGGCTGTGGGTGAAGTTCCCGTCGCCGGTGTCGAAGTACAGGTCGGCGCACACGGCCCGGCAGCGGGCGGCATACTCGTTCCAGTCGCCCATGGACACGTAGGCGCCCGTGGCGGCGTCCTTGCGCATGACGTCGGCGCTCATCTGGGTGAGGGTGAGGGTCACGGGCGCGCCGCTCTCCAGGGCCCGCAGCTCGTCGATGGTGAGGGTGATCTTCCCGCCGTTCTGGTTGGTGTCCACCACCCAGTAGACGCCGGGGGTCGAAGGATAGGTGGCGCCGGGCTCCAGGAGGTTGACCTGGGTCTCCCCGGGCTGGAAGGTGGCCACGTTGTGGCCGCCGATGCGCAGCGTCATGGTGGGCACGACGTTGCTCGCGCAGGCGGTGCCGGTGTTGTACACCTTCAGGAAGAGCTTGATGGCGGCGGCTTCCGAGGGCTTGGTGGTCCGGGCCTTGCTCCACTCCTCGGCGTTGGCCACCGACCCGCCCTTGGAATTGGACGTGCTGGTCTCGTGGGTGTTGGAGATGCTGCCCGAATAGTTGGCGTGGAAGGTGACGCTGGCCTCCCAGCCGGGGAAGGAATACCCGGCCGTGGCCTCGTACCCCACCTCCCAGCCGTGCTCGGTGGTGCGGGAATCCCGGGCTTCCGTCTGGCATTCCCAGGTGGTCTCCTTGGTCACGGACTTGGTCTCGGTGAAGGTGATCTCGTCCAGGGTGGTCACCCGGTAGCCGTCCATGCGCACCACGATCTCCGGCAGGGCCGGAACCATGGGCAGGCCCCCTGGGCTCTTCACGGACACGTCCATGTTGAGGCCCGAGATCTCGGTGCTGTCGTCGAAGGGGTCCTGGTCCGTGGACCGCTGGTTGGGGTCGGTCTTGAAGTAGGGCACGGAGTGGTCCACGCCGTCCCAGAGCTTGGGCTTGCCGGTGAGCGCCTCGTAGGTGTAGCCGTAGAACTCCAGGTAGTCGGGGATGCCGTCGCCGTCGCTGTCCACCAGGTCGCCGTCGTTGGCGCCGTCCCCATCGTCGTCCTGGTCCAGGGCCGCGATGACGCCGTTGCGGTTCTTGTCCGCCAGGGGGTCCCCGGCCTTCCAGGCCTTGTTCCCGAAGACCTCCACGTTGTCGGGGATGCCGTCCCCGTCGGTGTCGACCTTGGTGGGGTCGGTGTGCAGGAGCCCCGTCTCGATGTCGTCGGGAATGGTGTCCCCGTCGGTGTCCACGTGGCCCGCCTTCAGGGACGCGAGGGTCTTCTCGTACACCTCGGCGATGGTGAGCGCCCCCGACGTGGTCGCGTCCGGGGCGGAACGCGACCCGCCGCCGCTGCAGCCCAGTGCGGCGAGGAGGAGGACCAGGAGGGGAAGGCAGGCCGGACCGGGGTGTCGCATGGGGGCTCCGTGGGGAAACCAACAGGCTGGATGGGGTTTGCGGAAATCTTGACGGATGCCTGTCAACAACCTGCAAACGAGCGGATAATGCCCTGCAACCCATCCCCGGCATGAACGACCCCGCCCCCATCCTGCTCATCGAGGACGATCCCGCCCAGCGTCTGCTGCTGGCGGCCTACCTGCGCCAGGCCGGCCTGGCCGTGGAGGAGGCCGGGACCCTGGCCCAGGGGCGCGCCCGGGCGGCGCAGGACCACCCCAGCCTGGTCCTCCTGGACCTGAACCTTCCGGACGGAGACGGCCTGGACCTGGCGCGGGACCTGATCCGGCGGAGCGTCCCCGTGCTGGTGGTGACGAGCCGGCCTTCCGACCGGCTCCGGGCCCTGGAACTGGGCGCGGACGACTTCCTGGACAAGCCCTACGACCCCCGGGAACTGCTCGCCCGCATCCAGAACCTCCTCCGGCGCTGCGGGGCGTCCGGCATCCTCGCCGCCGGCCGCTACCACCTGGATATCCCCGCCCGGCGCCTGCGGGGCGCCGACGGCGCGGAGATCCCCCTCACCCGGGGCGAGTTCGACCTGCTCGCGGCCCTGCTGGAGGCCCGGGGCCGCGTGCTGTCCCGGGTGGACCTCACGGAGATCATCAGCCCGGAGGGGGAGACCGTGTGCAGCCGCAGCGTGGACGTGCTGGTGTCCCGCCTGCGCCGCAAGCTGGCCGGCGAACCCGCCCTGGTGCAGACCGTGCCGGGGGTCGGGTACCGGATCCAGGGCTGACGGGTGGACAGCGGGCGTTTCGCCCTGTCCTGGGGGCTGGCGGTCTTCACCGACCCCGCCACCGAGGCGGGGTTCGCGGCGGACCAGGGGCCCCGCCTGGCCGCGCAGATGCGGCTCCTGGCCTTCCTGCCGGGCCTCTACGCGGCCGCAATGGTGCTGGACTACCAGACCTTCGGTACCGGCGGTCCCTTCTGGACCCTCGCCGCCCTTCGCCTGACGGTCTGGGGCCTGGTGGGCGCGGCCGGAGCCCTGGCGGCGCGCGGCCCCCGGGCGGCCCAGGCCTTCCTCTTCGGGGGCGTGTCGCTGCTCTTCGTCACGGAGGTGGTGGAGCACTACCTGCTCGTGCAGGCCCACGGACCCGCCACGGCCCAGGAGCTTCCCTTCCTGGCCCTCTTCGCGCTGGGCGTCTACATGATGCTGCCCCTGAACCTGGGCCTGTGCCTGGGCGCCGCGCTGGGCGGGTCGGCCCTCTTCCTGGGTTACCTGGCCGCCGCCCGGGCGCAGGCGGCGCCCGGCCTGGGGCTACCCGCCCTCTACCTGCTGTTCGCCAACGGGATCGGCTTCGCCTTCCGGGTGACCTGGAACCGCTCCCAGCGCCGGGACTTCGCCCTGCGGACCCGCCTGGGGCAGGAGGTGGCCGAACGCAGGGCGGCCGAGGCGGAAGCCCGGCGCGCCAACGCGGCCAAGGGCCGCTTCCTGGCGGTGATGAGCCACGAGATCCGCACGCCCCTCAACGGCGTGCTCGGCGGCGTGCAGCTTCTCCAGGCGCTGCCCCTCCAGCCGGATCAGCGCGGGCCCCTGGAGCTCCTGGCCCGCAACGGGGATCTCCTGGCGCGGCTGCTGGACGATCTGCTGGACCAGGCCCGCCTGGAGACCGGCCACCTGCGGGTGGAGCCGGCCCCCTTCAGCCCCGCGCAGCTGGTCGCCGACGTGCGCGCGGACATGGAGCCCCTGGCCCGGGCCAAGGGGCTGGCGTTCCGGGTGGAACAGGGCGGCCCCATGCCCGCCCTCCTCCTGGGGGACGCCCTGCGCCTGCGCCAGGTGCTGGTGAACCTGCTGGGCAACGCGGTGAAATTCACGGACGCAGGGGAGGTGACCCTGGGCCTGGAGACCTCCTGGGGGGACGGCCCGGGCCTGCGTTGCGCCTTCAGCGTCCAGGACACCGGGCCGGGCCTGGACGCCGGGGCCCAGGAGCGCGTCTTCGCGCCCTTCGAGCAGGGGGACGCATCCGTCCAGCGGCGCCACGGCGGGGCCGGCCTCGGCCTGGCCATCAGCCGGCAGCTGGTGGCGGCCATGGGCGGGGCGCTGACCCTGGAGAGCGATTTGGGCCAAGGCTGCCGGTTCGCCTTCACCCTCCCCCTGCCCATCGCCGGGGCGGCCCCCGGGGTCGCGGACGCCCAGGCCCTGACGGTCCTGGTGGTGGATGACCTGGAGGC
>DBMS01000204.1:1736-17414 GCA_002297665.1 Holophagaceae bacterium UBA692 | reverse complement strand
CGACGCTGCCCCGCAGCGTCGATGCCTTCCCCTACCTGCGCGCCATTGCCGATCGGAAGTCCGAATCTTTTCCCCGACGAAAAGGGGGAGCAACCGGTTGGTTACTCCCCCTTTGGTCTTATTGGTCGGGGCGAGAAGATTCGAACTTCCGACCTCTCGGTCCCGAACCGAGCGCTCTACCAGGCTGAGCCACGCCCCGACGAAGCATCGATCTTAACCTGAACCGGGCCTCCGGGTCCATCACCCTTTCTGGCGGGTCCTCAAAAGCTCAAGGACGGCCTTGAAGGCGTCGGGTTCGCGGCGGGGGGGCGCGGGGTGTTCGGCCTCGGGGGGGTCGCAGGGGACGATCTCCATGGCGTGGACGTGGAGTTTCCACAGGCGCTGCAGGCGCTCCTGCACCTGGGGCCACACGGCCTGCGCGGAGGCCCGCAGGCTGGGGATGATCCGGGGCTGCCAGCAGCCCACCACCAGGGTTCCCCGGCTCACGCGCAGGAGCCGGGTGTGCTTGACCAGGGCGGGGCCCACCACCAGGAGCCAGCCGTGGCGCAGGCGGGCCTCGATGCGGGCCTGGGGATCCGCGGGGAGGCCTGAGGCCTCCCGCAGGGGGACGAGGTCCCGGGAACTGGGGCGCCTCATTCCGGGAGCCGGGGGGGCGGGATCCGGGACCGGGCCCGCAGGTCGTTGAAGAGCACGGGCGAGGCCAGCATGGGGATCATGCGGCCCCCGGCCTCGTCGTAGAGGGTCGTGACGAGGTGGTGGAGGTTGCCCGCCTCGCGGAAGAGGACGTCGTCCACGGCGCGCACGCGGCTGGCGGGAATGGCGTGGTGGTCGCAGAAGGTGGTGGCGGCCTCCACCGAGGTGGCGCGGAAATGGGCCTCCAGGACCGGCAGGAGCCGCTCCCGGTCCGTGACCCTGCCCCGGTTGGTGCGCCACCCGGGCTCGCGTTCCAGGTCGATGCCCGCCCACAGGGCGAGCACCTCGAACTGGCGGTCGCTTCCGCAGCCCAGGGCGATGTCGCCGTCGCTGCACGCGAAGGTCTGGTAGGGGACGATGTGGGGATGCCCGTTGCCCATGCGCCGCGGGGCCTCGCCGGTCATGAGGGTCTCGGCCGCCACGTTCACCAGGGAGGCCAGGGCGGCCTCCATGAGGGGCACCTCCACGTGGACGGCCTCGCCGGTGCGCTCCCGGTGGAGCATGGCGGCCTGGATCCCGTTGGCGAGGTACAGGCCGGCGATGACGTCGACCACGGCCACGCCCGTCTTCATGGGCGCGCCGGGAGCCTCGCCGGTGATGGACATGAGGCCGCTCTCGGCCTGCAGCACGAAATCGTAGCCGGGGCGCCTGGCGGCGGGCACGTCGGAGGCGAAGCCGCGCACCGAGGCCACGATGAGCTTGGGGTAGCGGTCGTGGATCCGTTCCCACGTGAGCCCCAGGGCCTCGGCGGAATCCGGCAGGAAGTTCTCCACCAGGACGTCGGCGGAGGTCATGAGCTCGGCCAGGGTGGCCCGGCAGCCCTCGTCCTCCAGGTCCATGGCCAGGCTCCGCTTGCCGCGGTTGGCGCAGCGGAAGTAGGCGCTCTCGCCCGTGCCCGCCTCGAAGGGCGGGCCCCAGCCCCGGGTGGGGTCCCCGGAAGGCGGCTCGATCTTCAGGACCTCGGCGCCGAAGTCCGCCAGCAGCTGCGACGCGAACGGTCCCGCCAGGATGCGGGAGAAGTCCAGGATCTTGTAGTGGGAGAGAAGGTGCGACACGGGCCGGGACTCAGGGGAGCGTCTTGAGGATACGCTGGATCGACTGGGCCTTGCGCCCTTCCGTGACCACCAGCACACCGTGGAGCTGCGGATCGCCCTCGGCCACCTCCCATTTGTCCCCCTTGGCCTTGAGGAAGCGGCTGAGGCTGGACTCCTTCGTCATCCCGATGACGCCCGCGTAGGGGCCGGTCATGCCCAGGTCGGTGACGTAGGCGGTGCCCCCGGGGAGGACCTTGGCGTCCAGGGTGGGCACGTGGGTGTGGGTTCCCAGCACCGCCGCGACCCGGCCGTCCAGGTGCCAGCCCATGGCCTGGGCCTCGCTGGTGGCCTCGGCGTGCATGTCGACGATCACGATGTCGGCGCGCTCCCGGGCCAGGATGGCGTCCGCGGTGCGGAAGGGGTCGTCGCACACGGGCATGTGCACGCGGCCCATCAGGTTGATGACCAGGACCTCCTGGCCCCCGGGGGTGTGCAGCTTGACGTAACCGCCCCCCGGGGTGCCGGGAGGGTAGTTGGCGGGCCGGAGGAGCCGCGGCTCGGCCTGGAAGTAGGGGACGATGTCCTTCACGTCGAAGGCGTGGTTGCCGGTGGTGATGACGTTCACCCCCAGTTCGTCGAACCACTGGCGGGCGATGCGTTCGGTGATCCCGTGCCCGTGGGCGGCGTTCTCGCCGTTGACGACGATGAAATCCAGGGCCAGTTCCCGCCGGAGGACGGGCAGATGCGCCTCCACCAGCCGGCGGCCGGCCTCCCCCACCACATCGCCCAGGACGAGAAACCTCATCCAGAAACCTTAACAGGCGGCCTTCCCGGGGAATTTCCAAAAAAATTCAACTTTTTCAGGCACCGGACCGTCCATGGCGGCACCAGAGAGGGAACCTCCACCATGCCGGTCCGCCCGGACCGATCCTGCTAGGCTTAATCTTTTAAAGAGTGCCTCATGTCCTTGCCCTTGAGATCCTTGATCATTTCGTGTGTCCTGGCCCTCTCCTGGTCCATGGCGGCCGTGGCCGCCGAACCCCCGGCGACCATGGGCATGAACGAGATCCGCACCGGCATGAAGGGCGTGGGGCGCACCGTCTGGCAGGGCGGGAAGATCGAGACCTTCCAGTTCGAGGTCCTGGGCCTCCAGAAGAACTTCGCCCCGGGCCGCAGCCTCATCCTGGTCCGCGCCAGCGGAGGGCCCTTGGCCAACACCGGCATCCTGGCCGGCATGAGCGGCTCGCCCTGCTACATCGACGGCAGGCTCATCGGGGCCCTCTCCATCGGCTTCGCCTTCGAGAAGGAGCCCATCGGCGGCATCACCCCCATCGGGGAGATGCTCGACGGCCTCCGGGACATGTCCGAGACGTCCTCCACCCGGACGCCCCTGATCCTGCCCCGCATGGAACCGCCCAAGGTCCTCAAGTCGGCCCTCCTGGGCCGCATGGTTCCCATCAGCGAGATCCTGGGCGCCGCCGAGGCCCCCGAGGGCGGCCAGCTGCTGCCCATCCCCGTGTTCGGGGCCTCCACCGCCCCCGAATTGCAGTCCCTCTGGGCCGGGCTGCCCCTGCGCCCCATGGGCGCCGCGGCGGCCGGGACCGGCATCGGGGAGGCCAGCCCCCTGGAACCCGGCGGCATGGTGGCCGTGAACCTGGTCCAGGGCGACCTGGAGATGTCGGCCTCGGGCACCATCACCTACGTCTCGGGACGGAAGATCCTCTGCTTTGGCCACCAGCTCTTCAACCTGGGCGCGGTGGACCTGCCCCTGTGGTCGGCCTCGGTGGCGGTGTGCGTGCCGAACTACAACAGCTCGTTCAAGCTCTCCCAGTCCGTGGCCCCCGTGGGCGCCCTGCGCCTGGACCGGAGCATGGGCATCGCGGCCATGCTGGGCGCCGAACCGCGCATGGTCCCCATGCGGGTGGGCCTTAACCTGGGCGGCAAGCGCAACCTCAACTTCAAGTTCGAGCTCATGGACCACCCCGTGGTCACGCCCAACCTCGCCGCCATGGTGCTGGGCCAGACCATCTCCACCTACGTGCGGGGCGCCGGGTTCCAGAGCCTGTCGCTGCAGGGCAACATCAAGCTCGCGGGCCACCCGGCCATCGAGATCGAGAACATGGTCGCGGACCTCAACGCCAACCGCATGGCGACGTACCTGGGCGGCATCCTCCAGATCCTCACCATGAATCCCTGGGAGCGCCCGGTGGTCGAGGGCATCAGCCTCACCGTCAAGGCCGAGGAGCGCCTGGACCTCACGGCCATCAGCGGCGTGCGCACCCTCAAGGCGCGGGTGAAGCGGGGGCAGACCCTGCCCGTCCACGTGGTCCTGCAGAACATCCAGGGCGTCAAGGAGACCACCACCATGAACCTCTTCGTGCCGCCCTCGGCGCGGCCCGGCAAGGCCACGCTGCTGGTGGGCGACGGATTCAGCCTCATCAACGCCGACCCCGACGAGAGGGCCATCGACGTCGGGGGCCTTGGCGACCTGGTGCGCATGCTCAACGGCGGCATGCGGAACAACCACGCCTACGCGCTCCTGGTGCAGACCCAGCCCGGCGCGGGCCTGCGGGGCGCCCGCATCGAGGGCGTGCCGCCGACCGTCACGGCCATGCTGGGGGCCGACGGCGACCTGAACGCCAACCGCCTCCAGCGCCAGATCATCAGCCGCGGCGTCCTGCCCCTCGAGTCCGAGGTGCGGGGCCTGATCAGCATGGAACTTGAAGTCGAATAGGCGCACGTGGAGACCATGATGAAGAACCTCACCCCCGCACTGGGCTCGATCCTCCTCGCTTCGGCGGGCATCGTCTCGGCCCAGCAACCCTCGGCCACGTTCGCGTCGTTCAACGACTGGCTCACCTCCGACGCCAAGGGCGTGCGCATCGGCGCGGACGGCAAGCTTCGCCTCGCCCCCAGCCTCCGCCGGGTCGGCACGCTCCCCGAAGGCATCGTGTGGGCCGCGGTGCCGGACGGCGCCGCCGGCGCCTACCTCAGCGCCGGCAACGAGGGCAAGCTCTTCCACTACACCGCCGGCCAGATGAAGCCGCTGGCCCAGGTGAAGGGCGGCATCGTCTTCGCCATGGCCCGCCTCGGCCAGGACCTGATCGTCGCGCCCAGCGGCGAGAACAAGCTGCTGCGGGTGACCCCTTCCGGGGAGGTCAAGCCCTTCGCGGACATCGACTCGCGCCTCGTGTGGGCCATGGCCGTGGACGGCACGGAGCTGGTGCTGGCCGGGGGCGGCGAGAAGGGCGCCGCCCTGGTGCTGGCCCGGGAAGGCCACAGCCGCAAGCTGGCCGAGCTCCCCGAGGAGACGGCCTTCACGGCCCTGGCGTCCGACGGCAAGGGCGGCTACTACCTGGGCAGCCACGGCCGGGGCCTGGTGCTGCACTACACCGGCGTGCGCACCGGGGACCGCATGGAGACCCTCATGGCCACGGGCTTCGAGGAAGTGCGCGCCCTGGTGGTGAACGACGGCGAGGTTTACGCGGGGGCCACCAACGGCATTTCCAGCAAGTTCGCCGCCGGCAGCCTCGAGCGCCGGGAGGGCTACCTGTCCGAGCCCGGCACCGCGACCCGGTCCGCCGTCATCCACCTGGACAAGGACCGCGTGCCGCAGACCCTCTGGCAGAGCGCCCAGAACCAGATCTTCGCCCTGACGGCCTGGAACGGCCAGCTGCTGGTGGGCACCGGCAACCGCTCCCGGCTCTTCGCGCTGCCGCTTTCGGGGAAGGCCCGGGGCGAAACGCCCTTCAGCGCCCTCCAGGACCTGGGCGCCGCCCAGGCCACGGCCTTCCTGCGCGCCGGCTCCGACCTCATGGTCGTGGCCTCCAACCCCGCCGAGCTGCACATCCTCAACGAGGCCCAGGCCACGGAAGGAACCATCGAGAGCCGCGTCCTCAAGGGCATGCCCCTGGCCGACTGGGGCCGGGCCTACGTGGAGGCCGAGACGCCCCAGGGCACCAGCGTGGACTTCCAGTTCCGCACCGGCTCCACCGAGACCCCCGACGGCACCTGGTCCCCCTGGACGCCGCCCCTCATGAGCGGCGAGCGCCCCCACCTGGCTCCGGCCCGCTTCGCCCAGTTCCGGCTCAAGCTCGCCAGCTCCCGCGGGGGCGCCACGCCCTCCGTGGAAGGCGTGCGCGTCCACTGGGCCAACCGCAACCTGGCGCCCCTGTGGGAAGCCGCGGAGATCATGCCCCCGGGCCTGGTCATCACCCGCACGGCGCCCCCCGACGACATCGGCATCGAGCGGGTGCCCCTGGAGACCCAGAAGCTCATTCCCGCCCTGGGCTACGCCGGCAGCGAGAAGCGCAGCTTCCGCCGCGGCGCCCAGGCCTTCGTGTTCCGCGTCTCCGACCCCAACGGCGACCAGCTGGAGTTCGGCCTTCGCCTGCTGCCGGAGACCGGCGCGCCCATCGAACTGGAGCGGGCCTGGAAGGAGCGCTTCTTCACCTTCGACACCCTGGGCATCCCCGACGGGAAGTACCGCCTGGAGATCACCGCCTCCGACGCCCCCAGCCAGCCCATGAACGCGGCCCTCACCTCCACCCTGCGCACCGCGCCCTTCCTCATCGACCACACGCCCCCGGTGATCAGCGACCTCACCGCCGTCCCCGAGGGCGAGGGCGTGCGGGTGCGCTTCACCGCCAGGGACCAGACCTCCGTGCTCAAGGAGGCGGCCCTTTCCGCCGACGGCGACGGCTGGGTCCAGCTGGCTCCCGAGAGCCGGGTCTTCGACACCCGGGAGGCCACCTTCGACGTGCTGGTGCCCCGCGCCCGCATCAAGGGCAGCCGGGTGATGGTGAAGGTGTCCGACCTGTCCAACAACGAGCAGACCGCCAGCGTGGCCATCGGGGAAGCCCGGAAGAAGTAGCGGCTGGACAGGGTCAAACACCTTACCGTTGCAGCGTCTCCTTGAAAAAGGAATACAAAAGTATTACTCTTTCCCTCCGGGAGCTCCGATGCTCAAACTGGTGCCAGTAACAGAGGTCAAGCGGCGGGCCACCGAGTTGATCGCGGGCCTCAGGAAGACCGGCCTCGCGGTGATGGTGACTGAACACGGACGCGAGGCGGCCGTGATGGTGGACGTGGACACCTGGAACAACCTTCAGCGGCGGCTCGAGATTCTTGACCTGGTGGCCAAGGGGGTCACCGACCTCCGGGCCGGCCAGGTGACATCGCAGGCCGATGCCAAGGCCCGCCTGGCCCGCTTTGCCCGGTGAAAATCCAGTGGGCGGACCGGGCCCTCCGGGACCTTGAGGAATTGCTCGAATTCATCGCCGTGGACAACCCGGGTGCCGCCCGCCGGCTTCATGACCGGGTTTTCCGGAAGACGGACCACCTGGAGGCATTCCCTTTTTTCGGTCCCTTCTCGGTGGAGGCCGGTGATCCCTTCCGGGAAATACTCGTCAAGCCTTTGCGCCTTCTGTACCTCAATGAGGGCGAAACCGTGACGGTGGTCGCCGTGTACCGGGAGGAAGCCAGCCTTCGGGTGGAAGGAAACTAGGACGGCGCACCTGACCAGCGCATGGGTTCCCCAGGCTTCCGGGGGCTCTGTCCCCTTGCATAACCTCCCTTGGTCTCCTCCTGATGGACAGCCCCTGTCAGGACAGCTCCACCACCGCCAGCACGCCCATGCCCAGGACCTCCGCCCCGCCCCGCATCTCAAGGAGGTCCCAGGGTCCAAGCGCCTGCCCTGCGATCTCGATCGCGCCTTCCAGGCACACCACCACCAGCAGTGGCGCCACGGGCAGCGCCGCGGGGGCCCTGACGACGCTGAGACGGTGCCGCGCCAGCCCCCGGGCCGACATGACGTTGAAGTCGCGGCAGGGCCCCGCCAGGAGGCGGCCCCGGGTGGTCCAGTCCCCGGAGAAGGTCACCGGCCGGTAGGGGCCTTCAAGCACCTGGAGGCCGTGAGGGCCGTGGTCCAGTTCCAGGCTTCCCGACAGCAGCATCAGGCTCCGGTCCACGCCGGGGAAGGCGGAGAAGGGTCCCGAACCCGGCACGTCCGCCATGCTGACGCGCCACAGGAAGCCCCCGGCCAGGGTGGCCCCCGGGGGATGGATCACGAGTTCCGTGGTGGAGCCCCCGCCGTCCTTCCAGGGCATCACGCGGTAGTCGGCCGGGCCGAGCCTGCGCATCACCGGATGGCGAGGTCGTACGGCATGCGGGCGTAGATGCCCCGGGGATCGGTGAAGGCTTCCAGCCCGCTGATCACGTGGCGCACCTGCCCCTGGAGGCTGTCGGCGGAGCTGCGGGTGTACTGGCGCTTGCCGCCGCCCAGGGCCTTGAGGACCTTTTCCACCGCGGTCCGGGGCTCGGCGGGGCCTTCCAGGCGGTAGTCGGACTCGACCTTCGCCTTCCGGGCGGCGTAGGCCACGGCGTCCTGCAGGCTCCCGATCTCGTCCACGAGGCCGATGCGGATGGCGGCGGCGCCGGACCAAACGCGGCCCTGGGCGATCTCCTGCACCTGTTCGCGCGTGAGCTTCCGGCTCTCGGCGACCTTGGTGACGAACAGGTCGTAGATCCAGTCCACCATGACCTGGGCCCGCTGGAGCTCGGCGTCGGTCTTGGGCCGGGAGATGGTGAGGGAGTTGGCCAGCTTCGCGGTCTGGACGCCGTCCCAGGTGATGCCGTGCTCGTTGGCCAGGGACTTCACGTTGGGCAGGAGGCCGAAGACGCCGATGGAGCCCGTGATGGTGGTGGGCTCGGCGAAGATGCGGTCGGCGTAGGTGGAGATCCAGTAGCCGCCGGAGGCCGCCAGGTGGCCCATGGAGACGACCACGGGCTTGTCCTTGCGGGCCAGGACCAGCTCGCGCTGGATGAGCTCGGAGGCCGGGGCGCTGCCGCCGGGGCTGTTCACGCGCAGGACGATGGCCTTGACGCGCTTGTCCAGGCGCAGGCGCCGGAGCTCGTTGCTCAGGGTCTCCCCGCCGATGCTGCCGGAGGTGCCCATGCCGTCCACGATGGCGCCTTCGGCGAACACCAGGGCGATGCGGTTGGAGCCGGAGGGCTCGGGCACCGTCTTGACGTAGGTGGCCATGTCGATCTGGGGGAAGTCGCGGTCGCCGACCTTCTTGCCCGCGATCTCCTTGAGCTCGTCCAGCACCTGGTCGTTGGCCAGGAGCTTGTCCACCAGCCCCGCCTTGAGGGCCTCGGGCGAGGTGAGGGTCCCCTGCTCGTCGGCGATGGCCTGGAGCTGGGCGGGGGTGAGCTTGCGGTCGGCGGCCACGGCCGCCTTCCATTCGGTCCACAGGTCGCCCATGAGGACCTGGAGCTCTTCCCGGGCGGGGTCGCTGAGCTTTTCCAGGACGTAGGGCTCCACCGCGCTCTTGTACTTGCCCACGCGGGTGACCTGCACGTCCACGCCGTACTTCTTGAAGGCCTTGCCGTAGAAGGTGACTTCCGAGGCGTAGCCCGTGGCGTCCAGCACGCCCAGGGGGTTCATGTAGACCTTGCCCACGCCGGCGCAGAGGTAGAGTTCCCGCTTGGTCCAGTACTGGTTGTAGGCGATCACGGGCTTGCCCGAGACCTTCCGGAAGCGCAGGATGGCCTCCCGCAGCTCCTTGAGGGCGGCGGGGCCCGAGCCCACGCCCTCGGGGCGGACGATGCCGGTGATGTAGAGGGCGCTCAGGCTCGCGTCATGGGACGCCCGGTCGATGGCCTGGACGAGCACATGGAGGGGAATGCCCTCAGCCAGGCCGCCCCCGGCGGCCTTCTGCAGGAGCTCCGCCGGACCCTGGTCCGGGTAGGAATCCGTGAAGTTGGTGTTCAGGTCCAGGATCAGCACCGCCCGGGACGGCACCACCGGCTTGGTGGGCCCCATGGAGGCCACGAGGATCACCAGGAGCACCAGCACGCCCCCCGCGAAGAGGCCCAAAGCCACGAACGACGCCAAAAGCGACTTGAAAAAGTCCTTCATGAATCTACCCCCGTGGTCGTTTCCACCATGGTAATGCCCCCACGCGCCCGTTTGATACCTCTTTGGCAAAGATGACAAAACGGGTAAACTTTGAAGGAACGCAGGAGCACCCGTGGCCAACTACCCCGAATACATGGTCGCCCCCATGAGGGACGAACTCAGCCAGGCCGGTTTCCGGCACCTCATGACCCCCGACGAGGTGGACGAGGCCCTCCAGCGCCCCGGCACCACGCTGCTGATCGTGAACTCCGTGTGCGGCTGCGCTGCGGCCGGGGCCCGCCCGGGGGTGATCAAGGCCCTGCGGGAGAAGGGGCTCCGGTTCGACCACCTGGTCACGGTCTTCGCGGGCATGGAGACCGAGGCCACCCAGCGGGCCCGGGAATACTTCGAAGGCGCCCCACCCAGTTCGCCCCAGGCCGCGATCCTCCGGGACGGCCGCCTGGTCCGCCTCATGGGGCGCATGTCGTTCCTGGACCGCACGCCGGACATGATCGCCGAGGAGCTCTGCGCGTCCATTTCGTGACCGCTGACCGGTCGCCGGTGCTTACCATTGTAGGATGCGCACCTGGCGACTGCTGGCCCTGATCCCGTTCTGCCTCCACGGCCAGGAGCCGCCCGCGTCGACCCTGGCGGCCCCCATCCAGGTGGACCTGGCCCCCATGTTCGCCGCCGCCGAGCGCACCACCCCCGTGACGCCCCAGGGCGTGGAGACCTGGACCAACCTGCCCGGCCTCGCCCAGGGGAGCCCGGCCTACCGGTTCAACCTCTACCGCGAGCCGCTGTACTTCGTGCTCAAGGGCAACCGGGTCCTCATGCACACGACGGTGAACTACTGGTTCGAGGTCGGCCTGCGCATGGGCACCTACGTCAAGGGCATGGGCTCCTGCGGGCTGCCGCCGGAATCCTTCCGCAAGGCCCGGCTGGGCATCCAGGCCGAAGTGGCCCTGACCCCCGACTGGGGCCTGGACCTCAAGCTCACGCCCGAAGAGCCCCTGCGCATCGACGGCTGCCATGTCACGTACCTGGGCTACGACATCACCGACAAGGTGCTCGCGGGCATGAAGGACAACCTCGCCAAGGCCACCCGGGCCCTCCAGGCCCAGATCCAGGAGGCCACCCGGCTCCGGCCCCGGGCCGAGGCGGCCTGGCTCCAGGCCCAGCAGCCCGTGGAGCTCGCCCCCGGCGTGTTCCTGATGCTCAACCCCGAGCGCGTGAGGCTGAGCCCCTGGTCCAGCCAGGGCAAGGTGCTGACCCTGACGCCCGAGATCCAGATCCGGCCCGCGGTGTGCCTGGGAGCGCGCCCCCAGCCCGTGCCCAGGCCCCTGCCCCCCCTGGACCTGTCGACCCGGCCCATCGCGCCCGGCTTCAGCCTCCAGGTGGACGCGGACCTGAGCTACGAGCACGCCTCTCGCCAGCTCACGCAGCAGCTTTCCGCCCAGCCCTTCGAGACCGACAAGGGCCGGTTCGAAGTCACCCGCGCCGCCGTGCGCGGCAAGGACGGCTGGGCCTACCTGGACCTGGACATCAAGGGGAAGGTGACGGGAAGGCTCACCCTCAAGGGCCGCCCCGTCTTCAATGAGGTCCTGGGCACCCTCCGCCTGGAGGACCTGGACTACACCCTCGAGACCCGCAACTGGATCACCAGCCTGGGGGAGTGGTTCTACCGGGGCACCCTCCGCAAGACGCTCACCGACAAGTGCAGCTTCTTCCTGGACAAGAGCCTGAAGGACCTGAAGGAGAAGACCCAGCAGGGCCTCAACCGCGCCCTCACGCCCCAGGTGGCCCTCACCGGCGTGGTGGACGCGTTCCGCGTGGGCCGGGTGGACGTGCTGGAAGACCGGTTCAAGGTGGTGGCCCGCCTGGAAGGCGCGGTACAGATCGGCGTCACGCCCGATGCGCGCTGAGGACTGGGAGGCGCTGGGCGCGAGGCTCCGGGGGCTGGCGGCGCGGGCGGGGCTCCGCCTGTGGCGCGGGGCGCGGGGGTTCCTGGGCGAGGTCCTCCAGAGGTTCAGCGCCCACCGGCTCCTGGGCGCGGCGGTCCTCCTGGTCCTCGGGGCAGGCCTGCTGGCCGGGGCCCGCGCCCTCCCGGTGGTCTACGGGCACTATGCCCTGCGCCACGCCGCGGGGATCGCGGCCCGGCAGTCCCGCATCAAGGGCGAGGAAGCGGCGCTCCACGCGCTGCGCCGCCGCGCCTTCGACCTGGGCTTCACGGAGGCGGCCCTGGGGGAGGACGCCTTCCGGCTGACGCCGGGCCTCACCGAGGAGGGCCCCGTGTGCACCGTCTCCTACGACTTCACCCACCTGGTGAGCGTCTACGGGCTCTTCGCGGTTCCGGTGCGCGTCCGGGCCGAGGTGACCGGGGTGCAGCTGGATCCCCTCCCCAACCCCCTCGCCGGGGACGGGGAGGAGAAGGACCCGCGGCGCTGAGGCGCGAGGTCCGCTAGAACGCCAGGACCTTGCGCATTCCCGCCAGCACCTTGTCGGTGTTGGGGAGGATGGCCCGCTCCAGGATCCGGTTGAAGCCCACGGGTGTGAAGGTGGAGCCCACGCGGCCCACGGGGGCGTCCAGCCACGGGAAGCACTGCTCGGAGACCTGCGCGGCCACCTCGCCTCCGAAACCGCCAAAGACCTTGTCCTCGTGCACCACGATGGCGCGGTGGGTCTTGCGGACGCTGGCGAAGATCGTCTCGGTGTCCAGGGGGTTGAGGCTGCGCAGGTCGATGACCTCCACGCTGCGCCCCTCGGCCTCGAGCTTGTGGGCGGCCTCCAGGGCGAAGTGCACGGGCGTGCCGTAGGCGAGCACCGTGAGGTCCGTGCCCTCCCGCCGCACCCGGGCCTTGCCGAAGGGCACGGCGAAATCCGCGGGGATGTGGGCCTTGCTCTGGGCGGCGTTGTAGAGGAACTTGGGCTCCAGGAAAAGGCTGACGCCCCGGCTCCGGATGCAGGTGCGCAGCAGGCCCGCGGCGTCGTCGGCGAAGGCCGGCACCACCACGCGGATGCCCGGGATGGTGGTGAGGAAGCCCTCGATGTTCTGGCTGTGGTAGAGGCCGCCGCCGATGTAGCCGCCCGAGGCCAGGCGGATGGTGATGTTGGGCACCTGCTTGCCCATGCTCCGCCAGGACTCGTGGGAGAGCTCGATGAGCTGCTCGGTGGCGGGCCAGAAGTAGTCGGCGAACTCGGCGCCTTCCACCACCACGCGGATCTTGTCGTCCAGGCGCGTGAAGCCGTTGGCCGTGCCGGTGATGAAGTCCTCGGCGATGGGCCCGTTGAAGACGCGCCCGCGCCCGAACTCCTGCTGCATGCCCTTGGTGATGTTGAAGATGCCGCCCTTCTCCTTGTTGGCCACGTCCTGGCCCCAGATGTAGGTGTCCGGGTTGGCCCGGAACTCCTCCTTCAGGGTCTGGTTGATGGCGTGGAGCATGGTCTCCTTGGGCCCCTCCTCGTCGTGGGTGCCGTCCGGAAACAGCGGCGTGACCCAGGGCTCGGGCACCAGGTGCTCGAAGATGGCCGCGGGATCGGGGTCCTTGGCGGCGATGGCCGCGTCGGAGGCGGCGTTGTAGGTCTCCAGGTTCGCCTTCTCGATGGCCGCCAGGTCGGCCTCGGCCACGCCGTGCTCCAGGCAGTAGGTCCGGAAGCGCGGGAGCGGATCCTGGGCCCGGGCCGCGGCCAGTTCCTCGGGGGAGCGGTAGAGTTCGTGCTTGTCGCTGTTGGAGTGGCTGCCGATGCGCACGCAGTCGGCCTGGATGATGGCCGCGCCGGCGCCGGACTTCGCGTAGGCCACCGCCTCGCGCAGGGCCCGCATGGAATCCAGGGGGTCCTTGCCGTCGCACTTCAGGATCAGCAGGTTGGGGAAGCCCCGGAAGTTGTCGCACACGTGCACGTTGGCGGTCTGGTCGGACTTGGGCACGGAGATGCCGTAGCCGTTGTCCTGGAACACGAAGACCACCGGCAGCTTCTCGAGGCTGGCGCCGTTGATGGCCTCGTACACGTACCCTTCCGAGACGCTGGACTCGCCCTGGCTGCTGAACACCACCGCGTCCCGGCCGTAGGTCTTGACGGCCCGGGCCAGGCCCACGGCGTGCTGGGTGTGGTTGCCGGTGCAGCTGGAGACGTTCTGGATGTGGATCTCCGGCTTGCCGAAGTGGTTGGACATGTGGCGGCCGCCGCTGGAGGGGTCCTCGGCCTTGGAGATGCCGTTGAGGATGATCTCCAGGGGGGTCAGGCCTCCCGCGAGGCAGGTGAGCAGGTCCCGGTAGTAGGGGAACAGGTAGTCCTGCCCGGCCCGGAACGTGAGGCCCAGGGCCAGCTGGATGCCGTCGTGGCCCGCGCAGGGGGCGTGGTAGGACCAGCCGATGGCCTGCTTGAGGTAGTTGGGCGCCTTGTCGTCCAGCACCCGCCCCATGTGCATGGTGCGGTACCACGCCATCAGGGTCGGGGCGTCCGGACCCTCTGCCACCTGGGCCCGCGGGCCCGCATCCTTCACCTTGGTCTCGATCATCGCCGGTCCTCGTTCAGACTTCACTCGGTGCATCGGCCGCGGACGGCCGTTCAATAACTGATGACCCGGATCTGGGGGTCGATTTCGTCCTGCAGGAGGCCCTCGATGAAGCGAAGGGTGCCCCCGCCGGAACTGGGACAGGAGCCGCAGGCTCCGTGGTAGCTGATCTGGAGGGTGTTGTCCTCGAAGGATAGCACTTCCACCCCGCCGCCGTCGCCGGCGAGGCCGGGCCGGATGCGCTCGTCCAGGAGCTTGTTGATGGCCGCCAGCTTCTCGTCGTCGGCCAGGGTGCTCCCGGGGGCCGGGGCGTTGCCGTCCACCGCCTCCAACTCCAGGTCCTCGATGGCCTCGCAGATGGGGTCGATGAGGCCGCTCCATTCGTCGTCGGGGGCCTTGTTCACGGTGACGAACCGGTCCATGTAGAAGACGGAGGTGATCCGGCCCAGCGCGAAGAGGCTGGAGGCGAGGGGGTCCCCCACCGCGGCCCCGAAGTCCCGGAAGGAGCGCGTCCCGGAGCGGAGGATGGGCCGCTGCACGATGAACTTGAGCGCATCGGGATTGGGAGTGGGTTCGATGTTGACGACCTTGGGCATACGGTAACCTCGCCACTGACTTGAATAGTTTACTAGAAATGTCGGGATTATCCAGTCCAAACTGTGGGAAAGAACCTGGGAAGATCCGGGCAATCTGGAAGATGGAGAATCCGAATGCTGGAAGCCGAACGTGAAGCCTGCATAGCCGCTGCCCGCGCGGGCGGGAAGGTCCTGTTGACCTACTTCCGCAAGCTGGATCCTCGCACCATTTCCGAAAAGTCCAAGAACGACCTGGTGAGCGAAGCAGACCGGGCCAGCGAGGCGGCCATCCAGCGGCTGCTGGCCGACCGCTTCCCCGCCTATGGCTTCCTGGGGGAGGAAACCGGGGCCACCGGTCCCGTGGAGGGCCGCGTGTGGATCGCCGACCCCCTGGACGGCACCCTCAACTTCATCCAGGGCTTCCCCCACTGGTGCGTTTCCGTGGCCCTGTGGGACCCCCAGGGGCCTCTGGCCGGCTGCATCTACGATCCCCTGCGGGAGGACCTCTTCGTGGCCGTGCGGGGCGAGGGGGCCACCTGGAACGGCCAGCCCATGACCGTTTCAAGCCAGCCGGGCCTCACCGGGGCCTTCCTGGCCACCGGCTTCGCCTGGCAGCTGGGCGACCGGTTCGAACGGTTCGTGAGCACCCTGCCGGCCATCTTCCACCGCGCCAAGGCCATCCGCCGCGGGGGCTCGGCGGCCCTGGACCTGGCCCACACGGCCTGCGGCATCTACGACGGCTACTACGAGATGGGCCTGCGGAAATGGGACTTCGCCGCCGGGGTCCTGCTCCTCCAGGAGGCCGGGGGCTGCGTCACCGACTGGGGGGGCGGGGGCGGCTGGGTGGAGACGGGCGACGTGGTCACGGGCAATCCCCAGGTCCAGGCGGATCTCCTGGCGTCCCTCCGGGCGCAGCCCCCCGCTTAGGCCCAGGACGCCCCAGCGTCGCCACCAGGGCGC
>DBMS01000204.1:0-1696 GCA_002297665.1 Holophagaceae bacterium UBA692 | reverse complement strand
CCAGGTCCAGCCTGCGCTCCTTGCCCGAAAGGTTCACCGCCACCAGGATCGCCTCCTCGTCCACCTCCCGCAGGTAGGCGAGGACGTCCGGATCGTCCTGGGCCAGGGGCCGGTAGGCCCCGTCCAGGAGCGCCTTGCGCGACCGGCGCAGGGCCAGGAGCGCCCGGTGCCAGTTCAGCACGGAGCCGGGGTCCCCGCGCTCCGTGGCCACGTTGTGGCTGCGGGCGCTTGCGGGCACGGGGAGCCAGGGCCGGCCGGTGGTGAAGCCCGCGGCGGAGGTGGCGTCCCACTGCATGGGGGTGCGCTCCCCGTCCCGCCTCTTGGCGGTGGGCCACCCGGCCCGGCCCATGGGATCCATCACGTCCTCCCGGCGCGCGGGGTCGGTGTTCACCATGCCCAGTTCGTCGCCGTAGTAGAGGATCGGCGTGCCCCGCAGGGTGAGGAGGAGCGTCCCCAGCGCCTTGGCGATGGCGTCGTCGTGGACCTTGTCGCCGTAGCGGCTCGCGGGCCGCGCCAGGTCGTGGTTCCCCAGCACCAGCACGGGCCAGAACCCCGTGGCCTCCGTGGCGGCGATTCGCTTGCGGAAGTCCGCAGCCGACAGCTTTTCCGCCATGGCCAGCATGTGCCCCGTGGGCATCTGCAGCTGGTCGCGGCCGTTGCCGTAGTAGCTCCGGAGCTCCTCGGTGGACTCGGTGTAGGTCTCCCCGATGAGCACCGCCCCGAAGGGGTCCGCCTCCCGGCGCAGGGCCCGCATGAGGCCGCGGCCCTCCTCCAGCTTGTAGTTGTGCACGTTGCGCATGTTCGGGTCGCCGAAGGCGTTGCGGCCCGGAAGCAGGGGGTTGTCCGCCAGGCCCGGGTCCTCGAAGACGGTGTCCAGCGCGTCCAGGCGGAACCCGGCCACGCCCCGCTGGTACCACCAGCGGGTCACGTCCAGCATCTCGTCCCGCACCGCCGGGTTCCTCCAGTTCAGGTCGGGCTGGGAACCGTAGAAGAAGTGGTAGTAGTACTGCCCCGTGGCCGGGTCCAGGGTCCAGGCGGGCCCCCCGAACAGGGACACCCAGTTGCAGGGCGGCGCCGCCCCCTTCCCGTCCCTCCACACGTACCAGTCCCGGCGCGCCGCGTTGCGCGAGGACCGGGAGTCCTTGAACCAGGGGTGCTGGTCGGAAGTGTGGTTGAGCACCAGGTCCAGCACCACCCGGATCCCCCGCCGGCGGCCCTCGGCCACGAGCCGGTCGAAGTCCGCGAGGGTGCCGAAGCGCGGATCGATGGCCCGGTAGTCGGAGACGTCGTAGCCGAAGTCCACCTGCGGGGAGGGGAAGATGGGCGTGAGCCACACGGCGTCCACGCCCAGGTCCCGAAGGTAGTCCAGGCGGGCCGTGATGCCGTTGAGGTCGCCCACGCCGTCGCCCTTGGTGTCCTGGAAGCTGCGGGGGTAGATCTCGTAGAAGACGGCGTGGCGCCACCATTCGGCGGGGGAGGCGGCCCCGAGGGCCAGACAGAGGGAGGCGAAGAGGGCTGCGCGCGGCGTGCGGTTCATGGGCGTCTCGGAATAGGGGGCTGAAAAGGGGTGGGACGGAAATGGCTTCCAGCTTTACCGCAAACCGGCCCCTGTGGAACCGGAAAATGACGCCCGGGGCATGGGATTAATCATGAATACAAAAGAACTCCGGCACGGCCCGCGGGATGACGTCCGCGG
>DBMS01000001.1:28476-33631 GCA_002297665.1 Holophagaceae bacterium UBA692 | reverse complement strand
AGGGCGTTGGCGAGCACGGCATCGTCCTCCAGGCGCTTGAAGGCGTTCATCTGGAACCGGTTCTTGACCTTGCGCAACTCCCGCTCCGAGACCCCTTCCCGCTGGACCCTGGCGATCTCTTCCAGCAACTGGGCCTCCACGTCCGGCGAACGGTCTTCTCCGGCGGGAACGGCGAACACCACGAAGGTGCCGTCGTACTTGAGTCCCTTGCTCCAGGCCATGGCGTCGGTGGCGCTGCGCCGGGTGCGCACCAGGGCCTGCGTGAGCCGGCCCGTCTGGCCCCCCAGGATGGCCGCGAGCACCTCCAGGGCGGGCGCATCCCGGTGGAGGCCGGCCACGGCCTTGAAGGTGATGACCACCTCGGCGCCGGTGTTGGCCTCCGCCAGCAGGCGGGTCGGGGCCGGCTGGCGGGGCTCGGTGGTGACGATGGGAGGGACGCCCGCGGGGTTGGCCGGGATCCGTCCGAAGTAGCGTTCCATCATGGCCAGCGCGTCCCGGCTCTGGAAGTCGCCCACGAGCACGGCGGAGATGTTGTTGGGCGCATAGTACGTGGCGAAGAATTCGTTGGCCTGTTCGCGGGTGACCTGGGCGATGTCGCTGGGCCAGCCGATAACGGGCCAGTGGTAGGGGTGGGCCTGCCAGATCAGGGAGCGGTAGCGTTCCTCGAAAACCCCGATGGCCGTGGCGTCCACCCGTTGGCGGCGTTCCTCCATGACCACGTCGCGCTCCGTGTAGAATTCCCGGAACACGGGGTTGAGCAGGCGATCGGATTCCAGCCAGGCCCACAATTCCAGCCGGTTGGCCGGCACCGTCACGTGGAAATAGGTCCGGTCGCTCGTGGTGTCCGCGTTGAGTTCCGTGGCCCCGGCCTGGGTGTAGACCTGCACCAGCTCGTTCTTTTCCAGGATGGCGCGCTGCTCGGCGGCCAGCCGTCCGAATTCCCGCAGGAGTTCCTGGTGGCGAGGGGAGCGCGCGGCGGGATCGAACATGTCCGCGATTTCTCCCCGGCGCTGTTTTTCCCTGAGCAGGTCCACCTCCTTGCGGATCTGGACCTGGAGGAGATCCTGGAGGCGGTTCAGCTCCGCGTCCCGCGCGGCGTCCCGGGTCCCGATGGTGCGGGTGCCCTTGAACATCATGTGCTCGAAGAGGTGGGCGATGCCGGTTGCTCCCGGGCGCTCGTTGGCGGACCCCGCGCGCACCACCCAGCCGCAGGCGACGCTGGGACGCTGGTGGCGCTCCACCAGGAGCACCCGCATGCCGTTGGAGAGCGTATGCTCCTCGACCGGAATGGACTGGGCCAGGAGGGGCGCGGAGGCGGCCAGAAGGGCCGTGAACCGCAGAAGGGAATGAACGCGCATGGGGGTTCCTTTTGGGTGCAGGTCGGAATGCCGGAACAGGCCTTCGGCGGGGCGACGCGGGATCGCTTCCGCGGGCGTCCAGGCCGGCGCGGGGTTGCATCCAGGCTAACCCAATGAAAATGCAGCCTGTTGGATAAAGGCAGACAAGAAATCGCGGGGTTTTACCCGAGGGAAGGCGCCGGGTGAAGTGCCTGCTATGCCGGAAGTTCCAACAGCGCCGAGAAGCCTCCGCCGCCGTGGAATTGGAAACGGAGACCCCAGCCTTCCCGCTCCGCCAGGCGGGTGAGCAGGAGGAGCCCCAGCCCCTGCCCCCTGCCCTTGCGCTCCGCCGCCTGGGCCTTGCGCTCCGCCAGGGAATCCAGCACGTCGCCTGGGATGCCCTCTCCGGCGTCGCGCACCTCGATGGCGATCCGGCGCCTCATCGGGCGCGCTTCCAGGGACACATCGCCGCGCCCATGGAGGAGGGCGTTCTCCAGCAGGGTGGCCAGGGCGGATTTCAGGGCCAGGGCGGGGGCCCGGAACGGGGAGAGATCGGCCTGGACGCGGAGGCGGCGCCCGTCCTCCTCGAAGGTGGCTTCCATCTCCTCCCTCACGTCGTCGAAAAAGGCCGGGGTGATGGTGTCCCTTCCCGCGGAAGGCCTGGGTGCGCGGCTACCCTCCAGGCCGCACTCGATGAGCCGCACCAGCTGGTCCACCTCCTCGCCGATCTGGAGCAGGGTGGCCTCCTGCGTCTCCCGGTCGACCTCGGTGATCCGCACGGTGTCGCAGCGGAGCTTGAGGAGGGTGAGGGGCGTCTTGAGGCTGTGGGTGAGGGAGGCCAGGCGGTCCGCTTCCAGGCGCTCCCGGTGGGCGGCATGGCGGAAGATCAGCAGCCCCGCGAGGGTCGTCACGAACCAGAGCCCGTAGCCTAGCCAGCCCAGGCCGCGGTGGAGCAGGAGGAGGTTGCGCTGGGCCTCCTCCTCCCGGAGCGACATGAGGCTCAGGCCCATCCAGCCCCAGCCGAAGTCGGTCTTGAGGCAGTAGTACCCCGAGCCCCGGCCCAGGCCCGCCGTGAGGGGCACCTGGAGGCTCCAGGGCGGAAGGGGTTTGGCGGCGGGCCGCTGCGTGAATCCGGTCTGGAGCAGGTGGCTGCCGGCGGCGTCCGGGGCGTCCCGGCTCTGGAGCAGGTGTTCGCCGGAGTCCACCAGGCCGAAGCGCAGCCTGGAATGATCCCCCAGGATGCCCCTGAGGAAGCGCTCCACCTCGAGGCTTTCGGGCCGCCACCGCTTGACGGCGCGCCACCGCCCCGCGGGGAGCACGAGGATGGCCTCCTGCAGGGGGCCGCGAGGGTCATATCCGGGCCTCCAGGGCGCCGCGCCCAGTTCCGCCGCTTCCCTGGCCCAGGCGAGCAGCTGCTGCGTCTCCGCCCCCGGCTGCGCCGGGCGCAGGCGGTCCCCTTCCCGGGTCCACACCTCGCCCCGGGCGGGGTCCACCAGGGCGCGCACCAGCGGATCCGCCGCCAACTGGACCTTCAGGGGGGCCTCGTCGCCGGTGGCGAAGGGCGGCGGCGCCAGGGACCTTCCCCACTGCCTTCCGATGAAGTGCGCCGTCTGGTGGGCGCTGCTGGCCCAGGCGTTCCAGGCGCGCCGGACCCGGTAGGCGGCCCAGGCCTCCGGCAGAAAGGCGAAGGCCATCGACAGGACCCCCCAGAGGAGGATCAGCCCTTTCCATGAGTACCTCTTCAGGCGAAACCGCCGGAACCCTTGCCAGCGACGGAAGGGCGAAAGGTTGATCCGGGTGATCTGGATGGAGCGCATGGCCCATCTTAGTTCCCCCCGAGCCGAACGGCGACGGGCTTCTCCGTGCATTCACACCTCGCCCGCGTTCCCCGGAAGGCCGAAGAAAAATGCAACCACCGCGGTGCCCACGAGCGGGGCCTGTAATCCGAAATAGTTGCAACAGAATAATTTGCAGATCCAATTCTCACGCTAAAAAAGGGCGCGGTACTTGTCTGTCATTTACCTTGAAACCCCTTTTGCGAGGGGTCGAGAATGAACAGGAAATACAGTTATCACCTAAGCTAGTCCTGGGCCTTGCGAACCACCTGATCCGCCACGCCCCATCACCCCGGAAAAGCCCCCCAGGCGGGGGCGGGCAAGGCGTTGTCCAGCTGCTCGCGCCCTCCTTCCGGTTCCCCCGGAGACAGCCTTCAACACCGCTCCACGCTTATGTGCGCTCAACCATGAGGAGGTTCCATCCATGCACAACCCATCACGAAGTCTTGCCCTCGCCGCCATCCTCGCAGGCTCTCTGGGCGCCCAGTCGCCTTGGGGCTTCGGGGCGAAATTCGGGGTGGCCCCCACGGTGGGCACCCCCGGGGAGCAGAGGAACCGCGGTTCCGTGCTCTGCGCGGTCCAGGGCGAGCGGCGCCTGGGAGGCCGGGGCCTGGTATTCGTCGAGTTGAACTACCGGTACTTCCGGAGCGTCCAGTTCGAGGCGACCCGCTTCGGCGCCGGATTCGCTCCCGGCGGCGCCGCGGGCCAGATCACCCGGTGGGCCTTCGATGCGTCCGCCGGGCTTCCCAGGGCCGACGGCCGCTATGATTCCGTGGACATCCGCAAGAACCTGCTGGAGGGCATGGGGCTGCAGGCGGGCTACCGCCATCCCCTGGCCCGGAGCCTCTGGTCGCTGCAGGCCGGGGTGAGCCTCAACGCCCTCAAGTCCACCCAGGAGGTCATCGGGAGCCTGAAGGTGGTCCGGAACCGCGAGGCGGCCACCCCCACGGTCCTCGCCACGGAGAACATGCTGCTGGACGTCTCCAAATCCAGCCTGCGCCCCGGCTGCTTCGCGGGCCTCCGCGCCGACCTGGACGCCCACCTGTTCATGGAATGCAACCTCAACCTGGCGGGCTATTCCGAGGTGAACTACCTCCCCGCCAGCTACACCGGAAGGCCCGCGGCCTCCGAGAGCCGCAACCGCACGAAGGCCTCGCTGGAATTCAACGCCGGCCTGCGGTTCTGAGCAGGATCCACCTGAAACCCGATCGAAAACGGAGGTACGAAAATGAATGGAAGAAGAGGCACCGCCCTCCTGAGCATCCTCGTGGCCGGAGGTGCCCTGTACGCCCAGGAGAGCGTGGGCACCATCGTTGGCGTCGTGAAGGACGCCCAGGGCCATCCCGTGCCGGAAGCCACCCTGGTGCTCACGGGCCCCCGGATGCTGGGGGTGCGGGAAATCCGGACGTCCCCCAAGGGGGAATTCCGCCTGCCCCTGGTTCCGCCCGGGCAGTATGCCCTGAAGGTCCACAAGGAGGGCTTCGTGGGATCCAAGGCCGAGTTCACCATGGGCTCGGGTCAGACCCTGCGCCAGAACCTCACGATCAAGGCCATCCGCATGGCCGAGGCCGTCGTGGAAGTGGTGTTGGCGGCCGCGGCCGTGGACAAGACGGAGACCAAGACGGCCACGAACCTCTCCAGCGAGACCCTGCGCGCCCTGCCGGTGACCCAGCGCAACGCCCTGGGGGCCCTCAGCCTGGCGCCCGGCGTGGGCGGCGTCGACGTGGGCTTCGCGGTGGTCCGCGGGGGCATCGCCGGGCAGTCCCAGACCACGGTCAACGGCATTTCCGTCAGGGACAACGTCACCCGCGAATCCCGGCAGACCGAGTTCGTGCTGGAGGACCTCACCGAGGACGTGACGGTGGTCCAGAGCCCGCTCAACGCCAAGTACGGCAACTCCTCGGGCGGCATCGTGAACGTCCAGACCAAGAACGGCAGCAACACCTTCCAGGGGTCCATCCGGATCAAGCTGAGCCGGCCCAC
>DBMS01000001.1:22122-28345 GCA_002297665.1 Holophagaceae bacterium UBA692 | reverse complement strand
TCCAGGCCCCTGGGCACCGTCCTGGGCGGAGCCCACGACGACTGGCGAACCTACATTCCCACCGGAACCTGGGCCGGCAAGGACCAGGCGGGCTACACCTGGGGCGGCGATCCGAAGAACCCCACGGTCTCCCCCCTGGTGGGCGGGGACACCAAGTTCTCCATGAACCAGTACAAGCTCTACTACCAGATCACCCCCGAGCACCAGCTGGAAGCCAGCTTCAGCCGCGACGAGCTGGATTCCTTCACGCCCCAGGGCAACATGGACACCTTCGTCGACAACATGCAGCGGTCCATCCGGGACTTCCGGAGCCTCAACTACCGGGGCATGCTCAACGCCTCCATGGCGCTGGACGTGAAATGGGGCCGGCGCCAGTCCCGCATCCACTTCCCCAGCGGGCCCCTGGACCCCATCAACGTGCGCGCATGGGACGAGGACGCCCAGACCATCTTCAACACCTCCGGCTCCAGCCTGCTCCTGAGCAACGGCAACGGCTACAGTTCCCAGGCCGAGGTGCGGGACGTGGAAACCATTTCCGGAAACCTGAGCTGGTTCAACGAGCGGCACAACCTCGACGTCGGCCTGGAGCTGCTGCGGGAGCGGGCCTTCCTGCCCGAGCAGTCGGGCCCGGGCCGCCGTGTGTTCTACGCTCCAGGCCGTCTGGCCGATGGCCAATACCTGGTCTACAAGTACGCGGGCTCGCCGGCGGAAGCCGCCACCTCCCTGGGGCAGACCCTGCGCAACGGTTCGGGCTTCATTCCCGAAATGCGCACCTGGGCCGACGAGGGCGGCGGCGACGTCCGCAACCGGGACTTCACCCATTCCCTCTACGCCAACGACCAGATCGCCCTGAACGGACATTGGAGCGTGATGATGGGGATCCGCTACGACAACTGGAGGATCTCCGACCGCACGGGAATGCGCATCAACACCCACGCCTTCTCCCCCCGCACCGAGGTGAAATACGACCTCCGGGCCGACGGCGCCCACCTCCTCAGCCTTTCCTTCGCCGACATGCGGGGCACCATCGGCCAGGGCAACCTGGGCAACTTCAGCCGCAAGGCCGGAGACATCCGGCGCCGCGCCTTCTGGAGCGCCGGAACCACCACGCCCTACGCCGTTTCCTACGCCGAGCTCACGAATCCGGCCAACTACGGCACCTATTACCACTACCAGAACAGCGACGCCCTCTACACCGTGAATCCCGACCTGCGCCCGGAACGGGCCCGCCAGGTCGAGCTGGCCTATCGCCATGCCTTCGCCGGCGGCGGGTTCTTCCGGTCCAGCCTGGTCTACCGCAAGTACACGGACCTCTGGTATGACCGCCCCTCGGACCTCAAGGTCACCATGCAGGATTCCGCGGCCCCCAGCCTCACCTCCAACAACGGTTTCGCCCACTACCTCACCTTCGATCCCATGGGCCGGCGGGAGTACCGGGGGCTGGAAATCGAGTGGAGCTACCCCGTCTTCAACCTGGGCACCCAGAGCCTGGACTTCCAGGGCAACTGGACCATGGCCCGCGCCTATTCGACCGAGACCTGGCGGGAAGGCAATTCCTCGGACACCCCGGCGCGGTGGGACGACAAGTTCGCCGCCCTGGGAATTTCCCCCGACGTCTACAACCCCTATGGAGAGATGGACGGAACCGCCCACCACACCCTCCGGGCCTGGCTGACCTGGACCCTGGGGGCCAAGGGCGGTATCCGCAGCACCACCACCCTGAAGGGGGAATTCGCCACGGGCTATCCCAGGAGCCGGACCCAGGAGTACTACTACCCCTCCAAGGACCTGGCCGGCAACCCGCTGTTCACGTCCGGCGCCACGGGCCTGCCCACCACCTTCACGGCCTACCTGAACGGGCGGGGCCGGTACGACAACGGGAGCACCTTCTACTCCGACCTTCAGTGGAACCTCGACTTCCCGGTTTCCGGCAAGACCTTCTTCACCAGCCTGACCGTCGGCAACGTCTTCAACAGCCAGATCCCCCTCGGCTGCGGGACGGGACTGGACGGCAACACCCGCAACTGGCCCGACGGCTACAACAACATCATCGCCTCCCGGAACGGCATGGCCAACTGGGGCGCCGCGGTCGGCTACGGGCAGAAGCGCAGCTACCGGTTCGACTTCGGCATTCGCTTCTGACGAGAACCCCTGAAATCCATGGAGGATATGACAATGAGAAATGGAATTGCGTTGGGTCTCGCGGGCCTGGCGGTTTGCGCCCTCCCGGTGCGGGCCGAGCAGCCTGACTACCTCCGGCTGAGCGCCCTATCCACCCAGGGCGACCTGCGCGCCTACGCCGGCGGGAAGGCCTTCGGCCACGGCTTCGAAGTGGGCCATGGCCTGAACGTTCCCGGTTCCGAGGTCATCGGCCTCGGGGTTTTCGCCGGGTTCCTGAAGGTGACGGGCGACGCCTCCGCTCCGATGGGGGGGCTGAGGCAGAGCCTCGAGGCCTGGCGCGTGGGCGGGGACGTGCGCTTCGCCACCCCGCTGGAGGGCCTGACGCCCTACGCCGGCATCAACCTCAACTACTTCAGCGGGAAGAGGCTCAACAGCGGTTCGATCCTCACCTACGACGGCCGCTACGCCATCACGCCGGGGCCCTACGGCGAGCGTGGCGCCAAGTTCGGGTTTCGCATCGGCCTGGAATACCGGTTCAACCGGGCCTGGGGCGCTTCGGTGGACTTCAACCACTCGGAGTGGTACGACGACTACGCCAAGGGCGACCACGAGCCCATGACCGGGGACCGGGGCGTGAAGGGCCTCAACCCCATCAACCCCAGCTGGCTGGCGTTCTCGGTGCAGTACCGTTTCAAGGCACTCTAGGAACCCCGTGGATGGTCCTATGATGGATCAGATGCCCAGCCTTCCTTCCCCCTCCCCCGTTCCCCATGTGCTGGTCGTGGAGGATGAGGCGAGGATCGCCGAACTCATCCGCGTGAACCTGGAGGCCAAGGGGTTCAGGGTGGGTTTGGCGGGGGACGGCCGCTCCGCCCTGGCGCTCCACCGGGAGTCCCCCCCCGACCTTGTGGTGCTGGACCTGATGCTTCCCGACATGGACGGGTTCGAGGTGCTCCAGACCCTGCGCCTTCGCCAGGAGAAGCTCCCGGTCCTCATCCTCACGGCCCGCACCTCCGACGAGGACCGCCTGGAGGGCCTCACGCTGGGGGCGGACGACTACCTGGGAAAGCCCTTTTCCATTCTCGAACTCATCGCCCGGATCCAGGCGATCCTGCGCCGGAGCCAACCGGCGCGGGAGCTCCCCTGCCGGGTGCTCAGCAGCGGCCCCTTCCACATCAACCTGGTCAAGCTCACCGTGCATCGCGGCAGGGTGGACCTGCAGCTCACCTTGCGGGAATTCCGGATCCTGGAGGCGCTCGTGTCCCATCCCGGCCGCGCCCACAGCCGCCGGGAACTGATCCAGATGGCCTGGAACGCCGATGCCAGGCCCCTGCCCCGCACCGTGAACGTCCACATCGGAACCCTCCGCCGCAAGCTCGGGGATTCCGAAAGCCGCCCCTTCATCCAGACCCTGGAGCGGGAGGGCTACCGCTGGCTGCTCCCGGTCCGGAGGTCCAAATACTGATTTTCGCGAAGAGCGCCGATCCCCCCCGGGTGGAGGGACGTCGAGTCCTGGATCCTAGAAACTGACCCCCACCCCGAACGTCCACAGCCGCTGGAATTCCTGCCCGGACCCCTGGGCGCCCAGGTACCCGGCGATGTCGCCCACCGAGTTGATGTTCACGGGCTTGTCCTTGGTGATGGGCTGCTGGTAGCTGGCGGCGAAGTAGGGATTGACCACCGGCAGCGGGAGGCTGTAGCGGATGCCCACGCGCAGCCAGGGGCGGGCGAGGTTCTTCGTCTGCTCCGCGCCCGCCAGGGTCAGCTTGTAGTGCTGGAAGCGCTCCATGACGCCCAGCTCGCCGGCGAGACCCGTGAACGGAACCCAGAACTGGGCGTTGAGGCCCAGGCCCAGGCCGGACTGCTTCAGGCGGCTGTCCAGGGTGGACACGCCCTGCTGCACCTGGCCGTCGGCCTTCCACTGGGAGAACTCGGCCCCCCACTCCAGCTTGAGGACGGGGCCCACCCGGATGATCCGGTGGCTGGCGGTGAAGGTGAAGCCGTTGCCGGTGTCCAGGCTCTTCTGGCGGATCAGGGTGCCGGTGCCCTGGATGAGGGTCTGGGGGAGGTTCTGTCCCTCGGGGAAGGGGACGTCCAGGCGCAGGTCCCAGGCCTGGGCGGAAAGGGGAAGGGCCAGGAAGGCGAGGGCCAGGGTCGGGGCCACTTTTGAGGTTCGGCGCATGGGGTGCCTCCGGAAACGCTCCCTCCAGGATGCAGCAAAGCCGGGGGCGGCTGGAAGTTTCCGGAGTGTCATGTTTTTGACTTGACCCATTTCCCACACCATCTAGGCTATTTACAACTCCGAAAGTCCCATGACGCCCTTGCCCCGCCTCCATTGGTCCACCCTCGGCGAGCCCACCCTGGGGCTCGAGCACCGCTGGGCCGGCGCGTGGGAGATCACGGTGGACCGCGCGTCCACGCCGGCGCTCCCGCCCCGGGAGACCGACCTGTGGGTCATCACGGCCAGCGCGCCGGAACCGCCGCCGGCCCTGGCCCGGGCGGGCGCCGAAGCGGGAGCGCTGCCCATCCTCCTGGTGCTCCCGCCCGCCACCCGGGGCGTGGACGCCTCGGCCCTGTTCAGCTGGAGCGCCCTGGGCTCCGTGCGGTGGGGCTCCATGCAGGACCCGCCGCCCCAGCCGGGGCTGCGCCCGGCCACCCTTCCTCCGCCCAACCTCACGGTCACCCAGGCCCTCGCCCTGGGGCTCGTGGGCGTGGGCCAGGCCATGCAGGAGGTGCTGGCCAAGGCCAAGGCGGCCGCGGCCACCCGGGCCACCGTGCTCCTCCAGGGAGAGAGCGGCACCGGCAAGGAGATCATCGCCCGGGCCATCCACGCCATGAGCGGCCAAGCCGAGCTGCCCTTCGTGCCGGTGCACTGCGGCGCCATCCCGGACAACCTGATCGAATCCGAGCTCTTCGGCTACACCAAGGGCGCTTTCACCGACGCCCGCAAGGACGCCCCGGGCAAGTTCCGCGAAGCCTCGGGCGGCACCATCTTCCTGGACGAGGTGAGCACCATGCCCCTGGGCGCCCAGGTGCGCCTGCTCCGGGTCCTGCAGGAGCGGGAGGTGCAGCCCCTGGGCGGCGGCGGCCCCGTGAAGGTGGACGTGCGCGTGGTGGCCGCCACCAACGTGGACCTGTGGCAGCGGGTGCAGGAGGGCTCCTTCCGGGAGGACCTCTTCTACCGCCTGGAGGTGGTGCCCATCACCCTGCCCCCCCTGCGCGCGCGCCGGGAGGAGATCCCCTTCCTCGCCCAGCACTTCCTCAACCGCAAGGCGCGCGAGCACGGCCTCTATCCCAAGGCCATCCACCCCTCGGTGGATTCGCTCCTCATGGCCATGCCCTGGAGCGGCAACGTGCGCCAGCTGGAAAACGCCGTGGAGCGCGCCATCGTGCTCTCCGCGGGACGCCCCGTGCTCACGCGCGAGGACTTCACGTTCCTGGCCGACCGCATCCCCGAGGGGCGGGAGATCGTCTCCTCCCTGCCCCCCATGGAGTCCTACGCCCCGTCGGGCCTGGCCACGGCCGCCCAGTCCATGGACCTGCCCGCCGAGGGGGTCGACCTCAACCAGGTGGTCTCGGACGTGGAGAAAAAGCTCATGCTTCAGAGCCTCGCGGTGACCCGCGGCAACAAGAAGCGCGCGGCCGAACTCCTGGGCCTCAAGCGGACCACCTTCCTGGAGAAGATGAAGCGGCTGGACCTGGAGGACGCCGCGCCGGACGGCGCCGAGGCCTGATACCCTGGTCGGATGGACCATGCATCTCCCCACACCCGCTGGCTGCTCGAGGTACCGGGGGCCGCGGAGGACCGCCTGGGCGACTGGCTCACCGAAGGGGGCGCCACCGCCACCTACCGCGAGGCGGACCCGCCCCACACCTTCTACGCCTACTTCCCCCCGGGCCTGACGCCCCCCGACGCCGGCGGCCTCGCCGCCTTCGGCGCCCGCCTCCTGCGCGAGGAGCGCTTCGAGGACGAGGACTGGCTCGCCAAGAGCCGGGAGGGTTTCGGCCCCATCGAGGTGGGCCGGGGCTTCTACATCCGCCCGCTGTGGGACGACAGCCCGGCCCCCGCCGGTCGCACCCCCATCGTCGTGAACCCGGGCCT
>DBMS01000001.1:19504-22101 GCA_002297665.1 Holophagaceae bacterium UBA692 | reverse complement strand
GCCCAGGGCCGCCTGAAGGATCCGGTGCTCGACATCGGCGCGGGCACGGGCATCCTGGCCCTGGCCGCGTGGCTCTGCGGCGCCCGGCGCATCGCGGCCCTGGACAACGACCCCGACTGCGGCCCGGCCATGGACGAATTCATGGAACTGAACAGGGCCGTCCTGGGCGGGGCCCGCCCCTTCACCCACTACGTGGGCCTCCTGGACGACCCCAGGGCCGACGGCCCCTGGAACACCCTCCTCGCCAACATCCTCCTGGAGACCATCCAGGACCTGCTGCCCCGCATGGCCTCCATCGCCGCCCCCGGCGCGCTCCTGGTGGCCTCGGGCATCCTCGCAGAGCGCCAGGACGAGGCCCTCATCAGCCTCGTGGCCTACGGCTTCCGGCCCCTGAAGGTGACCACCGAGGGCGCCTGGGTGGCCATCCTGGCGGAGAAGCTTCCATGAACCGCCAGGACCGGCCCATCGGCGTCTTCGATTCCGGCATCGGGGGGCTGACGGTGGTGCGCGCGCTGCGAAAGCTCCTGCCCGAGGAGTCCATCGTGTACCTGGGCGACACCGCCCGGGTGCCCTACGGCAACAAGTCCCACGCCACCATCGAACGGTACGCCCTGCAGGCCGGCACGATCCTGGGCCGCCACAATCCCAAGCTCATGGTCATCGCCTGCAACACCGCCTCCGCCCACGGCCTGGGGGCGCTGCAGGCGGCCGCGCCCTGCCCCGTCATCGGCGTGATCGAACCCGGGGCCGAGGCCGCGAGCCAGGCCAAGGGGCCCGTGGGCGTCATCGGCACCCTGGCCACGGTGCAGTCCGGCGCCTACGAGGACGCCATCCGCCGGCGCAATCCCCAGGCGGTGATCCACAGCCTCCCCTGCCCCCTCCTGGTGGGCTTCGCGGAGGAAGGCTGGCTGGACGATCCCATCACCGACGCCGTCTGCCGCCGCTACCTGAACCAGATCCCCTTCGAGGTGCGCACCATCGTGCTGGGGTGCACCCACTACCCCACCCTCATGCCCTCCCTGAACCGCACCCGCCCGGGAACCACCTGGCTGGACAGCGGCGAACTCGCGGCCCAGGCCGTGGAGGGCCTGCTGCGGGGCTCCCTGGGATTCCGCACCGCCAGCGCCCGCGGCGACCTGAGGATCCTGCTCACCGACGCCGGCACCCGCCTCCAGGAGGTGGGGGAGCGCTTCCTGGGCGAACCCCTGGACTCCGTGGAGCTCGTGGAGCTCTGATGCTCCTCCAGGACTCCCTTTCCCGGGCGATGGTCGAGTACCTCACGGGCACCGTGTCCAGCTACCAGCGGCGGGTCCCCAACGATCCGGCCCAGCTGCGCGCCGTCCTGCGTCCCGGGGACGTGATCCTGGTGGAGGGCGACACCCGCATTTCGCAGTTCATCAAGTACCTCACCCAGAGTTCCTGGAGCCACGCCACGATGTACGTGGGGGACGCGCTGCTGCGCTGGGGCGGCCCCGAGGCGGACCGGGCCCTGGACCGCTTCGGCGCCGAGGCCGCCCACCTCCTCATCGAAAGCGACCTGAAGGAGGGGGTGCGGGTGGTGCCCCTGTCCATCTACCTGGGCAACAACCTCCGCATCTGCCGGCCCCAGGGCCTGAGGCCGGGCGGCCTGGACCGGGTGATGATGGAACTTTTCGCGCACCTGGGCGTGCGCTACGACCAGCGCAACATCTTCGACCTGGCCCGGTACCTCTTCCCCTTCCACCTGGTGCCCCGGCGCTTCCGGCCGCGCAGCCTCTACCTGGGCAGCTCCAGCAGCCGCGAGGTGATCTGCTCGGCCCTCATCGCCAAGGCCTTCTACCGCGCCGGCATCACCATCCAGCCGCCCCTGGGCGAAGGCGCGGGCCCCCAGGCGCGCCACCCCAGCTACATCATGCCCAGGGACTTCGACTTGTCCGCCAACTTCCAGATCCTCAAGTTCCAGCCCCGGCGGCACGCGATGGAGACGCAGGCCGCCTGGGACGTCACCTGAAGACGTTCTGGTTCGGGTTGCGCTCCTCCATCTCCAGCCACAGGCGCTGCAGGCTCTGGAGCCGTTCCGGGTAGTCCAGGCCGAGCGCCTCGTCCTCGGGGTCGAGCGCCATGGGATCCTCGATCCACTCGGGGGGGAACTCGGGGAAGATGGAAGGGAGCAGCGTCCGGGGGAAGCCGCGCACGCTGAGGTTGCGGATGCCCGGGGTGTCCACGAGGGTCCCGCCGCACACGCACGGCAGCCACCGCGCGCCGGTGGTGGTCTGGCGCCCCGTGCCGTAGCGGCTCATGTCCCCGGTGCGCTGGTTGAGCCCGGGGGCCAGGGCGTTGACGAGGGAGCTCTTGCCCACGCCGCTGTGGCCCACCAGGGCCACCGTGCGGCCCTTGAGCAGCTCCGCCAGTTCCGGCAGGCCCGCGCCCGTGACGGCGCTGGTCTCGACGATGGGCAGGTTCTGGGCCCGCAGGGGGTCCAGTTCCGGGAGGGTGTCCTTGCTGGAGGCCCGGTCCCGCTTGGTGACGATGATGCGGAAACCCATCCCGGAGGCCAGGGCGAGGGTCTGGGCGCGCTCCAGGAGGCCCGGGCGCAGCGGCGGGTCCACCACCGCGGC
>DBMS01000001.1:16120-19461 GCA_002297665.1 Holophagaceae bacterium UBA692 | reverse complement strand
GCCGGGGCAGCACGGCCACCACCTGGACCCGGGGCAGGTCCGGATCCTGGGACTCCAGGGGCACCGGGGAGAACCGCACCCGGTCGCCCACCACCAGCTTGACGCCCTTGAGCTTGCCGGCCAGGGTGGCGCGGATGGGCGTGCGGTCGTCCAGCTCCAGGTCCACGATCTGGCTGTGGCGCCACACCAGCGTGGCCTCCTCCAGGTGGGCCCAGGGGGACGCATCGGGCAGCAGGAGCATGGAATCGGAATCGTGGGCCTCCGCCTCGGTGGTCAGGCGCTCGGCGGACTGCTGGCGGCGCTTGCTCTGGGCCTTGCCCTCCCGCGCATAGGCGTCGGGGCTGTCCAGGTCGTGGGCGTCCCGGCTCTGGCCCAGGCGGAACTTGCGTCCCATCAGGCCCGCCCCGCGAACTCCCGGGTCTCCACGGCCACCTTGACCTTCTCGCCCTCCTTGATGAAGAGGGGCACCTTGATCTCGATGCCCGTCTCCAGCTTGGCGGGCTTGAGGACGTTGCCGCTGGCCGTGTCCCCCCGGGCGCCGGGCTCGGTGTAGGTGACCGCCAGCTCCACGTGGGTGGGCATCTGGAGGCCGATGGGATTGCCGTTGAACTTCTGGATCTGGATGATGGCGCCCTCCACCAGGAAGTCCAGGGCGTCGCCCCGCATCTCGTCGTCCAGGGTGAGGGTCTCGAAGGTCTCCTGGTCCATGAAGTGGGAGCCGTCCCCGTCGGAGTAGAGGTAGGAGGCCTGCACCATCTGGAGGTCGGGCTCCTTGAACTTGTCGCCGGCCTTGAAGGTCTTGTCGAACACGGCGCGGGTGAGGAGGTTGCGCATCTTGAGGCGCACCAGGGTCTGCCCGCCGCGCGCGGTCGGGGTGGAGATCTCCACGTCCAGGCAGTGGTAGGGGGTGTCCTCGAACTCGAAGAACATCTTTCGTTTTACGGCGATCGCTTCGATCAGGCTGGCCATGTCGTCCTCGGGGGAAGGGAATTTCGCGCAGGCGTCCCCGTGGACAGACCTGTCCCGGGAACCGCTCAAGGGGAAATAGTGCCATGATCCAGGCAAAATCCCCAATTCCGGTATGATGGGTGCCAGGAACAAGGTAATGGCGGATCTTCCAAAGAGCATAGGCCGGTATCTGGTCAAAAAGGCCATTGGCCAGGGCGCCATGGGCGTGGTCTACCTCGCGGAGGACCCCCTCCTGAAGCGGCGCCTGGCCCTGAAGGTGGTCCGCGCCACCGGCGAGGAGCGCGAGCAGGCCCTGGAGCGCTTCAAGCGCGAGGCCGAGATCTCCGCCCAGCTGAACCACCCCAACATCGTCACGGTGTACGACGTGGGCGACGAGCCCGCCATGGGCCCCTTCATCGCCATGGAGTACGTCGAGGGCAACAGCCTGGGCAAGTTCATCCGGGACAATTCCCTGGAGCTTGAGACCAAGTTCGGCATCCTCATCCAGGCCATGCGGGCCCTGCGCGCGGCCCACCGCCACGCCATCGTCCACCGGGACGTCAAGCCCGACAACATCCTCGTGGCCGAGGACGGCCGGGTCAAGCTCATGGACTTCGGCATCGCCAAGACCATGGCCCCCCGCCTCACCAACGCCGGGGAGTTCCTGGGCTCGCCGGCCTACAGCGCCCCCGAGCTGCTGCGGGGCGGCGACCCCACGCCCAGCTCGGACCGGTACGCCTTCGCCGTGACCACCTTCGAGCTGCTCACCGGCCAGCTGCCCCACCCCGGCACCAACGTGGCCGCGGTCATCACCCACATCCTCACGGAACCGCCGGTCTTCCCCGCGGGCATGTCGGGCGACATGACCAAGGTCTTCCGCCAGGCCCTGTCGCAAGACCCCGATGAGCGCCCGGGAAGCCTCATGGACTTCCTCCTGCCCCTGGTGGACGCCTACCCCCTGGACCCCAATTCGCGCACCCGCGTCAACGAGCTGTTCCGCCACGACGACCACGCCGGGGACATCGTTCCCCTGCGCCGCCTGCGCCCCTCGGCCAACATCCCCCCCGAGCCCCCGTCGAGCGCCACCTCCACGGGAAGGACCACCGCGGGCCTGGGGGGCGTGCGCGCCACCCCCGTGCGCCCCATCCCGTCATACACCTTGCCCAGTCCCGTGAAGATCGAACTGGAGACGGAATCCCCCACCAGCACCCGCCCCCCCGGCCACGGCCAGGGCCGCGACGCGCGGCAGGGCCCCGCCGAGGTGACGCCCCTGACCATGGTCAAGTGGTTCATCGCCATCCTGGTGGCCGGGCAGGTGATCTGGTGGATCTACCGGCTCGTGAACGGGTCCGGAACGCCGACCTAGCTGGGCGACTGGCAAAGCTCCATCAGGACGCCCCCGGTCTCCGCCGGGTGGATGAACGCGATCCGGCAGCCGTGGGCCCCCGCCCGGGGCTCCTTGTCGATCATGCGGACGCCCTTGGCCAGCAGCTCCTTGACCGCGGCGTCCACGTCGTCCACCTCGAAGGCCACGTGGTGGATGCCCGGGCCCTTCTTCTCCAGGAACTTGCCCACGGGGCCCTCGGGATCGGTGGCCTCGAGGTACTCCAGCGTGCTGGGGCCCACGGGGAAGAAGGCGGTGCGCACCCGCTGCTCGGCGACCTCCTCCACGTGGTCGGCCTCCATGCCGAAGAGCCTTCCCATGCGGCCCATGGCCTCGTCCAGGGTCGGGGACGCGATGCCCAGGTGGTTGATGCGAAGAATGTGCATAGTTCCTCCGTACCCAGTTTACGGGAACCCGGAAGGCCGCCGCCGCATTCAAGATACATGCTCCCCCTGCTGCTCGCCCTTGCCCTGGCGCCCTCCCCCGGCCCCGCCCTCCCCGCCGTGCAGGGCCTGCGCAAGCCCCTGCCCGCGGCCGCGGACGTGGCGGCTTTGGTGACGTGGTCCCTGCGGGAGGCGGGCCAGGCCGTGGTGGTGGTGGAGGGGGACTACGCGCCTCCCCTGCCCAGGGTGGCCACCGGCCTCCAGGTGCTGGACGGGAAGCTGCGCCTGTTCAGCGTGCGGTTGCCCAACCCCGCCGACATCCCGGCGGCCCCCTGGATGGACCTGGGCACCGTCCGCTCCGGAGGAAATGTCGCCCAGAGGATATATCCGATGGGGTGGGGATATTAAAAAGGAGTGATAATGGGCCATGGGCTTTTCGGCCCGCAAGGAGACAAAATGGCCCAGGTCACCCTCAAGGGGAACCCCATCCACACCGCCGGCGAGCTTCCCCGCACCGGCGGTCCCGCCCCGGCGTTCACCCTGACCCGCAAGGACCTTTCCGAGGTCTCCCTGGCCGACTACAAGGGCCAGCGGGTCGTCCTGAACATCTTCCCCAGCATCGACAC
>DBMS01000001.1:0-16105 GCA_002297665.1 Holophagaceae bacterium UBA692 | reverse complement strand
TCCGAGGACCTGCCCTTCGCCGCGGGCCGCTTCTGCGCCGCCGAAGGCCTGGACAACGTCGTCCCCGCCTCGGCCTTCCGCGCCCCCGACTTCGGCAAGGCCTACGGCGTGACCCTCGTGGACGGCCCGCTGCGCGGACTCCTGGCCCGCGCCGTGGTGGTCCTGGACGAGACGGGCAAGGTGGTCCACACCGAACTGGTCCCCGAGATCGCCCAGGAACCCGACTACGAGGCCGCGCTCAAGGTCCTGGCCTAGCCGCCGCGGCGCCCGGGCGCCCTCCGGTTCAAGAGCCGTCCCCCACCGGCCGCAGACCCGAATGTACCCCCATGGCCGCCGGGCCCTCGGGGGCTTCGGGGACCCACGTCATCCATCCGCATCGCCCAGGCCAACCGCGAATCCATGGCACCTGAAACCGCCCTCTTCGAACAGCACCAGATCCGCCGGGTCCATGACGAATCCACCGGAACCTGGTGGTTCTCGGTAGTCGACATCCTTCAGGTGCTCATCCAACAGCCTGATTACCAGGCCGCCAGAAACTACTGGAAGGTCCTGAAAAGCAGACTGGCGAAGGAAGGTAGTCAGGTGGTTACAAATTGTAACCGACTGAAGCTCGCCGCTTCGGATGGCAAGCAGTACCTCACCGATGTCGCCACCGCGGAAACCCTCCTCCGCCTGGTCCAGTCCGTTCCCAGCCCCAAGGCCGAGCCCATCAAGCTCTGGTTGGCCGAGGTGGGCCACGAACGCATGCAGGAACTGGCCGACCCGGCCCTGGCCCTGGACCGCGCCCGTGAACTCTGGAAAAGCCATGGCTGCAGCGAAAATGGATCCAGCACCGCATGGCCGGCCAGGAGACCCGGAACAAGCTCACCGACTACTGGGCCGACCACGATATCAAGGCGGGCCAGGAGTTCGCCATCTTCACCAACCTCATCCACGAGGAGTGGGCCGGGCGTGAGCGACTCGCTGCCCCTATGCGGTTCTGGGAGGGTCGGGTGGGTCGGCGCCCTCCACGGGCGACCTCGCTGCCAGGGGCGTGCTGCAGCGCAGCGGAGGCACGGCTCTGGCGAGGGCGAGCCGGACGGCGCGCTGGAGCTTCAGGCCGCGACCGCTATTGCCCAACCCCTGCGCCTGGTGCCCGCCCAAACGAAGCCGATGAGCCATCCGCGGGGGGAGACATAGCAAACCGTTATGTCTAGGCAGGCGGCGTGTCCTGTACCCGGCCGAGGTTGACAGATCGTGAGGCGGGAAATCCCTGGGGTTGATCATGCCGTAGCCGGCTGGTTGTTGGCGAGGTTCTTGTCGCGTTTCTGCTGGGGAGTACGCCAGCCAAGGGCCTGATGGGGACGCCGCGTGTTGTAGGTCTGCCGCCAGATATCGAGCGCCGCCTGGAGTTCGGCCCGGCTTTGCCAATCCCTGAGCCAGATGCACTCCACCTTCAGGGTCTGGATCAGCCGCTCGGCCACGGCGTTGCCCGTTGGCCTGCGCACCGGGGCGAAGGTGTGGTCCAGGCGCCACTCCTGGCAGAAGTCGCGGCAATCGGATGCCGTGTACTGGGTGCCGTGGTCGGTCCGGAGTTCCATGTCATGCGGGACGTGCTCAGGCCGCCCGAAGACCTTGAGGCATGCCTCCCGGACCGGAGCCAGCATGGCCCTGGCCTCCTGGCTGAGGGGGACGTGCAGGGCCAGGCAGACCCGGTCCCCGCAGTCCACCACCGGGGCGATGGCGACGACCCCGTCCTGCTTGGTCCAGACGGTGGTCAGATCGGTGGCCCACCGGCGGTTGCTGTCAGGGACCACCACATGCCCGCGGGGGCCTGGGAGGCGTTCCCCGCCGCTCACGGGGAGCAGCAGGCCCAGGTCGCGCATGAGGGCGTAGATCCGCTTCTGGGAGGCCTGGAGGCCCTCCGAGCGCAGCAGCGCCCAAACCTTGCGCACGCCCCAGGCGGGATGCTCCTGGACGGCCTTCTGGATGGCGGGCTTGAGAACCTCCACCGCCAGCCAAGGCCCCGTTCGGGGAGCCCGCGGCTGCCGTTCGGGTCGTGGCTTGCTGGCAGCATGGAGGGCTTGGCGGGAGAGGCCGAAGGTCCGGCAAAGGTGCGAGGTGCTCGCTTGGCCCAGGGAAGTCTGCCGGTCCATCGCTATGACTTCCTGGGCTTTCGGGGGTGGGATTCGATGTACCTCGTCGCCAGCTCGTGGCGGATGGCCAGGTCGGTGAACGCCTTCTGCAGGGCGCCATACTGCCTGGCCAGGGCACGCTCCTCAGGGCTGGGCCCTTTGCGGAAGGCCGTGTCGATGGCCGCCATCGCCTCCTCCCGCCAGCCCTCGATGGTCTCCGGCTTGACGCCGAAGCGAAGGGCCAGCTGGTCCACCGTTGCCTTGCCGGCCAGCAGTTCGCGGATGGCCGAGACCTTGTCATCCACCGAGCGCCGACCTGGTGCGCCGCGGCGCCCGGAGGGTGCCGCCTCCACTTCGCTACGCTCCGTTCCGGCGGCACCCTCCGGAAGGGGTTGGGGCTTGTTTCTGCTCATGGGGAAATCCTCTCCTGTTAGGGGATTTCCTTCACCTCAAACTGTCAACTTGTCTGGCGGGAACGGGGCAGTCTAGGCAGGCGGCGGGAATTTTGGTGAAGCGCTCGGCGGCGAAGCTGACGAGGGGTTCAGCAAAACCAATTTCGATAAGGGCCCTTATCGAAATTGCGACGGCTGCCGACCCCCGCGGATGGCGGGGATGGATGATGGACGGCGAAATGGAGGGACCGTTGGGCCCTCAGCGTTGACGCCGTCCGAGGCCGCCGCTTTACCTCTGCACGACGGATTGGGACGGCGCTGTTCACGGGCGCCCTGACGCAAAGGACGTGCTGGAGTGGAGCGCAGCGGAACGGAGGCGCGGGCTTTGTTCAGGGCGAGCCGGACGGCGCCCCTGCTGAAGTTGGTTAGGCAAAAGCATGAGTCATTCAATTGGCAAGGAAGGCAGTATCGACGATGTCGGATCAGCAACGAGGGTGCCGATCTTTTTTATTTTGTCTCCGTCCAACGAAAAAACGGTAATAAATGGCTCCACATTTGTAGTTATTTCATGTCCATTCTCTGTGACTAGCCCCCTATGCTCATACCAATCAACTGGGTGCTTAGTTCCAGTTAGGGCAAAGAAGGGCGCATGGAGTTTGGCGAACAGAAGGACTTCAATTGAATTTACACGAGCGTATCCATCAGGAATTTCAGGTTTTTGTGAAATTGCATCTCGGAGTTCACTTTTGGAGAGCAGGCAAAGGTAAAACAGGTTTTTATCAGTGGCTTCACGCCTCACGATCAACACTAAATTGTTACGATTGAAATTTTTAGATTTAATATAATAATTTATTAAATTATGAACATTTTTGTTCCAACTAGCATTCGAAACTAAAACTACTCTTGGCTCAACATCCATTGCATCTACCCTCCACCATCCTGCAGCAACAAAAATCACAAAAATAAATTTGATCAATCGATTTGTAATCATTTCTTGACCCCATTTTTATCATATTCAATATATGCTTTTTTCTCCGGCTGATAGACCCTTAAATTTGCATCCGTCTTTTCGGCAAACTTGGCATCCCCAACAGCATTTCCCGTTTTTTCCTTTGTTGAGAACCCAGAGGGAGAAGTATTCTGAGGATGACTATGGTCATTCTCTTTCACATTTGTATTGCTGTCTTTAGCATTATCAATCAACAAAGCAGATCCAACCTCTCTGCTCTCCTCATGGGAGGTTGTTACATAGGTCGCTTTATCCGTCATTGTCCTTCCCCATTCGACATCGGAATTTTCGCTATTGAATTCAAACAATCTAACGGCATCTACATTATCTATTGTTGAATAAAAATCAACAATAACATTATCAATTTTCAACTCTTGGGTCGTCTTTGACTCAAGAATCCCCTTTGAAATTTCAATGCGTTTACCTGTTTTCTCCGAAGTCAAGGTATCTGTTTTCCTCTTGTTTTCAACTTTAAGGGTAATTGCCCCATCTGCCCCTAGGCTGAAATCATTCAATCGCATTCCGGTCGGATCGGTATTCATAACAGGGTTGTTCTGAACGTAGCTGTAAATGTTCCAGCTTTGAGTCTGTTCAAAGTGCTGATCCCTCGCCGGATCCGGACTCGCGAACCTCCCATACATCGGCAGGTAGAAGCGCGCCTGCATGTAGAAGGCCCACCGCGGTTTCGGCCTCATGAAGGCCGTTTCCCCTTATGCCACCGGGCTATTTCAAAGAGCTGGGAACAGTGTAGCCCCGGAGACCCCCTGATGCGACCTTTACGCCGCATGGCCCTAGCGACTTCTCAAATACAAGGTGGTCGCGTAGTCGAAGATTTTTTTCTTGTCGGCTTCCGAAAACTTTCGCTTACCTGGTGTCACTCCGTCAGCCTTGTAGTAGCCCATGTTTTGCAGTGTCTTTAGAAGTTCGTTGTGATGGTGCTGCCCATACCAAGGCTTCAAAAACGGATAATCAGTGGAGGCAATTCCGGATGCACGAACGAAGAGGGACATGGTGGTGTCCCAATTCGGTTCAGACTTCATCTGCTCCCAAATGAAGGGTCCCTTTTCATTCATTTCTAGAGTCAGTTCAAGAACAATACGGAATTTTTCAATATCAGGGAGTCTCGCATCCATTGCTGCTCCCCAAGCAAGGGCAATTCGGTCCTTGTCGGTTTTTAATTGCGCAACCTTCTGGTATTCGACCGGCAATGGGGTCTTATCGATAGTTTGGGCGCTCGCCGTCATGGTAATCACGCTTAGGAGAACTGACTGAATTCGGATGGACATTTACACTCTCCCTCAATTTCCGGTCTTACGCTGTTCTTCTTCCTTCTTCCTTAGTTCTTCGACTTTTTTGTTAACCCTATCATCTACTGCCTTTACACGCTTTGCCGCTTCTTCGAACCGTTTCTTGGAAATGACCGATTCTTTCCCAACATGCGCGGCACCCTTCACGGCAGTAACCACATCTTGAACCCCTGCCCACATCTGGAACCCCTCATGTGATGGGCTCGTTTCGTCGGCTACTGGATGTTGAGCTATTCCGACTAATTCCAGGGCTTGGTTTTCAAGATTCGTCTTTTCGTCCCCGATCGCCTTCTCTGAGGCGAATCGAAGCTGCGCTGCCTGATCGATAGTTTGTTCCACAAATGCATCTCGGCTGGCTTTGGCATCAGATGGATCACCGCCTGCGGGGGTCATGCTATGCCACGGTGAGTTTGAAGGGTCCTGAGTTCCCGGATAACGCTGTCCGATTGCACCCTTCCCGAGGTCAAAATCTCTGCTGGCATTTTGAATAACCCGGATCTGATCAGCGGAATACCTGCCATCGAAGGCTTTGGCAATGATTTTGTTGTGAATACCCGTTCGCCACTGCCCATTCGGGTCAGAGAACAACACCGGATTGTTCTGAACATAGCTGTAAATATTCCAACTCTGCGTTTCTTGGAAGTGCTGATCCAGGCCCGGATCCGGGCTCGCAAACCGCCCATACATCGGGAGATAGAACCGCGCCTGCATGTATATGAGCCCTGACGGATCCGTCTGCTCGTGGTTGGTGAAGCCCTTGGCAACCCTGGAAGGGTCTCCCGTGAGCAGTTCCCCGAAAGGTGTGTACTTCTGTATCGACTCCAGGACCCCGCTCCCATTGGTGATGAACCGGGGGCTTCTGAGGGCGTCGGTGTGTGTGACATGGGTTCCGGCGGGATCCACCTCGGCGATTTCCTTTTCGCCGAGGTAGACGATGCTTCGAACCCATTTCAGTTTCATGCCCACCTTCAGGACGAGGGTTCGGGTCACCTCCTTTCCCGCGGCGTTGCGGACGGTCAACGTATAGGTGGTGTCATCGGCAGGCTGGACGAGGAAGGGCTGACCGGACTGGACGGCTCCCAGGCCGGGAGAGATTTCTCCGGCCCCCCCGGTGAACGAAGCGGTCAGGTAGGTGGAGCCCCCGGGCTGGATGCGGGGGACCTCGGCCGTGAACCCTTGGATGGCCGGGAGGGGCTCGACCGTCACGGTGGCCGTTGCCGTGGCCACATCCGAGGCGGGGTTGGTGACCGTGAGCGTGTAGGTGGTCGTGGATGCTGGCATCGCGGCGGCAGGTTGTCCCGACGATACGCTTCCGGGTTGCGGGGCGATGTTCCCGGTGCCCCCCGAGAACGTGCCCGTCAGGGTGACTTGATCTCCCTGGGTGATGACCGTCCTGCTGGCCGCGAACGCGGAAATGACGGGGGCGGGAACGGCCTCGACGGTGAGGGTCCGCGTGGTCACATCGCCCGCGGCGTTCTCGACGCGAAGGGTGAAGGACGTGGTTTGGCTGATCACCGCCGTCGTCGAGGCGGGGCTCGCAGACCAGTTTCCCGCCACGCCGTCGATGGTGGCCTTGGTCCCGGCGAATTCCAGGGTGAGGGTCACGGCCTTTCCCGCGGTCACGATGGCCTTGCTGGCCGTGAAGGCCGCGATCACCGGCGGGCCCGCGACCTCCACCGCCAGGGGCGCCGTAACGACCCTTCCGAGAGGATTCGTGACGGTAAGGACGTACGTGGTCGTGGATGCCGGCGAAACGGGGATCGCCTGGCCCGAGGCGACCGGTCCGATCCCCGGGATGGATCCCGTGCCTCCGGAGAAGACGGGGACGAGGCTCGTCGTCTGGCCTTGGGTGATGAGGAGCCTTCCGGCCGTGAAGCTCGCGATCTGCGGAAGGGGATGGACCGTGACCTGGATGCTGGCGCTCACGGGGCCGGCCAGGTTCGAGGCCGTCAGGGTATACGACGTGGTCGAGGCGGGCGCCACGATCCGGGACGACGTCCCGGTGACATCACCCACCGGCGACAGGCCCAGGGCCGTCTGCCCCTGGGTAGCCCACGTCAAGGTCGTGGAATCACCAGCCGATATGGCCGACGGGTTGGCGGTGAAGGACTGGATCGTGGGCGGAGCGACCACGCCAACCGTGAGATCCCTCGTCACCTGCCGGCCCAGGGGGTTGGTGACGGTGAGCACGTACCGGGTTTCGGCCCCAAGGGTCACGCTGATCCTCTGGCCTGACCCGACGGGCCCCAGGCCCGAAATGGACCCGGTTCCCCCGCTGAAGACGGGGATGAGCCCGGTGGCCTGGCCCAGGCCGACAGGGTTCGCGTCGGCGGTGAAGCTCGAGATCTGGGGCATGGGGTGGACGGTGAGGGTGAGGGAACGGGAATCGGAACCGGCCGGATTGGTGGCCGTGAGGGTGTAGGCTGTGGTGGCCGCCGGCGCCACCACGGCCGACGTGCCCGGCACGGCACCTGATCCGCTCAGGGTACAGGTCGCCTGCCCCTGGACCGTCCAACTCAAGGTGGCCGAGTCTCCCGCGGTGATGGCCGTGGGGCTGGAAGTGAACGCTGTCACGACCGGCGCGGGCAGGACCGTGACGGAGGTCGTGGCCTGGGTCTGCGCCCCCGCCCCGTTGTAGGCGACCAGGGTGAAGGTCGCCGATTGCGCGGGCGATTCCACGCTGCTGGTGGAGCCCGTCACGTTCCGGTTCGTTCCGCCGGTCTGATAGAGCTCGACGTAGGTCGCCCCCGAGACGGCCCAGGTGACGGTCGTGGCCTGGCCGCGGTAGATGCTGGCTGGCGCGCAGGAAAGGCTCGTGATGGCCGGAAGGGCGACCACCGTGTGGTTGCGGCTGGCGGTTTCCCCAGTCCACACCGTCTGGCTGGAAAGGCAAACCCGGTTTCCTTCGTCGTCCCAGCCCCACTTGAGGCATTTGCCTTCGCTCGGCACCGAAGCCGTGAGGGTCACCGAATAGACGCCCGGCGCGGAATAGGCGTGGGTGACGTTCCAGCCGCTGGCGCTGCCGCCGTCCCCGAAATTCCACACCGGATTCGAGGCTCCGGATCCCGAATCGGAACCGGTGAAGGAGACGGAGTTGCCGGACGAGGACACCGTTGAGGCAGGTCCGGTGATCCGGACGGTCTGGGCGCCCAGGGGGACCATGAGGAGGAGCAGCAGCGCAAGATGTCGCATCACCGGCCCCATCATTCCATCACCCACTGGCTCACCATCTGCCGCTGATCATTGTACAGGTTGAGCCGAATCCGCTGGAGCACCGATCCCTGCCATTCCTCGATGACCGTGCGAAGGCCGTCGTGGGTGTATTGGTAGGCTTCGGTGATGCCGTCGCCGCGGTCCATCCGGGTGACCCGGCCCAGGGGGTCGTAGGTGAGGGCAAGCCCCCGGCCTCCCAGGCCCGCGTTGACCTGGTCCAGGTGGCCCTGCGGATTGTAGTGGGCGCCCGTGCTTCCCCCCGAAACCGTCGTGGCGGGCATGTGGTTGAACGACTTCAGGGCCACGCTGTGGGGGGAGAAGGTGAATCCCATCTTCACCCAGGCGGGCGCGTTGGTCGAGGTCGCCGAAATCATGTTGCCGAAGGCATCGTAGTCGAAAACCTGGCTCATCGAACCCGCGGCTTCCGGCAGCTTGATGGTGGCGGACCGGAGGCGGTTCAAGGGGTCGTACGTGTAGGCGTCGTCCCCATCTCCGGCAAGGCGGCCGAGTCCGTCGTAGGTGTAGTCCCAGCCGGCCTGCTGTGGCGAGCCTGCCCCGTCCTTGAACTGGTGAAGGAGGGCCTTGAGCCTGGACTGGTCGAGGCCGTAGGTGAAGAAGCTGGCCGCGGAGCTCGCCCAGCTCAGGCTCGCCACCTGCCAGGACACGTCATGGTGGGCGGCATTGGCCAAGTAGGCGCTGTCGAAATGGACGACGTTCGGGACGCCCCTCGCAGGATCGAACATCCAGGCCGTGGTGTGATTGTCGGCGAGGGTCGAGCCCGCCTGAACCCTGCCGGCGGAGGCTGACGTGCGCTGCCCGAGGGCGTCATAGAGGAAGGACTGCCGGAAGGTTTCACCCCTCGCAAGCGTGTCGAGGGTTTCCAGGCGGCCCTGGTCGCTGTTGTATGCGTAGCTTCGCTGGATGGCGCCATCGGTTCCGGTTGCGATCTTCCCCTTCCCGTTGGGAGCCGTGTCGTAGGTGAAGGCCTGGAGGGAAAGGTTTCCGCTCTTCACGAGAAGAGGCCTTCCGATCAGGTCATAGGTGGTTTCGACCTTCAGGCCGGCGTAGTCCGTGGTGCGGGGTAGGCCGGTGACATTGAAGTCGCTGAAAGAGGTGATTCCGCTCTCGGGTTGGTTCAATTCGGTCAACCACCCGTAGTCATTGGTGGTCCAGGTGCGCGTTTGCGAGAGGCCGCGGGCCACGTCCGTTTGCTCGACCTTGGACAGCTTGCCGTGGACGTCGTACCCGTAGGACGAAACCAGATCCGACCAGAGGCCCTGTTCGGACACCCAATTGGCATTCCTGTTGATGACGTTGGCCAGACGCCCCAGGGGGTCTCGGATGAACTCGTTGTCCTGCTCCTCGGGCGAGCCTTCCGCGGCGGTGACCCGCTGGGACAGACCCGAATAGACGGTCTTTGTTATGAGGTTCACAGGCGCGGTGGGGCTCTTTGGGTCCAGTGGTTCCCGTCGAATGATTTCCCGGCCGCGTCCGTCCAGCACGAAGCTGGTTCCAAGGTAAAGCGCGGGCACGGTGAAGGCGGGTTGGGTGAAGGTCTCGTAGCGAAGGCATTCCGGCGATCCGTCCTCGGACCGGACGCCCCATTCGACGCACTTGTCGTAGGTCCTGGCGGGGTGGATCACCTCCCACGTAAGGTTCTGGCGCGCCCAATCCCTTTCATCGCCCTTTCCGGGAAGCCAGACCGTCACGCCGGTGGTTCTGCCGCCGGAATCCCGACCGTGGATCCGATGGCTCCAGATCTCCTGTCCAATTGGGTCCAAGGCCTTTCGCCGCTCCAGCACGAGTTCGCCGAAGGCGTTGAAACGGAGCTGGGATTCCATGCCGGGCGCGCGCTTGATGGAGAGGCCGAGGTTGTCCGGGTGGACTTCATACACCCAGGGGGTTTCCCCTGGCGGCGTCAGGGCCCTCAAGCGTCCGGCGCCATCCCAGGTGATCCCTGTGGACAGACCGCTGGCGTCTTCCTGGGCGACTGCTCGGCCAAAAACATCGTTCGTCTGGGACACGGCCAGCCTGACCTCTTCGTCTGTTTTCCGGGTGATCTCCTTGAGGAACCCGAATTCGTCGTAGGAATAATCCGCGCCGGCCGACCCGGAAAGGGAACTGGAGGGGGAGGTAACCTGAACGCTCGACGGGGTTGGCGAATTCTCGGAGCTGAATGTGTAGGTGGTCGTCAGGGAACCCTTCGTGCTCCCTTCCAGGCGGTTGGTGGTGGTGTTGAGCGTACGCGTTTCCACCGGGGCCTGCCACGGCATCGTGCGGCCGGGATTGTAGCCCCAGGGATCGGTGACGGCGGTGGTCGTCGCGATCGCCCGCCCAATCAGCCATGCCGGTGGGAGGCTCTCCAGGATGGACGTACTATCCTTGGCGTAGAAGGGAGATCCAAGATCGGCGAACTCGGCGCTATCGGCAAGCTCGATTCCTTCGGGCCTGGAGGTGATTCCCACGAGGGTTCGGGTGCGGTCCCAACCCATGGTTGTGGTGTTGTAACCCTTCTTGGATAAGGTTTGAATGCCGGTCTCGCCATCCCAGGACCGGGTCCGCGTGGCCACCGGGACCGTAAGTTTGCCGGTTTCTCCGGTCAGGTTACCGGCGCGCATCAGCGACAGATGGTCATGCAGGGTCACACGATCCGCGGTTCCCACCGCGGATTCGATGGTCTCAACCTCCACATGCTTAATGAATGCAAGATCATGCAGGCCGGGTGGGCCAACGGCACCACCACTTTCGATGGATGGGGACGCGAAGATATGCTTGGTCGTGGTGCCGTCCGGATGCGAAACGACCACATGGAAGTCGGTACTGACCCACCGCTCCTCCTCGGTGGAGAGGTAGTCCGCCGGAACGTTGGTGACCCAGTTCATCTGGGGGAGGGTTCGGCCATACCCCGTATACCTGGTTTGACCGGTCGCCGCGTCCTGGACCGCGCTTTCCACGACGCCCCACGCGAAGGAGGGAACCCGCCTCAGCCCAGGCTGGTACGCCGTCAAGCCGTAATAAACCCAGGGTGCGTAATTCAGGCGGAAGGTGTGGGGCGCCCAGGTCAAAGTGGTCGAACCTCCGGGAAAATCGATCCCGGTCAATACCGTTGGCATGACGTCATTCGTGTGCGGCCAGGTCACGCGAGGGGCATCTCCGTAGCGGAAGGTTAGTTTCTGGGCAGGGGCCGGAATTTCCTGGGTCACGGAAAGGGGTTGGAACAGAGAGAGACAACCATCCCAGGTGTCTCCGTCCATGCCCACAAAGTCTGCGGGCATCTTTTGCGGAGTGCCAACGGGCCTCCCAGGCGACCCACCCGCCATGCAAAGGGTGAATTGGGGAGCCGCGGTGTCGCCGAGGTTCAGGTACGTCACGTCGAGTTCATAAGCACCGTCCACTTGCCCTCCCCTCAGGGAGGGGGTCCCGGGGATTGGAATCGGGCACGTGGCGGATCTGGCTCCCAGGGACACCATCGGGCCGGTCCCCGCAGCCTGATCCTCCCTGGTGAACCATTCAGCGGCGAAGTACCGCACCGGAAATTCCGCCGACTCATAAGTCAGCTTTATGTATTCCTTGAACCGATTCATGATGCGAACAAGCCGGTAGTTGGCCCCTCGGAGTGGGACATTATCGGGCTTCTTCACCCAATCCACGGAAATCTGCTGGTACATAGGATGTAGATACTCGAAAAGAAAGGCGATGTCGTTCCGCACCACCGCCACGAACCGGGGAACCTGGCACATCGATGAATCGCCGCTGTGCAGGGGATTCAATTGGTAGCGCAGTTGCGGATCATCGTCGTTGCCCGGCGCCGCCGGATCCGAGTCGACAGAAAGGCCCAGCACAAGGTCATCGTTGGAGGCGATTCGGATCAGGTCGTATTCGATGGCTGGGGCCTTGACATGGCCCACGTGGTACCCCTCGAGCCCAAAAACGGTCATGAGTTTCGTGGCATCCGCTTGCGTGAAGCCTGGCGGAAGGCCGTCGCGAACGGAAGCGCCGCCGTGCCCCATGACTTCGAAACTCGACTCTGCATCGGGCCGGCCCTCGATGGCGAGGTTGAAGTGACCTGGCGAAAGCGTGGCGCTCCCGAATTCGGTCTGGGCGAGGGAGTACTGAAGTTCAATGTCGGGAATCCAGGGGTTCGCCAATCGCCAGTCCCAATAATCAAACTCTTGTTGCGTAGGGGGCCGAAGGTTATGGATTTCATGTTGGAGAATCCTCGCCTGGGGAGACATCCGCATGGTCAGGGCAGGCCTGAAAGTCGCGCCCCGGGCCCCGATGCCGGGGCCGAGGGGAATGTCCAGGTTGATGGCCCCCGTGGGTACTTCGACCTGGACGGCGCCCTGGAGGACGACGGGAGTCCGGCTTCGATCCAGCTTTTGCTCCGCGAAGGAGGTCTGGAACATCTGGGCGGCCAGGGGCAAGGTCCCTATTGCCATTAACGCCAGAAGGGCAAACCTGGATCCGAGTTTTGTACCTGGTGTCATGAATGCTCCGATCGATTGCAAGGCATCTGGCCTGCAAACGTGTGGCGGGCCGTGGCGCGGATCAGTCCAAGGACGCAAATGATCCTGCCTGGGCGCCCCATGTGTCGCTTACTAAAGAGAATGATCATGTTACGAACTCGGTTTCCGCACCCTTCATTCCAGGACTGGAGGGAAGGAGCGGGTTGAATGGGATTGGAATCACCCTACCCGAAGCCGAAATGGACCCCCCCGAATTTCCCTGAACGGTCGAAATCGGGGGTTGAACGGTTAACAGCGACGGCGTCTCACCGCCGCTGGACTGTGTCCAGTCCGCGGGAGCCCCCAGGGGATCAGACCCCGGACCGAAAGAGGTAGGCCCAGTTCGCGAGGACGGCCGCGGCGAGAGCGAACACGGCCAGGGCGCGCCCCTGCCGGGTCCACCGGAACCGGGGGGTCAGGCCCGTGGCGGCTCGGAAGGCGAATCCGGCCGCGGCCAGGGCCCCCGCGGCCACGAGGAGCGGGTTCCAGAGGAAGGCCCGCCAGGGATGGCCGGACGCCAGGGCCAGCGCGGCCCGCGTGGCCCCGCAGGTGGGGCAGGGATGGCCCGTGAGGCCCTTGAAGAGGCAGGGGGCCACCTCCACCCCCCAGCGGCGTTCCAGGAGCGCCACGGCCACCTGCAGCGCGACGAGGGCCAAGGCCGCGGCCACGGCCCAGGCTGGGAGCCGGGGCAGGCGGGGGGCGGGGACGAACTTCACGTCCGCAGGGCCCGAAGGGCCGTGGCGCCGCGATCCCTGGTGGCAGCATCGGTCATGGGGGCTCCGGTGGGGGACCTCCCATGGTGGCCGCGGGAGCCTGCGGGATCAACGCCTTCAGCCCGCGATGCGCCTGAGGCGGCGGAGCTCGGGAACCCGCCAGGCGATGGCGCCCACGACGCCCAGGGTCATCAGGCCCCCGAAGACCACCGAGGGCACCACGCCCAGGAGCCGCGCGGCCAGGCCCGATTCGAAGCTGCCCAGCTCGTTGCTGGAGCCGATGAAGAAGCCGTTCACCGCCTGCACCCGCCCCATCATCTCGGGCGGGGTGCGGGTCTGCACCAGCGTGCCGCGGAGCACCATGCTCACGCTGTCCATGGCGCCGCTGGCCACCAGGAGGACCAGGGAGGCCGCGAACACGCGGGACAGCGCGAAGCCGACCCAGCACAGCCCGAAGGCGCCCACGCAAATGAGCAGGATCCTGCCGGCGTGGTTCCGGGGCGGATGGTGCGCCTGCCAGAAGCCCATGGCCACCGAACCCACGGCGGGCGCGGCCCGGAGGATCCCCAGGCCCTCGGGGCCCACCCGCAGGATTTCCGAGGCGAACACGGGCAGCATCGCCACCGCCCCGCCGAAGAGCACCGCGAAAAGGTCCAGGCTGAGGGCGCCCAGCACCAGCCGGTTGGTGAACACGAACCTCACCCCCTCGCCCAGGCTCTGGAGGATGGGCGCCAGGGACGGCACCCGGGGCCGGGGCGCCACCCGGGACAGGGTGCCCAGCGCGAAGAGCATGAGCAGGACCTCCACGCCGTACGTGAGCGTGGCGCTTCCGAAGCCGAAGATGAGCCCCCCCAGGGCCGGACCGGTGACCTGGGCCAGCTGGAACGAGGAGCTGCGCCAGGTGGCGGCGTTCTGGTAGGCCTCCCGGGGCACCAGCTCGGTGGCCAGCGCCTGGGATGCGGGCCGGAAGAAGGCCCGGCCCAACCCGGCCAGGGCCTGGATGGCGTAGAAGGGCCACACCAGGCGCGGGACGCGCCCGAGGTTCATGCCCAGCAGCAGAAGGCCGCCCAGGAGCATGACGGCCATGGACAGGAGCGTCAGGGCGCGGCGGTCCCGGCGGTCCGCGGCCCATCCGCCCACGAGGCACAGGCCCAGGAAGGGGACGGCCTCGGCCAGCCCGATGAGCCCCAGGGACAGGGGGTCGCGGGTGATGTGGTAGACCTGCCAGCCCATGGCCAGCGTCTGGATCTGGGTGGCCATGGTGAACGCCACGAGCCCCCCCAGGAACCACCGGTACTCGGGGAATCGCAGGGCCTGGTAGGGATCGTGGTCCGGATCGCTACTCATACCGCAGGGCGTCGATGACATCCAGGTTCGCGGCCTTGAGCGCGGGGAGGAACCCCGCGACGATGCCCACCACCCCGGAGAAGCCCAGGCCCAGGGCCACGGCCCAGGGCTCGGCCACGGCCGGCAGGATGGCGGTGAACTTGAGGATCCAGATGATCAGGTAGGCGATGCCCACACCCAGCAGGCCGCCCAGGATGGACAGCACCACGGCCTCGGTGAGGAACTGCATGAGCACGCTCCGGCGGGTCGCGCCCAGGGCCCGGCGCAGGCCGATCTCCCGCGTCCTTTCGGTGACGCTCACCAGCATGATGTTGGAGATGCCGATGCCGCCCACGATGAGCGAAATGCTCGCGGCCATGGCCAGGAAGGTGGTGAGGACGCTGGCCTGCTGGTCCTGCATCTTCACCCAGTCGTCCTGCTTGCGGATCATGAAGGGGTTCTCGTCCTTGGGCGTCAGGCGCAGCCGCTGGCGCAGGAGCGCGGTGATCTCCATCTCGGCCAAGTCGGCCTTGCCCTCCTGGGCGCTCACGAGGATGTTCTGGATCCGGTCCGTGCCGACGATCTTGCGCATGACGGTGGTGTAGGGGGCGACCACCAGGTCGTCCTGGTCCCCCATCATGCCGGCGCCCTTGGATTCGAGGATCCCCACCACCTCGAAGGGGAGGGAGGCGATCCGGATGATCTTGCCCAGGGGTTCCTCGCCGTTGGGAAAGAGCGTGTCGCGCACGGTGGTTCCCAGGACGCAGACCTTGGCCTGGCCCTTGGTCTCCTGCTCCGTGAAGAAGCGCCCTTCCTGCACCTCCCAGCCCCGGATCTGGATGAACTGGACGCCCGAGCCCTGCACGGTGGAGACCGTGTTGTTGTTCTGGTAGATGATGGCGCGGTTGGCCCGCACCTGGGGGGTGGCCGCCACCACCGTCGAGCCCGAGAGGTCGCGCTCGATGAGGCCGGCGTCCTCCTCCAGGAGGATGGGAACCGAGCCCATGCCCATGGGGCCCCGGGCGCTGTTGGAGCCCCCGCCGCCGTTGAAGATGGTCAGCATGTTCGAGCCCATGTTCTGGATGATGGCGATGGAGGCCTGCTTGGAGCCCTGGCCGATGCCGATCATGGCGATGACCGCGCCCACGCCGATGATGATGCCGAGCATGGTGAGGNNGGGTGATGGCGAACAGCGCCAGCTTGATGAAATCGTAAACGTTCATGGACGGGTCTCCGGAAGGTAGGGACCGCGCCGCGTCAGCGGCGCATGCCGCCGGGAGCGCCGATGGGAGCGGCGGTCTGCGCCGCCTTCTTCAGGTCCTCGACGCCGGTGAGCACCACCATCCCTTCGGTGACGCCTTCGCCGCTGACCTCGGTGAACATGCCGTCGCTGGCGCCGGCCTTCACGGGCAGGGCCTTGGGCTTGCCGTCCACCAGGATCCACACCCGGTCCTCCCGGCGGGACACCATCCCCTTGCCGGCGCCGCCCATGCGTCCGCCCCCGCCGCCGGGGCGCTGCTGGCCGC
>DBMS01000326.1:7550-8287 GCA_002297665.1 Holophagaceae bacterium UBA692 | reverse complement strand
CGGCGATCCCCGGCGGGAGCCCTGGATCGCCCAGGGGCGCGTCCCTCCCGGGGCGGGGCCCGGAATCCTGTGGAAGGGGCACGGCCGGGACTGGACCTACCTGCGCGACGCGCCCGGGCTGGACCGCTACCTGGCGGCCATGGCCCGGCCGCGCCGGACCCGGGACTTCACCGTGGGCATCTCGGGGCTGGGCCGGGTCGGAGGCCTCGCGGCCTCGGCCCTGGCGGCCATGGACCCNNGGCCACACCCGCATCGGCACCCTGCTGCTCCACGACTGCGACGCGGGCAACCTCGAGCGCATGGTGCAGGAACTGGGGGCGGTGGCCGGCTGGCGCGGAAGCGCGCGGCTCCCCCGGGTCCAGGCCGCGGGCCTGCCCGAGATGATGCGGCGCTGCGACGCCTTCCTGTTCGCCGCCGCCAGCGCGGTGCCCCCCCTGGGCACCACCGGCGAAGTGCGCCTCACGCAGTTCGGGCCCAACCGGGCCTGCCTGCGGGGGGCCCTGGAAGCCGCCAATGCGGAAGGCTACGCGGGCCTGTTCCTGGTCGTGTCGGACCCGGTGGAGGTCCTGGTCCAGGCCGCCTTCCACGACAGCAACGCCCCCGGCGGGACGTGGGTGGGCGCGGGGCTCGCCCCGGAGCGCCTGGGGGGGCTGGCCCTGGGCGTGATGTGGGGCCGGGCCATGGCCGAGGCCGCGGCCCAAGGGCAGGGGGAGCGCGTGGCCCGCACGGGCGTGCCC
>DBMS01000326.1:1413-7476 GCA_002297665.1 Holophagaceae bacterium UBA692 | reverse complement strand
GGGTGAGGGACCTGGGCTTCCTGCCCTACATCGGGCCCGCCCTCTCCTCCATCGTGCTCACGCTCCCCGCGCTCCTGGCGGGCCGGGAGGTGCTGGCCAGCAGCTTCGTGGACGGGGTCTACTTCGGTTCGCCCTGCCGGCTCCGCTGGGGCCTGGCGCCCACGAAGCGGCGCATGGCCCCGGCGGTGCGCCGGCAGGTGGAGGATCTCCACGGGCTGCTGCGCGGGCGCATGGCGGGGCTGGGGATCGCGTTCTGACGCCGCGGCCTTTCGCCCGGAGGGCGCCGGGAGGAGTGGCCCGGACCCCTTCCGCCCCGCTAGACTGGAGCCAGAGCAAGGCCCCCATGGCGGAATGGCAGACGCAGGCGACTTAAAATCGCCCTCCAGCAATGGAATCCCGGTTCGACCCCGGGTGGGGGCACCATCGACCTGGCCGCTTCCCGGATCCAGTAGAATCGGGGAACCGAAAACCCGGGGGAACGAATGAGACATGCCATGGCCCCGATCCTAGGGCTCTTCCTGGCCGCCGCCGCGGTCGCCCGCGCCGAGGAGGGCCCCAAGCCCATCCAGGACAATTCCTTCCTGGTGGAGGAGGCCTACAACCAGGAAGCCGGTGTGGTCCAGCACATCAGCACCTTCAGCCGGAACCGGGTGACGCGGGACTGGCTCTACACCTTCACCCAGGAATGGCCGGTCCCGGAGATCACCCACCAGCTGAGCTACACCCTGCCGTACCAGCGGATCCAGGATTCGCCCGACGGGCGCTCGGCTCTGGGGGACGTGCTCATCAACTACCGCTACCAGCTCCTCGGGGACGGCGACTCGGCGGTGGCCGCGTCCCCGAGGTTCTCGCTGGTGCTGCCCACCGGCGACGAGCGGCAGCTGCGGGGCAACGGAGCCGTGGGCTACCAGGCCTTCCTGCCCGTGAGCGTGGTGCTCGGTTCGTCCTGGGTCACCCACTGGAACCTGGGCGCCACCTGGACCCCCGGCGCCCGCAACGCCGCCGGCGACAAGGCCGACCTCACGGCCTGGTCCATGGGGCAGAGCTTCATCTGGCTCGCCAGGCCCAACGCCAACGCCATGCTCGAATTCGCCTTCTCCAGCGGCGAGACCGTGGCCGGGCCCGGCCGCAAGGGGAGGGTGGACGCCTTCTTCGTGAGTCCCGGGGTGCGCTTCGCCCTCAATTTCAGGAACGGCCTCCAGATCGTGCCGGGTCTGGCCTTTCCCATCGGCGTGGGCCCCAGCAAGGGGGAGAGGTCCGTGTTCTTCTACCTGAGCTTCGAACACCCCATGTGGACGCCCCGCAGGTAGGGCCCTGGCACCGAAAGGTACCGTTGGGGTTGGGGTCCCTGCCGGGCACAAGCCGCCGCCGCGAAGCTGGAGCTTCGCAACGGCTGCTAGACTCCTAAAATGCCTGAGTTTTCACCCGACCATCCCCTTCTAAGAAACCTCAACGACCCCCAGAAGGAGGCCGTGACCCACGTGGACGGCCCCCTCCTGATCCTTGCGGGGGCCGGCTCGGGGAAGACGACCGTCATCACCCGGCGCATCGCCTGGCTCATCGAGGAGGTGGGGGTGCGCCCGGCCTCCATCCTGGCCATGACGTTCACCAACAAGGCCGCGGGCGAGATGGCCGAGCGGGTGCAGCGCATGGTGCACGTCCCCGCCGAGCAGCTCTGGGTGAGCACGTTCCACAGCTTCTGCACCCGCATCCTGCGCAGGGAAGGGGACCGCACCCCCGTGGGGCGGGATTTCGTGATCTTCGACCCCTCCGACCAGCGGAGCCTCGTCAAGCAGGTGCTGGCCGACCTGAAGCTGCCCGAGAAGCAGTTCCACCCCAAGAAGGTCCTGGAGGTGATCTCCGACTTCAAGAACCGGTGCCTGCTCCCCGCGGAGGCCATGGAGGAGGCCCTGGACCCCTGGACCCGCAAGGTGCTGGAGGCCTACAAGGGCTACCAGGACGGGCTGAGGAGCCACAAGGCCTGCGATTTCGACGACCTCCTGCTGCACACGGAGCGGTTCCTGCGGGACCCGGAGGTGCAGGCCGCCTACGCGGACCGCTTCCGCTACATCCTGGTGGACGAGTACCAGGACACGAACCGGGCCCAGTACCTGATGGTCCAGCACCTGGCCCGGAAGCACCAGAACCTGTGCGTGGTGGGCGACGAGGACCAGAGCATCTACAAGTGGCGGGGCGCCGACATCAAGAACATCCTGGACTTCCAGGCCGATTTCCCCCACGCGACCCAGATCAAGCTGGAGCAGAACTACCGGTCCACCCAGCTGATCCTGGACGCCGCCAGCACCGTCATCGCCAACAACACCCAGCGCCTGGGCAAGACCCTCTGGACGGACCTGGGCATGGGGGAGCGCATCACCTTCAAGCTCCTGGACGAGGGGCGCCAGGAGGCGGAGTACGTGGCGGACCGCATCCGGCAGGAGCGGCTGCGGTTCCCCGATGCGCGCATGGCGGTGCTCTACCGCGCCAACTGGCAGTCCCGGCAGCTGGAAGAGGCGCTGCGGGCCCAGAACATGCCCTACAAGCTCGTGGGCGGCGTGAAGTTCTACGAGCGCCAGGAGGTCAAGGACCTGCTGGCCTACCTGCGCCTGGTGTGCAATCCCTTCGACCTGGTGAGCTTCCGGCGTTCGGTGAACTCCCCCACCCGGGGCGTGGGCGCCACGACCCTGGCCCGCATCGAGGCCGCGATACCCGACGGCGGCACCGCCCTGCAGGCCACCGCGGCCCTGCTGCGCGCGGGCGAACTCAAGGGGCGTGCCCAGCGCGAACTGGTCCGGTACGTCGACCTGTTCCAGCGGGCCGCGGACGAGTCCAGGCACCTCAGCCTCTCGGGCCTCGTGCGCTGGATCCTGGCGGAATCGGGCTACGTCCAGATGCTGGAGGAGGAGGCCACCCTGGAGGCCGAAGGCCGCCTGCGCAACCTCGAGGAGTTCGTCTCCGCCGCGGCCGAGGCGGAGGGCCTGGGCCTGCGGCTGGCGGAATTCCTGGACCGGGTGACCCTGGCTTCGGATTCGGACGAGCTGGAGGAGGCTTCGCTCCTCTCCCTCATGACCATCCACTGCGCCAAGGGGCTGGAGTTCCCGGTGGTGTTCATGGTGGGCCTGGAGGAGGACGTCTTTCCCAACCGCAACGCCCGGGAAGCCGAGGACGGCCTGGAGGAGGAGCGCCGGCTCTTCTACGTGGCCATCACCCGGGCCCAGAACAAGCTCTACCTCACCGCCGCGCGGCGGCGCCGGGCCATGGGCCAGGAGATGCTGGGCATGCCCAGCCGGTTCCTGCGCGAGCTGCCCGAGGAGGGCCTGGAGACGCCCATCCGCTGGGGCACGGAGCTGTACCGCTCCGGCCAGGGCACCTTCCCGTCCCAGCGCCCCGCCGGTGGCGGTGGCACCACCGTGGCCTCGGAACTGGGGCGGATCCGCAGCTTCTTCGACCGCGTCCGCGGGCCGGGCGGCGAACCCGAATCCGCGCCCGCCCCGCCCGAGGCGGCGGCGCCCGTGGAGCCGCCCCATCCCCCCGCGGGCAGCTGGCCCAAGGGCACGCGGGTGCTGAGCCCCCGCTTCGGCAGGGGGGTCATCACCGCCGCCTCGGGCAGCGGTGACATGCTCACCTACACCATTCGCTTCCAGGAGGGGGAGAAGCGCATCGTCGCGCGGTTCGGGATGCTGGAGAGGGAGCCGTGAAGGCCTTCCTCCTCGCCCTGATCGCATCGGCCGCCCTCCTGGCGCAGGACACCGTCGTGGTGCTGGTCCACCACGCGGAGAAGGGCGCGCGGTCAGCCAACGCCCTCCTGTCCTCCCGGGGGCTACGGCGCGCCGAGGACCTGGCGGTGGAGCTGGCCGCCTTCCGGCCCGCGGCCATCTTCGCCACCGACGTCTGGCGCACCCGGCAGACCGTGGCGCCCCTGGCAGGGCGGCTGGGGCTGGTCCCGGAGATCCGGCTGCGGGGCGAGGAGGCCTCGGTGGGCCAGGAGGTGCTGGAGAACTGGAAGGGCAGGACCGTCGTCATCTGCGGCCACTCCGACACCCTGGCCACCCTGGCGGGGGCCCTGGGCTTCAAGGGCTTCTTCCCCGAGATCCGCGCGTACGACCGCCTCTGGATCCTCACGGTGCCCCGGGAGCCGGGGCCGGTGCGGCTGGAGGAACGCGCGCAGGCTGGCGCGCTCAATTAACGGGGGCGCACAGGGTTGGACGTTTCCATGCCGGCGGCGGTCCTGGTAGAGTTGGACAACGACCCGTCCCCATGCCCAGGATTCCAGCGTGACCGATCCGACCCCGGCTTCCGTGTCCCTACCCCTCGCGGGCCGCGTGGTGATGGTGGTGGAGGACAGCGTCATCCAGCGCACCCACCTGGCCGGCCTGGTCGTCGAGCTGGGGGCCCCGGCGCCCCTGGAGGCCGCCAACGGCCTGGAGGCCCTGGCCCAGCTGGAGCGCGCGCCGGTCATCGACCTGATCCTCACGGACCTGGAGATGCCGGGCATGGACGGCGTGACGTTCATCGGGGAGATGGCCTCCCGGGGCTACCGCCCGGAGCTGATCATCGTCAGTTCCCAGGAGCAGAACGTCCTCCGCTCCGTGCGCCTCATGGCCGCGACCTTCGGGCTGCCGGTGGCGGGCTTCGTCCAGAAGCCGATCTTCCGGGAGGACCTGGCCAAGGTGCTTTCGGGCCCGCCCTTCCTGGGCCGGTCCGCGCCCGCGCCCGCCCCGCAGGGCGAAATCGGCCTGGACGAGATCCGCAAGGGGCTCCGGGACGGTGAGTTCCTCTGCTTCTTCCAGCCCCAGGTCACCTTCCAGGGCGCCCACCTGAAGGGCGTGGAGGCCCTCGTCCGGTGGCGCCACCCGCGGTCGGGGATGCTGGGGCCCGGCGCCTTCCTGCCCCAGGCCGAGGCGGACCCCGACCTCATGTCGGGGCTCACGCTCCACGTCCTGGAGTTCGTGGCGAGGCAATGGCAGGGGTGGAACACCCGCGGGCTCAAGGTGGAGGTGTCGGTGAACCTCTCCGCCCAGTCCCTGAGCGAACCCGCGTTCGCGGACCGCATCCTGGCCAAGGTGGCCGAGCTGGACCTGCCCCCCCGGTTCCTGGTCTTCGAGATGACCGAATCGGCCTCCGTGTCCAACCTGGGCCACACGCTCTCCAACCTGAACCGCCTGCGCATGCGGGGCTTCGGCCTGAGCATCGACGACTTCGGCACGGGCTTCGCCACCTTCGAGCAGCTGGAGCGGATCCCCTTCACCGAGCTCAAGGTGGACCAGTCCATCACCCGGGGGCTGCCCGGCTCCGAGCGCCACGCCATCCTGGCCCGGAACATGATCCGCATGGCCAAGGACCTGCGCCTGACCTCCGTGGCCGAGGGCATCGAGACCCAGGCGCAGTGGGACGCCCTCAAGGCCCTCGGCTGCGACCGGGGCCAGGGCTACTTCCTGGGCCGGCCCATGCCCGGCGCGCAGCTCAAGGACTGGGTCCTGGCGGCGAGGTCCCACCTGAAGTGAGGCTTCAGGAAAGGCCGGTGATGTTCCCGTCCTCGTCGATGTCGATGAGCTCGGCCGCGGGAACCTTCGGGAGCCCGGGCATGGTCATGATGTCCCCCGTGAGGACCACCACGAAGCCCGCGCCCGCCGACACCCGCACGTCCCGAACGGCCAGCGTGAACCCCTCGGGCCGGCCCCGGAGCTGGGGATCCGTGGAGAAGGAATACTGGGTCTTGGCCAGGCATACCGGCAGGTTGCCGAAGCCCGCGGCCTCCAGGTCCGCGAAGGCCTTGAGCACCTTGGCGTCGCCCTTGATGTCGGCGGCGCCGTAGATGCGGCGGGCCACGGCGCGGACCTTCTCCCACAGCCCCAGCTCGGCGGGATAGGTGAAGGCCAGGGACGGCCGCGGCCCGCGGGCGAGGGCGAGGACCTCCCCGGCCAGGTCCACCGCGCCTTCGCCGCCCCGGGCCCAGTGGTCGGCCCGCACGGCCTTCACGCCCAGGGCGGCGCAGGCCTCCACGATGGCGGCGGTCTCCTCGGGGAGGTCGGCGGTGAAGTGGTTGACGGCCACCACCACCGG
>DBMS01000326.1:0-1345 GCA_002297665.1 Holophagaceae bacterium UBA692 | reverse complement strand
CACGCCGCCGTGCATCTTGAGGGCGCGCACGGTGGCCACCAGGACCACGGCGTCGGGCACGAGCCCCGACTGGCGGCACATGATGTCCAGGAACTTCTCGGCGCCCAGGTCCGCGCCGAAGCCGGCCTCGGTGACGACGAAGTCCGCGAGGCCCAAGGCCATTCGGGTGGCGATCAGGCTGTTGCAGCCGTGGGCGATGTTGGCGAAGGGTCCCCCGTGCACCAGGGCGGGGTTGTTCTCCAGCGTCTGCACCAGGTTGGGCTTGATTGCGTCCTTGAGGAGGGCCGCCATGGCGCCGTGGACCTTGAGCTGGGAGGCCAGCACGGGCCGCCGGTCCCGGGTGTAGGCCACGATCATGCGGCCCAGGCGCTCCTTGAGCTCGTGGAGGCTTTCGGAAAGGCAGAACACGGCCATCACCTCGGAGGCCACCGTGATGTCGTAGCCGGTCTCGCGCGGGGCGCCGTTGGCCGTGCCCCCCAGCCCCACCACGATCTGGCGCAGGGCCCGGTCGTTCATGTCCACCACGCGCCGCCACACCACCCGTCCGGGATCGATGTCCAGGGCGTTGCCGGAGGCCAGGTGGTTGTCGATGACCGCCGAGAGCAGGTTGTGGGCCACGCCGATGGCGTGGAAGTCCCCCGTGAAATGCAGGTTGATGTCCTCCATGGGCACCACCTGCGCGTAGCCCCCGCCGGCGGCGCCGCCCTTGATGCCGAAGCAGGGGCCCAGGGAGGGCTCGCGGATGCAGAGCATCGCCTTCCTTCCCAGGCGCGCCAGCGCGTCGGTGAGACCCACGGTGGTGGTGGTCTTCCCTTCCCCCGCGGGCGTGGGGGTGATGGCGGTGACCAGGACGAGCTTGCCCTGGGGGCCGCCCCGGAGGCGGCGGTAGAGGTCCAGGCTGATCTTGGCCTTGGTGCGCCCGATGGGCTCCAGGTCGGGCTCGGGGATCCCGAGCCGGGCGGCGAGCTCCCCGATGGGCAGCATGGTGGCGCGGCGGGCGATGTCGATGTCGGCGGGGACGGGGCTATGCATAAAAAATTTACCTCAATTGAAAAATTTTACCACATCCGCCCGTTCCGCCTCCAGGCCTTGGCTTCCTCCCGGGCGAGGCGGGCCAGGCCCGAGGCCTCCCCTCCGCCGTAGGCCACGGCGTCCGCTTCCCGGGCCAGGGCCTCCAGCTGGGCGGAGCGGTCGGGGCGAAGGGTTCCCAGGCGCGTGAGCCAGACCCGGGCGGTCTCCCCCGGGGCGGGACGCCGTTCGCTCCCGGCGGCGCGCAGGAGGGGCCTGAGCTGGGGGAGCCGCCCCGGGCTCCCGGGGCCGCTCCCGGCCCGGGGCAGCAGGGCCC